>JBGQKM010000294.1:0-7043 GCA_041499515.1 Planctomycetia bacterium | reverse complement strand
TGCAACATCACCAAAAAAGAAGTAACAAGATTCATACGAGCCTCCTTGCGTGCGAGTGGTTTGCAAGACCTACCCGCATCGTGAGCGAGGCTCGTGCTTTCCGTCAACTACGCTAGCACAAAACGCGAAACTCGAACTAAGCCGGGTCAATTTCAGTCGTTTATTGCGGTAGCGAAGAAGCTCAACATGGTCCGAGAAATATTCTTCGGGCACCAAGCCTGAGATGTGAAGATTCTCAATGTAAAGTTGCTCTTCGAGCACGTCATTAAGGAGTTCGTACCTGTCATTGCGAATGAAGAGCGACAAAAATGATGTGAAGAGTTCGTGGCCAATAAACTTAAAGAAATCGAATTCGATTGACTTGACGGTGCCACCTGGAAAATCGACAGGCAAATCATATTTTGCGAGGAGCGGTGCCAACCCTCGGTAGACTTCGCTTGCTGCGACTTTCTGTCCGACCATGACGACGGTCTCGGCTAATTGCGAGAACCCAGCAACCAACTGAGTTGACTTTTCGATCGCCTCAATTAGGTCGTCGTCTAACGCACGATCGCCCTCAACCTCCGTCCTCGTAAAGTCAGGCGCGATTTCCTTGAGTTCGTCGTTCAGCCACTTCATGTATCGCTGAATGCGAAGCTCTCTCGCGGGGTGCCCATTTTCAATCGCGTCGATCGCGGCAACGAGTGGCTCTATGAACCGGATCAGAACCGGCAATTTGTTTGTCGTCGTTGAGTGTTCGAGAACATCCGCCACGATCAACCGTATTGCACCCAAGGTTATTGCGTCTCGAATGTCCGAGTCTCTTGTTGCTAAGTGCTCTTGGTCAATATCAGAGCGCTTAAGGCTTTGGGAAATGACATACCCTACCGCGGAAATATCAGCTTTGAGACGAAGTGCTTTGGACATCGATGTTGCCCTCGGAAGCGACTTTTGGTCGGCATAGTCGAGGTCGATCAATCGAGGACCAGCGGATGTCCACATTATGTTGCCGGGATGCAAGTCACCGTGGGTGATGTCTTTGCTGTGCAGATATTCCATGCCATCTAAGATCCCGTTACAGAGTAGGGTGGCTTCCTTTAGCGTGAACCGCAAGCCGCTCCAGCGCTGGCCGAGTTGCTCGCCGACGAGCCACTCCATCACGATGACATCGACAAGCTCCTTCGTAATCGGATGGCGGACGGTTGTAACTAGGAAGGTTGTGACAAGGTTTGGATGCGCGCCCGCCGCTACCAATGCCCGTGCGTGCTTGATCGGGTCCGCAACATGGGCCATTTCCGGATGGATTACTTTTATCGCGACGTTGCGAAGCAGACTGATTTGTCTGCCTCTGTATATCGCGCCGTCAAGTCCGCTGCCGGCCCGTTCCAATATCTCGAAATCCTTGTCTGCTTCGTCAAGTAACGTCATTTTGGTTCCGTGCAATCAAAATAGTCCGCAATTTCGGCGATCGACCGTTGCGAAACGGCTGGCGTCGTAAATCAATGGCTTACGTCGAGCGTGTTAGCAATACACACAAAATGGCAATACGCAGAAAAACTAACCTTTGTCAGTCCTTTTGCAAAAAATTAGGCCCGGTAGGACTCGAACCTACGACCAAGGGATTATGAGTCCCCTGCTCTAACCAACTGAGCTACGGGCCCGAACGCACTTCAAATATACTGGCTCGATGCCGGCGGCGACAGCTAGGCTGTCGGTCGGCCCATCGGGCAATCGGAGCGCGACGGATGAACCAGCAACCCGACCCAAACGTCATGGACCGCGTCAACCAGGCCCTGTTCGCCGGGCGGCTGATCGAGGCGATCAAAACCTATCGCTCAGCGACCGGCTGCGGGCTTAAAGAGGCCAAGGATTTTGTCGAGGCACTCGACGGGCGACTGCGAGCCGAAGTGCCTGAGCAATTCACGGCTGCGCCACGCATCACGGTGCAGATGAGCCCTGCTGGCTGCGTGCTGGTGCTCGCGGCCCTGCTCGCCGCGGGCGTGGGCCTCATCTGGTTGCTGATGAATTAACGCGGCCTCACTCGACCGTCACGCTCTTGGCCAGGTTCCGCGGCTTGTCGACGTCGCAGCCGCGCAAAACCGCGATGTGATAGGCCAGCAGTTGCAGCGGTATGACCGTGACGATCGGCTGCAAGAACTCTTCGACGTTGGGCACTTCGATCACGTCGTCGGCCAGGTCGGCCACGCGGCTGTCGCCTTCGCCCACCACCGCGATGACGGGCCCGCCGCGGGCTTTGATCTCTTCCAGGTTCGACATCACCTTGTCGTACACGAAACCTTGCGGAATCAGCACCACGCTGGGCGTATGTTCGTCGACCAGGGCGATCGGGCCGTGCTTCATTTCGGCCGCCGGATAACCCTCAGCGAGAATGTAGCTGATTTCCATGAGCTTCAGCGCCCCTTCCAGAGCGGTGGGAAAATTGTATTGCCGGCCCAGGTACAAAAAATTCGTGCAGTGACAGTACTTGCCGGCGATCCGCTTGACAACGTCGTTGGTTTTCAAGGCCCGGGCGACGTGCGTGGGCAGTTCTTGCAGGCGTTCGATAATCCGAATGCCGGCGTCGAAACTCAAGTTGCGCAGCCGGCCGAAATACAGGGCCAGCATGGCCAGCGTGACGCATTGCGACGTGAACGCCTTGGTCGAGGCGACGCCAATTTCCGGCCCGGCGTGTAGATAAATGCCGCCGTCGGCCGCCTGGGCGATCGAGCTGCCCACCACGTTGCAGATGGCCAGCGTCGGGTGTCCTTTGCGCTTCATTTCGCGCAAAGCGGCCAGCGTGTCGGCCGTCTCGCCGCTTTGCGTGATGGCAAACAGCAGCGTGTTGGTGTCGAGCGGCGGATTGCGATAGCGCAATTCGCTGGCATATTCGACCTCGACGGGGATTTGGGCCAGATCTTCGATCAGGTACTCACCGGTCAGGGCGGCGTGCCAGCTCGTGCCGCAGGCCGTGAGCAAAATACGGTTGACGCCACGCAACTGCCGCGGTGTCTGGTTCAGCCCACCGAACACCGCCGTGGCTTCGTCCAGGCTGAGCCGACCGCGCATCGCGTTGCGAATCGATTCGGGCTGCTCGAAAATTTCTTTGAGCATGTAATGTGGATAGCCGTCGAGCCCGACGTCGTCGGCCACCATGTCGAGCACGCGCACCTGGTGGGCCACGTGCACCTGATCGCGATCGATCACTTGCAGCGAGTCGGCCGTGATGACCGCCAGTTCGTGGTCGGCCAGATAGACGATCTTATCGGTGTGCCCGGCCAGGGGCGAAGCGTCGCTGGCGAGAAAGTGCTCGCCCTGGCCCACGCCGACCACCAGCGGGCTGCCGAGCCGCGCGGCGATGATCACGTCAGGATAATCGCGAAACAGAATCGCCAGGCCGTAGGTGCCATGCAACTGGGCCAGCGCCTGGCGGACCGCCTCGACCAGCGGCCGGTGCCGCGGGTCGATTTCGACGTCCAGGTTTTCGCTCGTCGGCGGGCCGTTGCCGTGCGATGTTTCGCGGGTCCGTTGTTCGTCGAGACAACTGGCGATCAGATGGGCGATCACTTCGCTGTCGGTCGCCGAGTGGAAGCAATACCCTTGCTCCTCCAGCCGCGTTTTGAGCGGGCGGAAATTTTCGATCACGCCGTTGTGAACCACGACCACGGCCGAATCGCCGCCGAGGTGCGGGTGGGCGTTCACATCGGTGGCCGGGCCGTGGGTGGCCCAACGCGTGTGCCCGATGCCGATGTGCCCCGGCGAAGGAACCTCGTTGAGCCGCTGGGCCAGGTTATCCAGCCGGCCGGCCCGCTTGGTCACGGTCAAGATGCCGTGGTCGATGGTGGCCACGCCGGCGCTGTCGTATCCCCGGTATTCCAGCCGACGGAGCCCCTCGATCAGATAGGGCGCGGCCTCGCGCGGACCGATATAACCGACAATTCCACACATCCTGGCGGCACTCCCCGTGACTGGCCGGCCAGTCGAGTCACTCGGCGGTTGCCTTGTAACTGTCCCGGATGCCGGACGTAAAGCTTGATTCTGACAGCCGTTTCAGCACATGACGGCCGCCACAATCCTAGCACACGAGTCCTTCCTTGATGGTACCACATTTCGCCGGGTTCTCACTCGCCAGACCGCCAGAAAACAGCCTTCTGCGCGGCCTGGCCCGAAAACCCCTCTTTCATCCCTGGCCCCCGATAGGATAAAAGATTGGCCGATACCCGGGCCCGGCGCTTCAAGGAGGAAACCGGCCATGTCCCAGGCAGCCCCACGCCTGCGCGTCCGCTCGACCAGCTATGTCGTGATTCCGGCCCGGCTGGCCTCGACCCGCCTGCCGCGCAAACTCTTGCTCAACGAAACTGGCAAGCCGCTGGTGCAACACACGTACGAAGCTGCCCAAAGGGCCGGCAAACCCAGCGGCATGTGTGTGGCAGCCGATCACGAGGACGTTGCCGCGGCGGTCCGAGGTTTTGGCGGCCAGGTGCGTTTGACCAGCCCAACCTGCGCCAGCGGCACCGATCGCGTGGCTGAGGCCGCCCGGCATCTGGAGGATGTGGATATCGTGGTCAACGTGCAGGGGGACGAGCCGGAACTGGCCGGAGCTTCGATCGACCGCGTGATCGAACTGCTCGAAGAAAACCCCGACATGGCGATGTCGACGCTGGCCACGCCGATCCGCGACCGCGCGCAATTGAACGACCCGGGCTGCGTGAAAGTCGTGTTCGACAGTCGCGGCCGAGCATTGTATTTCAGCCGCAGCGCGATTCCGCACGCGCGCGAATGGAGCGACGAGCTCTTGATCGCCGAACCGCCGCATTTCTATCTGCACATCGGCTTGTACGCCTATCGCCGCGATTTCTTGCTTCGTCTGGCGTCGATGGCGCGAACGTCGCTGGAAATGCTGGAGAATCTTGAGCAGTTGCGCGTGCTCGAGCACGGGTACTCCATCGCCGTGGGCGTCGTGGACGAGCCGACCGTGGGCATCGATACGCCCGAGGATTATCGGGCGTTTGTCAGGCGGACCCTTTCTCGCTAAGATGAAGGTCCAGGGATCAGCGACCCTGGCCCCGCCTAGCAGGGCATTTTCCGGCTCGTCGGAATGCCCTTTGTCGTTTTTTTCAATCCGCCTCTCGCTTGCGCGGGGGTAAACATCTGTCATTGAGCGGGTTTACATGACCAAACACATTTTCGTCACCGGCGGCGTGGTCAGTTCGTTGGGCAAGGGGCTGACCAGCGCCTCGATCGGCATGTTGCTCGAGCAGCGCGGCCTGCGGGTGCGGATGCAGAAACTCGATCCGTATATCAACGTCGATCCGGGGACGATGAGCCCCTATCAACACGGCGAAGTGTACGTGTTGGATGACGGCAGCGAGACCGACTTGGACCTTGGGCATTACGAGCGATTCACCCACAGCCCCCTGACGCGCGATTCGAACTACACGACCGGGCAGATTTATCAGTCGGTGATCAACAAGGAGCGGCGGGGCGAGTTTTTGGGCAAGACCGTGCAGGTCATCCCGCACATTACCAACGAGATCAAGGGCTGCATCCGCAAGCTGGCCGAAGAGGACGTCGACGTGGTGATCACTGAAATCGGCGGCACCGTCGGCGACATCGAAAGCCAGCCGTTCCTGGAGGCCATTCGCCAATTCTCGCTCGACGTTGGCAAGCGAAATTGCCTGTACATCCACTTGACGCTGGTGCCCTATTTGAAAGCGGCCGGCGAATTGAAGACCAAGCCGACGCAGCACTCCGTCGGCCAGTTGCGCCAGATCGGTATCCAGCCCGACGTGCTGATCTGCCGCACCGAGCGCTCGTTGAGCCGCGAGGACCGCGAAAAAATCGCCCTGTTCTGCAACGTGCCGATCGAAGCGGTGATCGAGGAAAAGGACAAGGATTTTTCGATTTACGAAGTCCCGTTGAGCCTGGTCGACAACGGGCTGGACGACTTGATTGTCGAGTCGCTGGGATTGCAGGCCGGCAAGCTCGAATTGGACAACTGGCGCGAGTTGCTGCACAACCTCCGCAATCCGGAGCACGAAATCAGCATTGCCGTGGTCGGCAAATACGCCGAACATCGCGACGCCTACAAGTCGATCTACGAGGCGCTGGACCATGCCGGCATCGCCCATCGGGCTCAAATTCGCATCCAGCGCATTCAAAGCGAGTCGATCGAGCAGGAAGGGCCCGAGCGGCTCTTGGCCGGCTACGACGGGCTGTTGGTTCCGGGGGGATTCGGCGAGCGAGGGATCGAGGGCAAGGTCGAGGCCATCCACTTTGCTCGGGAACGCGAAATCCCGTTTTTCGGCATTTGCCTGGGCATGCAATGCGCGGCGATCGAGTTTGCCCGCAACGTCGTCGGCCTGGCCGGCGCCCATTCCACGGAATTCAACAAGGACACGCCTCATCCAGTGATCTGCCTGCTCGATGAGCAGAAAGCGATCACGGACAAGGGTGGCACGATGCGACTGGGGGCCCAGCCGGCCCGTCTGACTCCCGGGAGCAAGGCGGCGGCCAGTTATGGCCGGCAAGTGATTTCCGAGCGGCATCGGCACCGCTACGAGTTCAATAATCTCTACCGCCAACAGTTTGAGGCCAACGGCCTGGTCATCGCCGGCGCCAGCCCCGACGACTCGCTGGTCGAGATCATCGAGTTGGAGGACCACCCCTGGTTCGTGGCGGTTCAATTCCACCCCGAGTTCAAATCGAAGCCCACCGCCGCGCACCCGCTGTTTGCCGGTTTTATTCGCGCCGCGGTCGAGCGGCACCTGTCGCGCGGCAGCGCCACCCAGCGGGCGTGAGTCAGGTTTGGCCATTATAAAAGCAGTTGCCCCTCGGGTGGTCGAGTTATCTACGCGGTTCGTTTTAGCGCCCCGAAGTTGCACGCGGTCTTGGACTGGCCTTACAATCGCTTTACGCGGATACCCTACACAACAGGGAGGGGTTGCCACAGGGCTGGCGCACACTAAGTTCCTGTTCCGAACAGGACTTCGGATAGGAAGTCGCTGCTCCAGCCGGCGAGGCGGCGTTTCATCACCAGGCTTTTCTTCTTGTCGGGATGTTGTTTG
>JBGQKM010000293.1:0-7078 GCA_041499515.1 Planctomycetia bacterium | reverse complement strand
CTTTTTCTGTTCCAGCCAGGAGGAGTAGTTGCCTTCCCAGGGAATGCCCTGTACGCGGTCGAGCTCCAAGATCCAGCCGGCGACATTATCGAGAAAGTAGCGGTCGTGGGTCACCGCCACGACGGTGCCGGGATATTCGGCCAGGTGGCGTTCGAGCCAGGCCACGCTCTCGGCGTCGAGATGGTTGGTCGGCTCGTCCAGCAGCAGCAGGTCGGGGCGCTGGAGCAGAATTTTGCACAGCGCGACGCGGCGGCGCTCGCCGCCCGAGAGGGTCGCCACGTCGGCCTCGCCCGGCGGCAGGTTCATGGCATCCATGGCGATTTCGACTTGCCGGTCGAGTTCCCACGCGTTGTGGGCCTCGATCAGATCCTGAACCTTGGCCTGCTCGGCCAGCAATTTTTCCATTTCGACCGGGCTCAGGTCCTCGCCCAGCCGGGCGTTGATTTCGTCGAAGCGGTGGAGGATCTTGCGGGTCGGCTCGACGGCTTCTTCGACGTTGCCCCACACGTCCTTGTCGGGGTTGAGCTGGGGTTCTTGCGGCAGGTAGCCGGCCGTATAGCCGGAGGCCAGCTCGGCGGAGCCGTCGAATTCGCGGTCGGTGCCGGCCATGATCCGCAACAGCGTGCTCTTGCCCGAGCCGTTGCGGCCCAGGACGCCGATCTTGGCGCCGGGATAGAAGGCCAGCCAGATGTTCTTGAGCACTTCCCGCTGGCCGTGTTTCTTGGTCAGTTCGGCGATTTGATAGATGTATTGCTTGCCCATGGGCTCGAATTGGCGGCGGGTTGGACTGGATGGGTGAAGGTCAGGCATTCTAACAGCAAAGCGGCCGGCGGACAGGGCGGCGTGGGGGGCCGGGCTTCGCGCCGGCGGAAGGCGTTGGCCAGGGGGTTCGATCTTGGCGGATGGGGCGGGTTGAGCGTTGGGGGCGGCGTCAGACTCTCTCCAAAGGACCACCGATTTTTTCCGGCGTGCCGGCAGTCGATCGGCTGACGGGGTCTGGCAAGGGCTGTGGTTTGCGGCGAGTGTGACGCGCATGACGCGTCGGCCTGCCGGTGCGAAAAGACTGTTCACCCGACAGCGATTCTCCGATCGTTTAGCGATGTAGAAGCATCCACCAATTGCAAAGTGGCAGCTCGCGGTTCGGCAGGCGCGTGGCGACGATTCGCCCAGCAGCGGTCACGGCGCGCGAAGTGCGAGACAACGGCGGTCGGCGATTGGTCGCGGAGATACAAAACTCTACGCACACGCTTGCGGCCACGGAATGGCCGCCCTTTCAATCTGACACACGGAGGCGGACGTCATGCGGATCGATCTTCAAGGGGCACTCGTTGCGCTGGTGCCTGCGCTGCTCTGCATGTCCGGCATTGCCCGGGCACAAGACTACCAGTTCGCCGGCCAGCAGCGGCCGTTCGGACAAGTACCCTCGCTCAACACCTACTACGCCGAAAACAACGAGAGCCAAAACTTCCTCACGGGTGACACCCAAGCGGCCCCGGCAGCTCCGGCAGCCCCCGCGGCCGCGCCGGCCATGGGCGATTGCGCCTGCAACGACGGCGACAGCATGTGCGCGAGCTGTCAGGCTTGCCCGAATCGCGGCCTGATCGTGTACAGCGGCTACGAGTCGTGGCGCGGCGTGTCGGACGGCAGCTACAATAACAACAACGGCGGCAGCACGGGCTTCAACTACGGCACGCGGCTGGGAAATTTCAGCGACATGACCGGCATCGGCTTCCAGTTCGGAGCCAGCTATGGCATCTACGACTGGAACGGCCGCAGCTCGGCGCCGAATAACGCCACGCAAGCCCAGACGCAACTGTTCATCACCACGGGCTTCTTCAAGAAGGTCAACGACACGTCGAACTGGAGCTACGGCCTGATCCACGACTGGATGGTCAACCGCAACTTTGGGGTGGAGGCCAACAACCCCACGTTGGGTCAATGGCGCGGCCAGATTTCGTATGCCACCAACGCCTGGAACGAAATCGGAGCCTGGGGCACGCTGCGCGACCAAGGCATGAGCCGCAGCAATGACGCGGGCAATGCCCAGGTGGCGTACCGCACGATCGACCAGATCGACTTCTTCTGGCACCACAAGTACGAGTTCTGCGGCGATAGCTGGGTCTGGTTCGGCATTCCGCAGAAGAACCGGCTGGCCGGTGGCGGCAGCTTGGGCGACTTCATCATCGGCGGCACCTTCACCACGCCGTTGAACGATTACATGTCGCTGTATGCCAACATGACCTACATGCACCCCACGGCCGAGCAAGGCGCGATCGCGTCGACCGAAGACGCGTGGTTCGTCGGCATGGGAGTGGCCTACTACGTCGGTGGCCACGCTCGCACCAACACCGTGGCCGGCAACTGCTGGCTGCCGTTGATGCCGATGGCCAACAACGGCAACTTCCTGGTCGATGCCAGCTCGACGCGCTAAACCGGTGCGCACGAGTCGGCCGGATAATGGTTGGAGCGAGAGGTTTTCCAGCGGGCTTGCAAGCCAACTTGCAAGCCCGCTTCAATTGACCCGGCCGCCGCTCGCGCTCATTCCCACTCGATCGTGGCCGGCGGCTTCGAGCTGATGTCGTACACGACGCGATTCACCCCGGGCACTTCGTTGATGATCCGCGTCGAGATGCGGGCCAGCACGTCGTAAGGCAGATGGCTCCAGTCGGCCGTCATGAAGTCCTCGGTCGAAACCGCACGCACCGCCACGGTGTCCTGATACGTGCGGGCGTCGCCCATCACGCCCACGCTGCGAATCGGCAGCAGCACCGCGAAGACCTGCGACGTCTGGCGGTAGAGTCCGGCCGCCTTGATTTCTCCAACGACGATGGCATCGGCCTCGCGCAGCGTGTCGAGCCGCGACCGGGTCACTTCGCCCACGCAGCGCACCGCCAGGCCCGGCCCAGGGAATGGATGGCGCCAGACGATTTCCTCCGGCAGCCCAAGCTGCAACCCCAGCGAGCGCACTTCGTCTTTGAACAGGTCGCGCAGCGGCTCGATCAGCTCGAAGCTCAGGTCGGCCGGCAGTCCGCCGACGTTGTGGTGCAGCTTGATCGTGGCCGCCGGGCCATCGATCGCGGCGCCGCTTTCGATCACGTCGGGATAAAGCGTGCCCTGGGCCAGGAAGCGGGCCCCTTGGATTTTGACCGCTTCGTCGCTGAAGCAGTCGATGAATGCGTGGCCGATGCGGCGGCGCTTTTCCTGCGGATCGGTGACGCCGGCCAACGCTTGCAAGAACTTGTCCTCGGCTTTGACCACGTGCAGGTCGGTGCGGAAATGGCTCGAGAACTCTTCGATCACCGAGGCGGCTTCGTCCTTGCGCAACAATCCGTTGTCGATCAAGATGCAGGAAAGCTGCGAACCGATGGCCCGATAGATTAGCGCCGCCACGACCGACGAATCGACGCCGCCCGAGAGCCCGCAGATCACCCGATCGGCGCCAACGCGGCGGCGAATCTGTTCGACCACCTGCTCGGCGAAGTCGTCGAGTTGCCAGGCGCCGGTGCAGTGGCAAATCCGGGTCAAGAAATTGCCCAGCACCCGCGAACCCAGCGGCGTGTGCGTGACTTCCGGATGGAACTGCAGGCCATAGACGGGCAGTTCGCGGTGTTTGACCGCCGCAATCGGACAGGTCTTCGTCTCGGCCAGCGGCACGAAGCCGGCCGACATCGCCGAAACCTGGTCGCCGTGGCTCATCCAGACTTCAATATCGTCGGGCACGTCGCCGAACAGATCGGCGTGCGATGTAATGTGCACGCTGGCCCGGCCAAACTCGCGGGCCTGTGCCCGATCGACCTTTCCGCCCAGGGCCTCGCAAGCCAGGTGCAGGCCATAACAAATGCCCAGCACGGGGATGCCGAGGCGAAAGATCTCCGGGTCGCACTTGGGCGCGTCGGCGTCGTAGACGCTGGCCGGGCCGCCGGAAAGAATGATGCCGCGCGGACCGATTTCGCGGATCCGCTGGGGCTTGATATCATAGCGCACGATCTCGCAATAGACGTGCTGTTCGCGCACGCGTCGGGCGATGAGTTGGGCATACTGGCCGCCAAAGTCCAGGATCAGGATTTTTTCGTCGGCGACCAGTCCGCTTCGATCGGCATTCGCTGTGGCAGTGGTTTGCTTCACGCTGGATGACGCCCGGGTTTGTACAGGACCGTTTCGCAAGCCGGCAATTCTTTTCTTTTCGCAGCACCGCAAGTAAACGAAAAACCCGTCCACAAGACGGGTCAACAAGGGGGTGATTATAAGGACTTGCGCGTCCAGCGGCTAGTGCCGCGAATGGCCGGTGGTGGGCCAGTTTGGCCGAGTGTCAGGGAAAAATGAGAACCCGGTCAAACGTCGGCTTGTCCGTCCAGCCAGAGCAGCCGTACCAGCCGACGCAAGTCCTCCCTGAAGGCGTCTTGTATTGGTCCGTTGGCGGCTTCCTTCAGTCGTGTTGAGGCATCACCAATTTGCTGAATCAGCAGTTCGCGCTGTTGGGTGGTCAGTGTTTTCATGGCTTGTCATTCTAGCAGGCCGGGCGGTGTCAGGGACAAAGGGCTACGGGCCTCGACTCAAGAGAATCCAGATCACGACTGAGGCAGCGGTCAGCACGGCGGCCACAGCGACGGTCAGATACCAGTCCGGAATCTTAGGAATCGCCATACGGATCTCCAGGAAGTATGTGTCCATGCCCTTAATTGTAGCAGACCGCGCAGGAAAAACCCCGCGCGACTTGTGGCCGGAAGGCGGTCCGATACTCCCCAATTTGGGCGTTTAGTTGACGATTCGGGTGTGGTAAACACTCGGACGAAGTCGTCGGTTGCGCCGACGCTGGCATGGGTCGACCTTGGACTATCGAATTGCCGATCGGGACAAGCAGTGACCGAAGGCCTCTGCAAAACCTGTGAGCACATGCGGGAGATTATTTCCGGCAAGGGCTCTCGTTTCTTGCTCTGCTCCCTATCACAGACTGACTCGCATTTCCGAAAGTATCCGCCACAGCCGGTGGTCAGGTGCGAGGGATACAGTCGGCAGCCGGTTGTCGAGAAAAAGTGACCCTATCCCCTTGTCCTAAATTCGGTTCACCTGCACTTTTGGGTAGTGGTACAGTTTGGCGCGATGTCACGGAAAAAGGATCTGGCAGAGTTCCTACAGGAATCGGCCAATAATGAATATCAGCAAGCCAATCGACAAAAAACCTAGACTGACACAGAGCAGAGCGTAACCGCCGATCAGGCCCATCAAGAACATGATAATCGGCGGCGCGAGCCCCAGCATGGCGAGCGTCAGGCCGGTCGATTCCGAAATCCGATCATGTCTGCGTGATGGAGTAAGCGGGCGGCCACATTTGGGGCATGAAGCCGCAAGCGTTGAAACTTCATTCCGACAGTCCGGGCAATTGATCAAATTCATGCCCTCGATTCTAGCAGAGGGGACGTGTGTCAAGAACAAACCGACGGCCTAGCCGGGTAGCCGGGTAGGTCGGGCCTTGGCCTGACGATTTGTCGTGGCGTTTGACTGCGGCGATTAGAATCGCAGTGCCGCAGTGAACGCGATCGCGAACGTGCGCGGAGAATAGAAATCGTGTGGCGAGCGCCCCGATGTCAGGCTAAGGCCTGACAACTACTTGGCTGCCCGCATCGCGGGACTGCCAGCAATAATTGTAGTAGGCCACGAACATGGCAAACGGCACCTCAAGGTTCCGCGGTTTCTTGGAAGCACAGGATCAGTCGATTGAGCCGCTTCAAGAAAACCCGCTGAGTGCCGTCTCGGTGTCTGAATGGATGCGGGACAGGCTCGCCAAGGCCACTAAGCGTGAGTCCAAGTAGGACTAGCGGAGAGAAGGAGAATTGAACCCAGGCAGCGCGTGCTGCTCCCTATGGACGTTTAGTAAGACGCCTGCGCCGCCAGGACGTGGGCCGCTCTGCGAGAGTGAGAGCGGGGTCGGGAGAAGCGCGGATGACATATCATGGCAAATGGACGCATGCTTCTGCGCTATGGTTCGCGTGAGACAGGTTCATGTTGACAGAAGATCTTGCGCCATCTAAGATTGCGCTCTGGGGAAGTTTCCTTCCTTCTTTCTTGCGAGTCTCCTTCGTGGCCAAGCTCAAGTTTGATCCCGCGAAGATGTTGGGGTTTGTAGACCCGCGCACGGTTCCAACTTATAGCATCGCTGAGGCTGCGCACTACCTGCGCATGCCCGAGATTACCCTGCGCACTTGGGTTCTTGGACGCGATTATAAAACCAAGTACGAAAAAAGGGAATTCGCGCCGATCATCGAGATTGCTGACCCGGCCAGCCACCTGATGTCGTTCGTTAATCTAGCCGAAGCCCATGTGCTGAGCGCATGCCGGAGGACCTTTAAGGTTCCGCTCGAGAATATACGGCACGCTCTGCATTTTGTAGTGAAAGAATTTGGCGCCGATCATCCCCTAGTCGATCACGAATTCGCAACGGACGGCGCGAGCCTTTTCGTCGAGAAACTAGGCAAGCTTGTAGATGCTTCTGCGCGCGGCCAAGAGGTAATGCGCTCCGTGATTGAACAATACTTACAGCGACTAGACCGAGAAAACAAGCTTGTGACTCGGCTCTGGCCGTTTACTCGCGATAACTTAGACAGCCCCAAAAGTGTATTTATCGATCCGCGTGTGTCATTTGGACGCGCAGTTTTAGCGGCAGCGGGCGTTCCCACATCGTCGCTTGCCGAAAGGTGGCTAGCTGGAGAACCTGCCGAGCATCTGGCCAAAGACTATGATTGCAAAACGCTCGACATCGAGGAAGCGATCAGGTGCGAGGTCAGGCTCGACGCTGCCGCGTGATTCCAAAACCTTCTTTCTCGATCGTTGCTTGGGTGGATACGATCTTGCGAAAATCCTGCGCGCGAATGGCTTGAGAATAGAGGTCCATAAGGACTATTTCAATTCAGACGCCGAGGACCCAATTTGGATTCCGGTGGTCGGCAAAAGAGGCTGGGCAATCATTACTAAGGATAAGCGCATACGCAGCAGGCAGATTGAGATCATTGCCCTGCTTCGATCGGGCCAACCAGCGTTCGTATTGACATCTGGAAGTTTGTCAGCCCAAGAAAATGCGAAG
>JBGQKM010000292.1:0-7099 GCA_041499515.1 Planctomycetia bacterium | reverse complement strand
TCGAATCGCGGTGGCACGCCACGGTCGAGGTGCAAGATCTCAACCTGGAAGAGATTTTCCTGGAGCTCCACGATGATTAAGGTTTGGCAGGTGATCCTGACGTACGTGTGGCGCCCCCGCTTTTGGGTTCTGGGGATTGCTTATCTTCTGGCCAGTACCTGGTGGGGAATGCACATGTGGTGGGGCGCTGCGTTTGTCGGAGGTTCGCTGCCTTCGATCACGCTGGCATCCGTGACGTGCTGCTTTATCGCGCTGCACCTGCGCCGCCAATTCGGAAACGCGGAAGCACGGTTGACGCCCGGATTTGCCGTCCCGCATTTCGTGGTGGGCGCCGCGGCAAGCTTGCTGGTTTGGGTCGTGGTCCCCTGGGGTCAGGCTTGGTTGGCTGACGCACAACCCTGGGCCCTGATCGCGGCCTATTCGGTCGCCGGGCTATCCTTGGCCGTGACGGTTTGTTGGCCCAAGGCCATGGTCCTGGTGATGGCCATGCCGCTTGGAATCGCATGGGATGTGTTGCACCACGCGGATTCGTTTTCCGCTCGATTTCTCAAAGGAGAAGTACCGCTTCTCTCGGGGGCACTGGTCGCGCTGGCCGTTTTAGCGCATCCCCTGGCGGCCATCTTTCTGTTGCGACTCTCGGACCACGTTTTCGTCAACGACGATTTCCTGGTCGAGCGACCACGCTCCGAGGGGGTCTTCGGCCGCTGGGAGAATCTGCTATTGTCATTTCGCGATGCTCGAGTCGAGCGGCGGCTGGCCCGCGTCGGCCGCGGCTGGTGGACCATCGGGCGATGGCGCATTCCGGTGGCCTTGGCGTGGTCGACGTTGGCCCTGGTCGTCGCGTGCGTGCTGGGGCTGATGGGATTGGCCTGGTACGGCACCGGAAACCGCGAATATGTGATTCCTGTCGTGCTCATGGCCAGCGTGATGTTCCTGCTTGCGCCGTTTGGTCCTTGGCAACTGCGTCGCCAATGGCTGAGCATCGAAATGATGCGTCCGGTGACGCGGCCCCGGTTTTTTTGCGAATTGGCCCTGGCGCTGGCCGCCGACGTCGTCCTCTGGACAAGCTTGATTTCGGTCATCGTCATCGGCACCGCCGCCCTCTTGTCAGACCACCGACCACCGGTATCGGGCATCGGAAGAGTTGGCATGATCGTCGTGACCTCCCTGGTGTATCTGGCCGTGCTGTGGGGCATGGCCTGCTTACTGTATGGAATCGCGCTGGTCACCCTGCGTTTCCGCTATTGGATTCCGCTGATCTTCACGCTCGGAATCGCCTGGTGCATCGGCTTTATCGTTGCCGCGGCGAATATGCAACCGACTAACCGTGGGGTCAATGTACTGGTGTTTCCGGCCACGTCTGCCCTCCTGGGTTTGCTGCTGACCTGGATCGCCTATCGCCGCTGGCTGGAAACCGACCTGACCTGACGCGCACTGGCTCGGGTGCCCGCTCGTCTTCCGCCCCTCAAAATTTTCTTGCCCTCAGCGAAAAATTCCGCTTGCAATTTATGACAAAGGTAGTAAACTGATTACGACACGCGTCATGAAATGACCCGTTGTTCCGCGAACCGACAGAAAACAGCAAAGCGAGGATCGCATGAAAAAACGCACAGGGCCACGGCTCTCGGCCGGCGAATTGGAAATCGTGCAAATGCTCTGGCGCCAAGGGCCGGTCACATTGTCCGAAGCGCAAAACGGTTTCGGTCGGGCGATCGGCTATACCACCGTGCAGACGCGGCTGAACCGGCTGGTCGAAAAGGGCGTCGTCCACCGCTCTGCCGATCGGCCGGCCCGCTATACCGCGGCGGTCGGGCCCGAGGAGGTCAGCGCCGGCCATCTCGATTTGCTGTTGGAGCGCGTGAGCTCGGGCAACATCGTGCCGCTGGTAGCCCACCTGGTGCAAGATCGGGCTCTGTCGAGCGGCGAAATCGCCGAGCTCAAGCAATTGATCGCCCAGGCCGAACGCCAGGGGCGAAAGACCAAGGAACTTAGGAAGTAAACGAAAGAGCGGTCGGAGGAAACGTGTCGGCCGGCGCGGCTATGCCGCCAGCGGTCGTGAAACCGGGTTGGCCAGAAACGTCCATTCGCGCTCGTGCGTTGATACGAAGAATTCCGCGACACTCTACAAAACATTGCGAAGAAAGTGCAGGTCCCTAATGAGCGACGTCGTTGTCACCTCGCTGCTGGAAGTCTTGGGCCGGACCACGCTTTGGCTTTCCGTGGTCGCGCTATTGACCGGCATCGTGTTACGCTTCGCGCGCCCCAGTTGGCCGCTGGCTCATCGGGCCGCCTGGCTGCTGGTGCTGCTGGTGGGCTGGACCTTTTTGCGATTGCCGCTGGACCTGCCCTGGTATGAAGCCCAACGGTCCGCCCCGGTCCTGATCGCAAGAACATTGCCCCTGGCCGAATCAGCGCCCACCGAACAAGCGCCGGCCGAATCTGTCGAGGTGATCGAATTGCATACGCCCGTGGCCGCGCCAAGCGAGAGTGCCGTCGGCGGGACTTCGGCAACGGTGACAGAACCGGCCGACCCCGTCGAACTAGCGAGCGCCTCGGGGCCAGAGATTCAACGGCCGGTCGAGACGCTCCCTTGGTCGACGGTGTGGAAGCAGCGCGCTGCGATCGCCCTGCTGAGCGCCTGGCTTCTGGGCATTGTCGTGTTGTTGACCGCCTGGCTGGTGGGCTACGTGCGGTTTTTGCGATTGCTCCGATCGCGCGTGGCGGCCGACGAGCGTTGGGCGTCGGAGTGGCAAGCGCTATTGGCCGAGGCGGGCGTGCGGCAGATTCCCTTGAGCATGACCGACGACCTGGGGCCGCTCTTATGCCGTTTGCCGCGCGGCTTCGAACTGGTGATTTCTGAGCCATTGTGGCGCGAGCTGGACGCGCCGGAGCGCCTGGCCATCTTGCGACATGAGTTGGCCCATTACCGGCGGGGCGACGTGTGGAGTTCGCTGGCCGCGCGGTTTTTGGCGCTGCCGCATTGGTTCAATCCGGCAAGCTGGTGGGCCGTCAACCGGTTTGACGAGGCGGCCGAATGGGCCTGCGACCATGCGGCGGTCGGCCAGGGCGAGACGACCGAATATGCCAAGGTGCTGATGCGATTGGGCCAGGTGGTCGGCCACGGCCGGGTCTACGGCTCGGCGGTTCGCGGTCGATCGTTGGCCCGACGGATTCGCCGCGTGCTGACGGCTCCGGCCACCGCCGACTCGACCCTGAAGAAAGCTTCGCTGGTTTGCATCGCGCTTTTATTGGTCGCGGCCAGCGTCGTGCAACTCAAGCTGATAGCCAAACAGCAGACCGACGACCCGTCGGACAAAGTTGCCTCGGATACCGCTGGCGATGAAAAGGTTTTGACGAAGGATGAAAAGTCCGCGACGAAAGACGCAGCCAGTCAACCAGCGCCCAAGCCGAATACGATTGAGCTGAACACCACCGAACCTGCCGAAGCGGCCGGCCTCGATGATTCGGCCAGGCAAAATCGAATAGTGGCGGACAGGTTGGTCGAGCAAGCCAGCAGGGCGTATGGAGCCACTTCGGCGGCATATTTGACGGGGAACACTTCTTTGGAATCCGTTTATGAGTGGTCGTTACGGTGGATGGATTCCGCGCGAAGTGCCGCCGCCGATCGAACGCAAAGAATTGCCGCCGTCAAGAAGCATTTGGAGCGGATGCAGGAGTTGCAAAGGAGAATTCAAATACTCCATGAAGCGGCCGCCAAAGGAGGTGATGTGTACCAGTTTAGGATGGTTAATTTCTACGTTACCCAGGCCGAGCAGGGATTGGCCCGCGTGCAGCGTGGGGGGACTTTGCAGCGCGAAGAGCGGGAGAGCGTCTCAGACAATCGACAACCGGTCGTTGACTATGAAATCCAAATTATCGACGTGACGATAAAAATCTCCCAGCTCCAAGACCAGATCGATCAAACGAAGATCAATCTTGAAGTTGCCCAAGGGGCTGCGAACACGGCAAATCAGTTGCAGAAAGGTGCTGTTTCCCGCACGGAGATGGCGCGAATACAAAGCGACGCCCTGAAGGCTCGGGTGCAACTGAAAAGCATCGAAGAACAATTGAAGTTGCACGAAAACAAACTTGAGCTGTTGAACGCACGCGCTCGAGCAAGCGCCAAAAACTCCGGCGCCGACGCTGGAAAAGCAGTCCAAGTGCGACGTGCCTCGCCGGATGGCAGCGTCGTCGTAGAGTCTCGAATCATAGAAGGGCCCGAGGCCGCCGCCGCCGCTCCACTGGGTCCAGTCGTCATTCCAGTGGTTCCAACGGCTCGACCGGGGGCCGGGCCCCAACCTACGAAACAGGAGCTGCGCTATGTCGGGAAGAGTTTTTCGCAGTGGCAGGAAATCGCAAAAACCGAGTTGAGTCCCGTGCGGAAGTCCGACGCGATTCGAGCCCTGGCCGCTTTTGGCGCCAATGGCTTTGGAAGCGAAGCGGCCGCGCAGATCGTGGAGACCATCAGCGGCATATGGGATAGCACGGAGGGCGAAGCCCGGGAGGACTCGGAGAGGTATATGGAACACATGGTGTTGCCTGAGTTTGAAAGGATTCCCTTGAAGGATTCATTACCGGTTTTAACCAAGACTCTCATCAGCGATAACAAGAATGGCCAGACGTTTGCGCTCATTTTTCTAGATCGGGTGTGGTCGAACCGAATAACACCGGCCCATAAACATGCCTTTGAGGAAACCCGTAAAGACCCCAAAGTCGTGGCCGCACTTGAGGAAATGGAAAAGTCCAAGGATGAGCGAACCAGCAGCCTGGCCAGATTGCTGTTGATCAGGATTGGAGCAAAAGCTTCCGGGGCCGAACCACCGAGCGCAAAAGCTCCTGAGACCGAACTGCGCACGTAATCTCGCCCAAAAATCGTCCTCTCGCGGCGTGTTGGCCGGCGGGTTAGAATTGGTGTTGGCTCGCACGCACCCGTTCTTCGCCCGAGATACCCCGCATGACCCATTCCGATTCGCGGATCGCCGTCTACACTGGGTCGTTCGACCCGATCACGCTGGGACATCTCAACGTCATCGAACGCAGCAGCCGCCTGGTTGACAAACTGATCGTGGGCATCGGCCTCAACATTGAAAAACAATCGCTCTTCACGCCGGAGGAACGGCTGGAGCTGGTCCGCCAATCGATCGCGCACCTGGACAACGTCGAGGTGCGTACGTTCTCCAACCTGGCCGTGAATTTCGTGCGCGATTGCGGGGCCCGGGTGCTGCTGCGCGGCGTGCGGTCGTTGGGCGACACCGAGACCGAGTTCACCATGACCATGGCCAACCGCCAACTCGATCCGGGCATCGAGACCGTCTTTCTGATGGCCGACGAGCAATACTCTCACGTCAGCAGCTCGCTGATCAAGCAAATCGCCGCCATGGCCGGCGACGAAGAGCTGGCGCGCTTCGTCCCCCGCGTCGTCGTCGCCGCCATCCGCCAAAAAATGACCGCCGGCTAGCACGCACGTTGTGAAGTGGCTTGCGCTTGCTGGAATACGTGCATCCTGGCCCGACTTGATGGCATCGGGAATTGCAAAAGATAGCGACAGAGGTCACAGAGGACACCGAGAATGGAAGACCATGACGAGCTTACCGAGCAGATCATTGTCGCGGCGATCGAAGTGCATCGGCTTCTCGGGCCGGGCCTCCTTGAGTCGATCTATGGGGAAGCACTGGCCGTTGAACTGGAATTGCTCGGTGTTGCGTGTCAACGACAAGTGGAGGTGGACGTCGTCTACAAAGGCCGTGTCATCAAAGGACAACGCCTCGATCTGCTCGTCGCGGGCGAAGTGATTGTGGAAGTCAAATCCGTGGCAAAGCTCCCCGACGTGGCTGTAGCCCAAGTGCTTTCATACTTGAAGGCATCACGATTGAAGCGAGGCTTGCTTCTCAATTTCGGCTGCCCGCGGATGGTCGATGGCGTCAAGCGGATTTCTCTGTGATCTCGGTGTCCTCTGTGGCAGAAAGCTTGCAGAAACGCGCGACTTAAAAGCCCGCTAGTGCACGGCCGCTTTCCCATTCCGGCGGCAGGGCCTATAATCCGGGCATCTATGGCTATTATCGAAATCGAAGGGCTGGCGAAGTCCTATCGCGTGTATCAAAAGCAGGAGGGGTTGCGGGCCTCGGTGCGCGGATTGTTCCGCCGCACGTACCGCGACGTCGAAGCGGTGCGGGGCATCGACTTGCGCGTCGAGTCGGGCGAGTTCGTCGCCTTTCTGGGTCCCAACGGGGCCGGCAAGACGACCACGCTCAAGCTGCTCTCCGGCGTGATCAACCCCACCCGCGGCACGGCCCGCGTGATGGGCCACGTTCCTTGGCGGCGCGATAACGCCTATCGCCGCCGCTTCGCACTCGTGATGGGCCAAAAGAATCAACTGTGGTGGGACCTGCCCGCGCAGGAATCGTTTCGCCTGCATCAGCAAATCTACCGCATCGAGCCCGATCAGTTCACGCGCCGCCGCGACGAATTGGTCGACCTGCTGAGCGTGCGCAGCCTGTTGGGCCAGCCGGTGCGCGAGCTGTCGCTGGGCGAGCGGATGAAAATGGAGCTCATCGCCGCGCTGTTGCACTCGCCCGAGGTGCTGTTTCTGGACGAACCCACGATCGGCCTGGACGTCGTGGCCCAACACAACATTCAATCGTTCCTACGCCATTATCAGCAACTGCGGCAGATGACCGTGCTGTTGACCAGCCACTATATGAAAGACGTGGCCGCCTTGTGCCGCCGCGTGGTGATCATCGCCCGCGGACAGATCATGTACGACGGCTCGCTCAGCGGGATCGTCGATCGTTTCAGCGGGCACAAGATCATTACGCTGGTGTTTCCCGGCGACACGCTGCCCAAGGGTTTGTCGCGGCTGGGTGAGGTGCTGGAAGAACAGCCGCCGAAAGTGAAGCTGCGGGTCGATCGCAACGGGATCGCCACGGCGCTGGCGGCCATTTTGGCCCAGCACACGGTCGAAGACGTCAGCGTCGAGGATCCGCCGTTGGAAGAAGTGATCGCCGAGATGTTTTCCATCGCCTCGGAGCAAGCAGAAACCGAGGCCGCGAAGTCGCACGGATAAAGAAGGGGACTGTCGCAATTTTGCGGAGTCCGCGGA
>JBGQKM010000291.1:0-7107 GCA_041499515.1 Planctomycetia bacterium | reverse complement strand
TTGAAAACTCGCAGACGCTCAAGCTCGACGCCGGCGATCCGGCCACGTATAGTTCGAATCGCCTGACCTTCGAGCACTGCATTCTGGCCACCGGCTCTCTGCCGGCGATGCCCGCGGCTTTCAAACTGCCGACCGACCGCGTGATGGATTCGACCGGCGCGTTGGACTTGCTCGACGTGCCCGAGAGTCTGCTGGTAATCGGCGGCGGCTACATTGGGCTGGAAATGGGAACCGTCTACGCCGCCTTGGGCACGAAAGTCAGCGTGGTCGAGCTGACTCCCACGCTATTGCCGTTGGCCGATCGCGATCTGGTCAAGCCGCTGCAAGACCGCCTCAACAAGTTATTCGCCGGCATCTACCTGGAGACGAAAGTCACTTCCCTGTCGGACAAGGGCAACGCTGTGGAAGTCGGCTTCGAAGACGCCAAAGGCAAGCGCAGCGAAAAGTTCAGCCGGGTGCTGGTCTCGGTGGGACGCCAGCCGAATAGCAAGGGGCTGGGCCTGGAGAACACGCAAGTCGAGCTCGATGACAAGGGTTTCGTGGTGACCGACGATCGCCAGCGCACGGCCGATCCGCACATCTTGGCAGTCGGCGACGTGGCCGGAGAACCGATGCTGGCCCACAAAGCATCGCACCAGGGCAAAGTCGCGGTCGAGGCCCTGCTCGGCGAGCCGGCGGTGTTTCATCCGCAAGCCATCCCGGCCATCGTGTTTACCGACCCGGAGATCGCCTGGGCCGGATTGACCGAAGAACAAGCCAAAGCCGAGAATATCGCGGTGGAAGTCGTGAAGTATCCCTGGGCCGCCAGCGGCCGCGCCGTGGCCGTGGGCCGTACCGAAGGTTTTACGAAACTGTTGATCGATCCCGAGAGCGAGCGGATCCTGGGCGTGGGCATCGTGGGCGTGAATGCCGGGGATATTCTCACCGAAGCGGTTGTGGCGATCGAAATGGGGGCCACGGCCCGCGACATGGCCGAATCGATCCACCCACACCCGACGCTCAGTGAAACCCTGGGCAACGCGGCCGAGACATTCCTGGGCACGGCAACCGAAATCTACCGCCCCCGAGCGGCCCCCAAGACCTGAAGGAGATCGCAACAATCGACAAAACGGGCTATGCCGCATGGACTTACAGCCCTTTACCGAAACGCCCAAGTTGGGGATAATTCAAGGCATCGGTCTGGTCTCGGGGGAAATCGAGGCTGGTGCTATGTTTATCTACCGCCGGTACTTGCGGCAGAACGAGGATTTTTTGTCATGGACCGACAGCCGCGTCCGCTGAACACCCACCGCCAAACCACCCGGCCGCATCGTACTACCCGCCCTTGTATGGAGTTTGGACATGTCGCAAGCTGACACCATTCCCGCGCACGCCGATCCCGACCCGCTGGAAACCGCCGAATGGCTCGAATCCCTGCGCAGCGTGCTGGAAAGCCAGGGTCCCGAGCGGGTGAGTTTCTTGCTTTCGGAGCTGAGCGAAGCGGCCCACCGCGAGGGCGTCGAGCTCCCGTTTACCGCCAATACGCCGTACATCAACTCCATCCCGGCCGACCACCAGCCTCCCTACCCGGGCAACCGCGATATCGAGCGGCGGATCAAGAGCTTCATCCGTTGGAATGCCATGGCCATGGTCACCCGGGCCAACAAGGCCCACGATGGCATCGGCGGCCACATTTCCACATACGCGTCGGCAGCCACGCTCTATGAGGTCGCCTTCAACCACTTTTTCAAAGGCAAGGGAGACGACTACTCCGGCGACCAGATCTACATCCAAGGACACGCCTCGCCGGGCATCTACGCCCGCGCGTTCCTCGAAGGCCGGATCGACGAAAAGCACTTGATCAATTTCCGCCAGGAGTTGGCCCCCGGCGGCGGACTGTCCTCTTATCCGCATCCCTGGCTGATGCCGAACTTCTGGGAGTTTCCAACCGTCTCGATGGGCCTGGCCCCGATCACCGCGATTTATCAGGCCCGCTTCAACAAATACCTGCAAGACCGCGGAATCCGCCAAACCAACGGCCAGCACGTGTGGGCCTTCCTCGGCGATGGCGAGACCGACGAGCCCGAGAGCTTGGGCGCCATCACGCTGGCGGCCCGCGAGGAATTGGACAACCTGATTTTCGTGATCAACTGCAACCTCCAGCGGCTCGACGGTCCGGTGCGCGGTAACGGCAAAATCATCCAGGAACTCGAAGGCATCTTCCGCGGCGCCGGCTGGAACGTGATCAAAGTCATCTGGGGCGACAGTTGGGATCCGCTGCTGGCCAAAGACAAACACGGCCTGTTGGTCAAGCGGATGGGCGAGGTGGTCGATGGCGAATATCAGAAGTACACCGTCATGCCCGGCGAATACATTCGCGAACACTTTTTCGGCAAATATCCCGAGCTGGCCCAGATGGTGCGGGCCATGTCGGACGAAGAGCTCAAGAAGCTGCGCCGCGGCGGCCACGACCCCGAGAAGGTGTATGCGGCGTACAAGGCGGCCGTCGAATGCCAAGGCAAGCCGACGGTCATTCTGGCCAAGACGATCAAAGGCTATGGCACCGGCGAAGGCGGCGAAGGCCGCAACGTGACGCATCAGCAGAAAAAGCTGGGCGAAAAGGAGCTCCGCGAGTTCCGCAGCCGTTTTGGCATTCCGATTTCGGACGAGGACGTCAGCAAGGCCCCCTTCTACCGGCCGGCCGAGGACAGCGAGGAAATCCAATATCTCAAGGCCCGCCGCCAGGCGCTCGGCGGCTTCGTGCCCGAACGCTCGATCAAACCGGTGCGCAGCACGATGCCCCGCATCGCCGACTATCAGGAATTTCTGGAAGGCAGCGGCCAGCGCGAGGTTTCGACCACGATGGCCTTCGTCGGCTTTCTGACCAAACTGCTCAAGGACAAGAAAGTCGGCAAGAACATCGTGCCGATCGTGCCCGACGAATCGCGCACCTTCGGCATGGAGGGCCTGTTCCGCCAATGCGGCATCTACTCGCACGCCGGGCAGCTCTACGAGCCGGTCGACTCGGGCATGTTGACCTACTATCGCGAAGCCAAGGACGGCCAACTTCTGGAAGAAGGGATCACCGAGGCCGGCTCGATGTCGTCGTTCGTCGCCGCCGGCACCGCCTATGCCACCCACGGGATCAACATGATTCCGTTTTTCATCTACTATTCGATGTTCGGCTTCCAGCGGATCGGCGACTTGATTTGGGCCGCCTGCGACTCGCGCGCCAAGGGTTTCATGATCGGCGGCACCGCCGGCCGCACCACGCTGGCCGGAGAGGGCTTGCAACACCAGGACGGCCACAGCCTGCTCAACGCGATGGCCTTCCCCACGGTGCGGGCCTACGACCCCGCGTTCGCCTACGAAACGGCGCAGATCGTTTTGGACGGCATGAAACGCATGTACGAGGACCTCGAAGACGCGATCTACTACATCACCGTCTACAACGAAAACTACGTCCATCCGCCCATGCCCGCCGGAGTCGAGGAAGGCATCATCCGCGGCATCTACAAACTTTCCACCAAGGACGCCGGCGCCAAACGGCCCAAGGTGAATTTGTTCGGCAGCGGGGCGATCCTGCGCGAAGCGCTGCGGGCCCAGGAAATCCTGGCCGAGAAGTATCAGATCTCCAGCAACGTGTGGAGCGTGACCAGCTACACCGAACTGGCCCGCGACGCGCAGGCCGCCGAGCGCTGGAACATGCTTCATCCGGTCGAAAAGCCGCGACACTCCTACCTCGAACAGGCCCTCGCTGGCGAAAAAGGACCGTTCGTCAGCGCCTCCGACTACGTGCGGGCGGTGGCCGAACAGGTCAGCCCGTTCCTTCCCGGAGGACTGTTTCCACTGGGCACCGATGGCTTCGGCCGCAGCGAGATACGCCCGAAATTGCGGCGACATTTCGAAGTCGACGCCGAGTCGATCACCGTGGCGGCCCTGTACCAGCTTTCCAAACAAAAACAGATCGAGCCGAAGTGCGTGGCCGCGGCGATCAAGGACTTGGGCATCGATCCAACAAAGATCAACCCCTTGCGCGCCTAGGCCATCATGATTTTTTCGCTGCCCCCGGCCCGCGGCGGCCGGCCGGGTTTTGCAGTCATACGATCCGAGGAGTTCGCGATCCATGGCGATTGATTTCAAGGTTCCCGATTTGGGCGAGAATGTCGAGTCGGGCGACATCGTCAACGTGATGGTGAAAGAGGGAGACGAGATCCAGGCCGATCAAGGCGTGATGGAGATCGAAACCGGCAAAGCGGTCGTCGAGCTGCCCTGCCCTTTTCCCGGCCGCGTCACGAAGATCCACGTCCACAAGGGATCGACCGTGAAAGTCGGCGACTCGCTGCTGACGGTCGAAGGCTCTGCCGCCACGGCCGCGGCCCAGCCCAAAGCGCCGCCGGCCGCCGGTAATGCGAAACCCGCCGCCAACGCAGTCGCCCAACCCGCCGCCAACAAAGTCGCCCAACCCGCGCCGGCAGCGACCAAACCAGCGGTCGATCCGCCGGCCAACGCGCGGGCCGAAGCGCCGCCCGCTCAGGCGCCGGCCCCCAAGTCGACAGCTGCCCCCGCAGCGCCTGCCGCCTCCAAAGCGCCCGCCGCGGCGGCGCCGGCCGAAAAACCGCCGGCCGCCCCAACGCCGCCTGCCGGACCGGCCACCCGACGCCTGGCGCGCGAGCTGGGCGTCGATCTGGCCCTGGTCGTCGGCACCGGCCCGCACGGACGCATCTCTGAAGAAGACATCAAAGCCGCCGTGCGCGAAAATGCCGCCGCCCCGGCGCGACCGCACGCCGCGCCGGCCGCCGCTCTGCCGGAGGGCACCGACGAAAAAGACGCCTGGGGCCTGCTGCGCCGCCAGAAAATGTCGGGCATCCGCAAGGCGATCGCCGTGAACATGGCCCGCTCGGCCTCGACCATTCCGCACGTCACCAATTTCGACGACGCCGACATCACCGAGTTGGAGCGCATTCGCAAAGGCGGCCTGGCCGATTACGTCGGCACCGACATCAAGCTGACCATGATGGCCTTCGTGATGAAGGCCTGCGCCCAGGCGCTCAAGCTGCATCCGCTGCTCAACGCCTCGGTCGACATGGAAAACGAGCAGATTCTTTACAAGCAGTACGTCAATATCGGCGTGGCGGTGGACACCGAGCGCGGCCTGATCGTGCCGGTCGTGCGCGACGTCGATCAGATGAGCATTCCACGCATCGCCCAGGCCCTGACCGCGGTAAGCGAACAAGCCCGCAAGGCCTCCTTCACGCTCAACGACCTGCGGGGCGGCACCTTCACGATCAGCAACTTAGGCACGGTCGGCGGCACGTACTCGACCCCGATCATCAACCTGCCCGACGTGGCGGTGCTGTTGGTGGGCCGTTCGCGCAAGATGCCGGTGGTGGTCGAAGGCGACAAGATCGAAATCCGCTTGATGATGCCTCTGAGCCTGTCCTACGATCACCGCATCGTCGACGGCGCGACCGCCGCGCGCTTCCTGAACGAGGTCATCAACTACCTCAAAGTCCCCGGCCGCCTGCTCCTGGCGCCGTAACGCGCGGCCCAAAAAGTTTCCGGCGGTGCCAGCGGCCGCGCCAGGCTCAACATTCTGCCAAATACCTGCCCCGGCAGGCGCCGATCCTCAAAGTTGTTCCAGCCGGTCGCATAGCGACTGGGCCGTTAGCAGGCCGAACTGGTCGGCGCAGGCCGGATCGGCCAGGACATCGAGCAGCAGCCAGCGCAGCCGCTCTCCGGCAACCCGATCGACGCCGATCGTGTGGGCCACGAGCCGCGGCACAAGCTCGGGATCGAATTCGTGCAAATCCACGACCAGCCCAGCCAGCGGCTCGTCCGGCGACAAGTCGCTGGTGGAAGTTCGCAGCAGATCCGCGAAAGACTCGGCCGCCAGCTCCAAAAAGCACGCGCGATCGAGACGGCTCAACAGGCACAAGCTGACGAGCACCCCCTGGCCGGCCCGACGCGCCGCACGGATGCGGTCGACGACCACCGCTTGCACCCGTTCGCGGCTCAAGCGACAAACGGCCCGCAGGCCCCCGCGGGGCGCCTCGGGCTCGGACGCGTCTTCCGAGTCGGAGAGAATCGTCGACCGGAATCGGAGGTTCGGCGGCAGGCCGAAGGCTTCGATGCCGAAGCGGATCTCCAGCGGCCAGGTTCCACGCTCGATAGCCTCCATGAATTTCCAGAAGAGCTCCGGCTGCTCGCCGGATTCGGAGGTGTCCGGTTCGTCCGGTTCGTCATGCATGATGAGCACTCCGTCCAAAAAATCGCAATGGCCGTGGGAATTCAAATCTTCCCGCGCCCCATGTTCGCATCGGTTTCGCAAAGCCCTGGTCCCACAACCACGAACGCCTTAACTTCCTGCCATTCGTTGATGTTCCCTCTTCTCGCTCAATTATTTTGAATCGCTTTCGGTCGTTACTGAAGTCTGGGAATTAGACTGTAAACGTGCGCCATGACGAGACCAGCAGACACGCCGCTGAGCACGTAGATCAGGCGTCTCTCGCTCAACGTCAACTCACTGCACAGCCATCCAATGCCCGCGCCAACCGATCCCAAAACGCTCCACAAAGTTAGGTCGCGCCCATTCTGGATGAGGTGCCACCTAAAATGCATACTTACGTACGCCATTGCCACAAACGCGATGGCAATTGATCGAAGGGAAAACTGCAAGATGCCATCCTCCGTCAAGTCGACGTCTCCAGGTTGGTCCAAGTCGTAGACGGGACGGGACGAATTAAAGGGGACGGGAGTCATTGTTTGGAACAGGGAACAAGGGTCATCGCTCGGATCCGGCAGATCGGGCACAGCCTTGTTACCGGGCGCATTCTATCAGGCAAAAGCCCGGCTACCACAAAAACGCACCGCGGACAAAATCTCCAAATGGCTCACAAACGCCACTAGAAATTGAGCCAGGCGTTTTGAGATAATGGCCCCTAGCTGATCGGCCTGGGGGGTGGTTGAGGTGTCAACGGTCGTGCACAGCGCGGGTTGGTTCTTGGCCCTGGTCGCACGACCCCAAGTTAGCGCAGCGGGTAAGGACGTGGTAAGTCGCGAAACTACACCGGCGAGCCGCTCACTGCGGAAACACGAAACGATTCTAGATACGTTTTGCGTGACCGT
>JBGQKM010000290.1:0-7152 GCA_041499515.1 Planctomycetia bacterium | reverse complement strand
TCGTAAGTCGTTCCCGATCGAGAAGATCCGTCGCCGAAAGCGTCATCATCACAACTCTTGCTGAAATGCCCCGAAACACTTGTCAGTGCATGCTTACGAATCGCCGCAAAGTGGATGTATGCTAGCAGCACTGTCGCTGAGTGCCTACTTGCATGGACGGTTGATCTTGACGGTCGGCGCGGGCCTTGTTATTGAAAGCGGCCAAAAAAATTCCGCACTCGGCGGATTCCCATCTCACGCACTCGGTTCCGAGCTTGAAGGCATTCAATCCCTCCACCGCCGATTGTCTGCGCGGCATGGTGTTCGCACTATGCCTTGGGGCGGCATTGCCGGCCGTTGCCCAGCGCGTGCAATTTCCCTCGATGGTCGACGATTCAGGGGCCGTGGCCACTTCGCCCCCGCTGAGTCCCGCGACGCCCACGCCGACCTGGTCCGTCCCGGCGACGCCCCCCGGGGCCGCCCCGCCTGGCATGGCGCCGTCGAGCACCGTCCCCTTCGATCCGTATGCCCCTCCCGGGGCCACGGCGCCGGCTTACGGTGCGCCGCCCCCGTTCTCGCCCTATGGGCCGCCGCCGTCGCCCTACGCGCCGTACGCTGCTCCGGCCCCTTACTCGCCCTATGGGCCGTCTCCCTATTCACCCACGCCCCAGGCATTGTATCCCGAGGGCGTGCAGACGCCGCAAATCCTTCCGCCGGGCGGTTTCGATTTCGGACAGCCGATGCGGTTCTTGCAGGAAGTTCGCGGCCGATTCACCTGGCTCTCGCCCATGGGATCGCACAGTCTGGGCGTGGACGACGTCGACACCTCGGCGACGTTTGCCATTCCCTTTTTCCGCACGAACGCGCCGCTGCTGGTCACGCCCGGATTCTCCATGCATTTTTGGGACGGCCCGGTCACCGCGGCGCCCGAGTTTGCTGACCTGCCGGCCCACACCTACGACGCGTATATTGACGGAGCCTGGCATCCGCAGATCACTCCCTGGCTGAGCGCGAACCTGGGAGTCCGCATCGGCGCCTACACCGACTTCGGCACGTTCAGCACTCACAGCATTCGCATCATGGGGCGCGGGCTGGGCATTGTCACGTTCACCCCCACGTTGCAGTTTGCCCTGGGCATCGTCTACATCGATCGTCTGCAGGTGAAGATGCTCCCGGCCGGCGGTATTATCTGGATTCCCAATCCCGACGCGCGCTATGAGATCTTGTTTCCCAATCCCAAGCTCGCCCGCCGCTGGACCACGATCGGCAACACCGACATCTGGTACTACGTCACCGGCGAATACGGTGGCGGTTCGTGGACGATTCAACGGATCGCCGGCAACGACCAGTTCGACTACAACGACATTCGCGTGGCGTTAGGGCTCGAATCGTACGGTCATCGCGGACTGCACGGATTTTTCGAAGTCGGCTACGTCTTCGACCGCAAGATCGTCTACCGCAGCGGCACCCCGGAATTCGACCCCTCGGATACCGTGATGTTGCGCGGCGGCCTGTCGTTTTAGCGTCAGGCTGGCACCCCCGCCCGTCGTCCGCTTGAAAGGTCCCCGCGCGCCGACTTATCATGGGATCATGCCCGGCGCGCCTTCGGCCAAACCTCCGGCCGGGCAACTCCGCTTTGCGTGCCGCCTTCAGTTTTGGGAGTCGTGATGAATCCACGGACTTGCCGATGTGCGATTGCCTGCGCGTGGTCGCTCGTAATTCTTGCCGGCATGATTCCGCGGGCTGGCGCCCAGCCGACGGTCGCTCCCAGCGAAGCGTTGTCGGCCGACGAGGAGCTGCAAAAGTTCCATCTGCCGCCGGGCTTCGAGATCCAACTGTTTGCCTCCGAGCCCGCGATCCACAAGCCGATGAACCTGACCTTCGACAACCAGGGACGGTTGTTCATCACCGATACGGTCGAGTATCCCTATCCCGCCAAGGAAGGGACGACGCCGCGCGACACGGTCAAGATTCTGGTCGATCGCGATGGCGACGGCCGGGCCGACGAGATCACCACGTTTGTCGATCAGTTGAACATTCCGCTGGGCGTCATGCCGATCCCGCAGGGGGTCGTGGTCTACAGCATTCCCTCGGTGATGCGCTGCCTCGACACCGACGGCGACGGCAAGGTCGACACGCGCCAGCAGCTCTATGGAACTTTTGGCCATCGAGACACTCACGGCATGGTTAATTCGTTTACGCGGGGCCTCGATGGCTGGCTCTACGCCTGCCACGGATTCTCCAATGACTCGTCGCCGCAGGGGGCCAACGGCCAGGGCATCACGATGAACTCGGGCAACACCTTTCGCATGCGATTCGACGGCTCGCGGATGGAATACTTCACGCACGGCCAGGTCAATCCGTTTGGGCTGGCGTTCGATCCGCTCGGCAATTTGTTCTCGGCCGACTGCCACACCTTGCCGATCTACATGCTGCTGCGCGGGGCCTATTATCCGAGCTTCGGCAAGGCCCACGACGGACTCGATTTCGGCCCGACGATGATCGGGCACGCGCACGGCTCGACCGGCATCGGCGGCATCGCCTACTATGCGGCTCGACAATTTCCCGAGGAATATCGCGACACGATCATGATCGGCAACCCGGTCACCGGACGCGTCAATCACGATCGGCTGAAAGCCCACGGGTCGACGTACGAAGCGGTCGAACTGCCTGATTTCGTCGCCTGCGACGATCCCTGGTTCCGCCCGGTCAATTTGCAAGTCGGACTGGACGGAGCGCTGTACATCGCCGATTTTTACAACCGTATCATCGGACATTATGAAGTCCCCCTGGAACACCCGGGCCGCGATCGCACGCGAGGCCGGATTTGGCGCGTGGTCTATACGGGCCGGGGAGTGGCAAAGCCGGCCCAGACGGCGCCGGCCTCGGGCCAGAACGTCCAGCAGGCTTCCTTGCAGCGGCTGGTGGAACTGTTGAACGACGGCAACCTCACCATCCGCACGCTGGCCACGAACGAACTGGTCGATCGCATCGGCCCGCCGGCCCTCGAACCGCTGCGGACGCTGTTGAACTCTACGCAATCGACACCGTGGCAACGGGTCCACGGGATGTGGGCCTTGGAACGCTTGGGGGGCCTGGAAACGCCGATGATCGACTCTCTGGCGCACGACGCCAATCGCGAGGTGCGCGTGCACCTGTTCAAACTGCTGGCTGAGCGCTCGTGGGACGACTCGCCGCTGGTGCGCGCGGCGCTGGCCGAACCCGATCCGTTCGTGCGCCGTGCGGCCGCCGACGCGTTGGGACGCCATCCGCGCATCGAAAACGTCAAACCGCTCTTGGAGCTGTGGGCCTCGACCGCCGCGGACGACACGCATTTGATCCACGTGACACGGATGGCGCTGCGCGATCATCTGCTCAAGCCGGGAATGTACGCCGAGCTGTCACAGGCCGTCGGAGACGACGCGGTGCATCTCGACCGTTTGGCCAACGTCAGCCTAGGCGCTCCCAATCCAGACTCGGCCGCATTCGTCTGGCAACAGTTGCAGGCCGGTCGAGGCCGCGCCGAATTGAATACGTATCTGCATCACGTGACTCGCCGCATCGCCGAGGACAACCTGCCCGAGGTGTTTGCGTTTGCATCAGGGCTTAAGGGTTTGAGCGTCGATGAGCAGGCCGGCATCCTCCGGGCGCTCGGACGGGGCACGCAAGAACGGGGCGCCAAGCTGCCGGCCGGCGTCGTCGCGTGGGTCGGGCAGTTGACGGCTGACACGTTGGCCTCCGACTCCGAAGGCCAGGTGCGCGCCGGCATCGAACTGGCCCGGGAGTTCAAGCCGCCGGTGTTCGAGGCCCTCGCAAAGGCGGCTGGCGACGAAGCCCGCTTCGACCGCTTGCGGCCGGCCGCGATCGACGCCTGCGTGGTCATCGACCCACGGCAAACTATCCCGCTGTTGGCCGGCATTCTGGGCAACGCCGCCGAACCGATCAATCTGCGTCAACATGCCGCCACGGCCTTTGCGCGCATCAACGACAATCGGTCGCGGGAGGTTTTGCTCGAAAACCTGCCAACCGCGCCCGAGCGATTGGCGATCGAAATCGCGTCGGCATTGGCAGAAAGCGCCTCGGGCGCCGAGGGCTTGCTGGCGACCATCGACAGCGGCAAGGCCTCGGCCCGACTGGTGCAGGAGGCCAATGTGGTTGCGCGACTGCGGGCCCGAAAGTTGGAAAAGCTGGACGAGCGATTGGCAAAGCTCACGGCCGGCCTGCCGCCGAACGATCAAAGAATTCGCGAACTGATCGACAACAGGCGGCAGCTCGTCTCCGGCGGCAAGTCCGACCTGGTGCAAGGCGCCGCGGTGTTCGAGAAGCACTGCGCGATTTGTCACCGCATCGGCAACAAGGGGTCCAAGATCGGGCCCAATCTCGACGGCGCGGCCGTGCGCGGCATGGACCGCCTGCTGGAAGATATTCTGGATCCGAGCCGCAACGTCGATCAGGCTTTCCGCACCACGCAAATCGTCGCGACCGATGGACGAATCCTGACCGGCTTGGCGCTGCGCGAAGAAGGCAAGATCCTGGTGCTGGCCGACGCCCAAGGCAAAGAGATTCGCGTGCCGCTGGAAGAAATCGACCAGCGCGCCGTCAGCTCGCTGTCGCTGATGCCCGCCAACGTGCCCGACCTGGTCAGCGAAGCCGACTTCGTCCACCTGCTGGGCTATCTCTTATCGCAGCGCGAGACGGCTCGGGCCGCGAAGTAATCGCGCCAAATCCTACGTGGTGCGCCACGCGGTGGATTACTTTTTGCGCTTCCGCGCGATCGCGCGCTGCATGGCGGTGCCCATGTCGGCGGGGCTTTCGGCGACTTCGATGCCGGCGGCTTCCAGGGCGGCGATCTTCTCGGCCGCGGTGCCTTTGCCGCCGGAGATGATCGCGCCGGCATGGCCCATCCGTTTGCCCGCCGGGGCGGCGCGGCCGGCAATAAAGGCGGCCACGGGCTTGCTGACGTGTCGCTTGATGAAGGCGGCGGCCTCCTCTTCGGCCGTGCCTCCGATTTCGCCCATCATCATGATGGCCTCGGTGGCCGGATCGGCCTCATAGAGTTTCAGCAGGTCGATAAACGACGTGCCGACGATCGGGTCGCCCCCCAAGCCGACGCAGGTCGATTGGCCCAACCCCAGGCTCGACAATTGCCAGACCGCTTCGTAGGTGAGCGTGCCGCTGCGGCTCATCACGCCCACCGGGCCTTTCTTGTGGATGTAGCCGGGCATGATGCCGATCTTGCACTCCTCGGGCGTGATCACGCCGGGGCAGTTGGGGCCGACCAGCGTCGAATTGCTGCGCTTGACGATTTCGTAGACGCGCACCATGTCGAGCACCGGTACGCCTTCGGTGATCGCCACGACGGTTTTGATGCCGGCGTCAACCGCCTCGAGAATCGCATCGGCCGTGAAGGCGGGGGGCACGAAGATCATCGAGGCGTCGGCCCCGGTGGTCTTGACGGCCTCCATCACGGTGTCGAACACCGGGATGCCCTCGACCTTCTCGCCGCCTTTGCCCGGTGTGACGCCCGCGACCATTAGGGTGCCGTAATCGCGGCAGCCTTTGGCGTGAAACTGTCCGACTTTGCCGGTGATGCCTTGGCAGACGACGCGAGTCTGTTTATTGATCAGGATGCTCATACCAACGGGCCAGAGTTGTTTGCGCGAAGAATTAAGATCGAACGCTCGAATCGATATTGGAGCCTGGCGGCTCGACCGTTTGCGATCAGGCGCTTTTGGCCGCGGCGACGACTTTCTTGGCGGCGTCGGTCAGGCCTGTGGCGCTGATGATGTTCAGTTTGCTGTCGGAGAGAATCTTGCGGCCCTCCTCGACTTCGGTCCCCTCCAGGCGGACCACCAAGGGGACGCTGAAGCCGACCAGTTTGTACGCTTCCAGCACGGCCGAGGCGATCGTGGTGCACCGCATGATGCCGCCGAAAATGTTGACCAGCACGGCCTTGGTATTCTTGTCGTCCAACAGAATGCGGAAGGCCTCGGTGACTTGCTCGACATTGGCGCCGCCGCCCACGTCGAGAAAGTTGGCCGGCTCGCCGCCATGCAGCTTGATGATATCCATCGTGCTCATGGCCAGGCCGGCGCCGTTGACCAGGCAGCCGATGTTGCCGTCGAGCTTGACGTAGCTCAGGCCGGCTTTGCCCGCGCGAACTTCGGCCGGTTGTTCTTCAGAGATGTCTCGCAGTTCGCCCAGATCCTTGTGGCGGAACATGGCGTTGTCGTCGAAGGTCATCTTGGCGTCAAGCGCCAACAGCTCGCCGGCCTTGGTCACCACCAGCGGGTTGATTTCGGCCAGGCTGCAATCGCATTTGACGAACACGCGGCACAGCGACTGCATGAATTTCTCGGCCGAGCGGACGCTGCCGGCCTTGAGCCCCAATTGGGCCGAAAGTTTGCGGGCCTGATAGCTCAACAGGCCCGTGTCGGGGTGGAATCGCTCGCGATAGATCCGTTCGGGCGTCTTGGCGGCGACTTCCTCGATGTTCATGCCGCCCTCGCTGGAGACCATCAGCACGGGCCCGGCGGTGGCGCGATCGACGACGATGCCCAAGTACAATTCGCGGCCGATGTCGCAGCCTTCTTCGACCAGCACCTGGCGCACCACCTGGCCGGCCGGCCCGGTTTGGATCGTGACCAGATGGTTGCCCAACAGGGCGGCGGTGACTTGCGCGGCCTCGGCGGCGCTTTTGACCAGTTGCACGCCGTGCTGTTTGGGTTTTTCCTGGATCGTGCCCTTGCCGCGTCCGCCGGCGTGGATTTGGGCTTTGACGACGGCCAGCGGGGCGCCCAATTGCGTAAACGCCGCGGCGGCCTCATCGCCGCTGCGCGCAACCGCGCCCCGGGGCACGGCCACGCCCGCCGCGCGAAGAATTTCTTTGGCCTGATATTCGTGAATTTTCATGCGCGATCCATGAACGGGGAAGCGACTTTTCGTTCGATCTTCATCGGGGGCCCGAGCCGGGACAAGCCAGCGATTATAGAACCCGCCGAGCCGAAGGGTCAAGCGAGACCATGCGCGGGTAGTGTCTGAATAGTGAGGTGCTGGGTTTTCTCTCAAATTCTAGCATCCTGCCAATCGTTCGCTAGAATCGTTCACGTCGGGCGGCGGTCGCGCTAGCTACGCGGTCGCCCGAAGTGGCCCGGGCGCTCCGTAGTTCCCTAT
>JBGQKM010000289.1:0-7157 GCA_041499515.1 Planctomycetia bacterium | reverse complement strand
TTCTTGTGAAAATCGAGTTGTCGTGGTCATTAGCGTGCTCCCGTTGAGCGTCAATATTGCGGCCCGTCGCCCTGGGGTCAAGCAATTTCTTCCCGCCCCCCGAGAATTCTAAAGATTTCTGGAAAAACCGGCTCTCGGCTCGGGCGACGGGGTCTCAATTCACTCCCGCAAATGGCTCCTTTTGCGGGGAATTGCCCCTGCGACGAACGCTGCCGCCGAACTCACCGCGAAGCGTTCCCAAGAACTCTTCTCATGAATCAAATTCCGAGCGTGCCATGAAACGCGTGGCATTGGGGACTTCGGCCACGTGGCAATCGCGTTGCATATCGTGTCGCGGGACGTGGCCAAGCCGTTGCAGTCCGCAACTGCCCCACGTGGCAATCGCGTTGCAGAAGCAACCACGGCCGAACCGCAGGCTAGGCTGCGTCCCGAGCAATTCGCTCGAGTTGCCCCGCGTTTTATTCTCCGTGGCTGTTGACGTTTGCCTCCGGAACCGCATTCGCGACCAGAGCCGCTTCGATTTCGTCTCGCACTTCGCGGTCGGTTTCGCGGACCAGGCGATCTTGCAATGCCCGGCGGGACCAGGCGTCGTTGTAGCGGCCCAGGGCCCATGCCGCGGCGCCGCGGACCAACGACTCGTCGTCATCCAGCCCACGCGCCAGTCCCGGCAAAGCCTCGGGGGCCAATTGATTGCCCAACACGATCGCCGCATTGCGCAGCAGCCCGCGACGCTTCGGCCGCCACAGGGGCGAATCTCGAAAGCGGGCGCGAAACTGGGCATCGTCCAGCCCGAACAGCGCGGCCAGTTCCACGGCCGTCATGGCGTCTCGCGGCTGCAAGCCGCTCTCTTGGCTCAAGGGCGCCCGGTGGTTCCAGGGGCAAACTTCCTGGCATACGTCGCAGCCGAAAAGCCAGTCGCCGATCGAGCTGCGCAGTTCGCGCGGAATCGGCAGCCGCGATTCGATCGTCAAATAGCTGATGCACTTGCGGGCGTCGAGCACGTAGGCCTCGACAAACGCGTCGGTGGGACAAGCATCGAGGCAAGCCCGACACGTGCCGCAATGATCCGTTGCGTTCGGCGCGTCGTACGCGAGTTCCAGGTCAGTCAACAGAGCGGCCAAAAAGAACCAGCTTCCAGCGGCCTTATTGAGCAGCAGCGTATTCTTGCCGATCCAACCCAGGCCGGCCAGTTGGGCAAACTCGCGTTCCAACAGCGGCGCGGTATCCACCACCGTACGCACTTGGGCCTCGGGCGCATGGCTATGGAGGAACTCGGCGAGTTGACGCAGCCGGTCGCGGATCAAATCGTGATAGTCAGCGCCCCAGGCATAGCGCGAGACCCGGCCGCGGCCCGGTTGAGACGCGACCGGCTCGACGGTACGATAGGGGAGGGCCAACATCAGGATGCTTCGCACGCCATCGAGCACATAGCGCGGATGGGTATAGGCTTCGGCGCGGGCCGGCAGATACTCCATCTCGCCGGCATACCCGGCCGAGAGCCACTGCCGAAAGTGATCCAGGCCCTCGGGGCTCACCGCCGGACAGACGCCTGCCGGCTCAAAGCCCAAACGTTGTGCCTGCGATTTCAATCTTGCGGTGATCGACGGGCTGGCCATGGTGTTAATCGTGCGAAACGGTAAGGGATCGTGCGTCGGCTGAGCGTTTTTGTCAGGAATTCTACCATCGTATACTTCGCCGGCGCGCGTAAGCCCGCCAATCTCAAATGATGCATCCACGCTCCCTCGATCCGCTGCAATCCGCCGTCGCGGGGCTCTTGCTGCTGGCTTCAGCCGTCCTGCTGGGTTGCGAACCGAAACTCGACGAGCAGCAATATGGCCAAATTATTTATGACGTTCCCAAAATCAAAGGGGCCGACAGACCCTATCCGCTTCCGCAGCTTGAGGATCCCGAGGAAAAGCCGAATGAGGGCGAGAAATAGCTCCCCATTTTACCCATTTTAAGGATTGCGGACCCAATGGCCGCCAAATAGTCTGCAAAGTAGGGGTTCGACATCGGCTTTACGTCAACATGCGAGGCAGTGCAATGATCGGTCGAGTAAATCTTTGGATCGGCTGCGGCGTCTTACTGGCCGCCAGCCTGAATGCATCATCGGCTTTTGCTCAAAATGGGGCCCGCTATCCGGCAACCGGCTCGAATGGTTCGCTCGGCTTTTACGGCTTCGGCTACTACGATTACTCGTTCCAGCAACCGCACGTTCCCTATTATGCCCTGTATCCACCGGTCTACTACAGTCATCCCGTGCCGCGTACCTACGGCTACAGTCCCTTTGCCTATCCGCCGGGCGTGCTGACGCCAGAGGTTGACATGAACCCGGGCGCGGCCTTGTATCGCAATCCGTTCGTGCCGCCGCGTACCGAACCGAAGCCGGCCTCAGACAAAACGGCTTCGGTGGGCAAGACGTATCGCAACCCGTTCTTGCAGCAAGCACGTGCCGCTGCCAGCCTGTCGGTGGCTGGGCGCGACCAACAGTAGCATCGGTCGAGCAAGATGTCCGCAGTCGAGTCCGGCAACGGAATCTGCTAGCTGGGCGTGCCGCCCCGGTGGCTTGCGCCCCGGTGAAACCGATCTGGACGCTCGGCGCAGAATCGCTATCCTATCGCCCCCGCCGCCCCCTCCGCGTTCGCGCGGAGTGCGCTGGCGGGATCCCATCTTGGCGTTCGATTCGCATTTCACTTGAAGAAATCGGCCTTGCTAACTGTGCGCGTCGATTGGCCGCCCATTGGGCCAATCCTGAATCGCGCGAGGCCGGGCGAAAGGAGTCTGCCGATGAAGCGACCCTGTGCGGTCCTTTGTGCCGCTGCCGTGTTGGCCGGTTGCCGCACGGCGCAGCCGACGACCAATCCTTTCATGCGCACGACGGTTCCGCCGCCCGCGACTGGCCAAGGCGCGCCGGTGGTTCCGGCCGATCCCTATGCAGCGCCCCAGGCAATGCCGCCGGCCGTTTCGCCGGCGGTTCCAGTAGCGCCGCCGGTGGCGGCTCCGCCGCCATTCGCTCCACCCCCGGTGACCGCTCCGCCGCGCGACAAGTATTCACCGCCGGGCGGGTCCTTCCAGTACAACCAAAGCTCGATCGATCGCTCGAAGTCCGGCGCGGAACGCGACCAGGCCTCCGTGCGAACGGCCGGCGGAACGTCGGCGATCGTTCCGCAGGCTTCACGCGACGATGCACGACCCCCGAAGGGCAGTGACCCCGTGCAACAAGCCGTGTGGTTGGCCAAGGATACTGATTCGCCAAGCGCCTCAAGCGATCGCGAGCCCGCCGGCCGGCGACCGCTCGATGCCATCGCCACAAACGCCGCTGGCGATCCGCCGGAACGGCTGACGTTGAGCGGTACTTCGAGCAGCGAGATTCGCATTGTTGGGCCCAGCTCGCACGACGACCAACAAGCCGACGCAACCACGCCGCCGGCCAGCGGCAATCCCGTGGTGCGCCTGACCGTGGGCCAGCCGCCACGACGGGCCGCGACTGCCGCAACGGCAACGTTCCGAGAAGTGACGCGTATCCCCGCCGATGAGACTCTCTCGCAGACCGCCAACGTGACGTCCGACACGCTGAGCGACGCGGCCGAAACGCCCGACGACCAATAGCGTCTTCTTGGTCGCCTCTCGGCGGCCGGCCGATTCGGCCGATTATGCGACGGTTCCCGATTGCCGAACTTTGCGCGGATGGTTGGAATATTCGCAAGGTTCGCGGCCGCGCAGGCTCGCTTCTCTATCGATCGACGCCCCGCTGAGGCATACCTGCAGGGCAGCTGCGCATCGGCCCCCTGCCCCAATGGCCGCGTAACGTCCCTCTGCGGCTGGAGTTGGCCGTGCGAAGTCTATTCAAGCCTGCGCTGTGACTTACAATAGAATGAGACATTGGGTCAAGTCTTTTTCCTTGGGTTGCGCGCGGCCGGCTTCCACGTACGATGTGCGGCCGCGATCGCTGGTGTTGGGTTGTCTATGGAATCCGGGCCCTTGAGCCTGATCGCTGAGCAGTTCCAGGCGAGCGTGCAGGCCGTTTCCGGCACCTTGGCGCGGCAGCGGATCGCTCGCTGGTCGACCGTGCTGCCCAAGATCGCCTCCTACGAAGAAGAGTTTCAGCAGCTCAATGCGTACGATCTGCGCAAACGCAGCCTCTCGCTGCGCTATCGCGTCAAAAGCCACGAGCCGGTCGATCATATCTTGCCGGAGGCTTTCGCCCTGGTGCGCGAAGCGGGACGGCGAAGCGTCGACATGCGCCATTTCGACGTGCAAATGCTGGGCGGGATCGCCATGCACTATCGGTCGATCGCGGAAATGCAAACCGTCGAAGGAAAGACCCTCACCGCCACGCTGACGCTGTACCTGGCGGCCCTGGAAGGCAAAGGAGCGCACCTGGCAACGGTGAACGACTATCTGGCCCGACGCGACGCCGAATGGATGCGACCGCTCTACGAGAGCTTGGGCATTACCGTGGGCGTCGTCGAAACGAAGATGACGCAGCCGCAACGGCGCAAAGCGTATGCCTGCGACATCACCTATGGCACGGCCAAGGAATTCGGATTCGACTTTCTCCGCGATCGACTGTTGTTGCGTCGCATTGGCGAAGGTCAAACGGATTTCCTGGGCGGCATGTTGGGCGTCAACGCCGATTCGGGCGGCGAAAAGCCCGTGCAACGCGCCCCGTTTTTCGTGCTGGTCGACGAAGCCGACAGCATTCTGATCGACGAGGCGCGCACGCCGTTGATTATCAGCGCGTTGCCGAGCGAGGCCCAACGGATCGCGGTCGAGGCCTACAAGTGGGCCGCCTCGGTGGCCGCCGAGTTCGAAGAAGACGAACACTACGAGTACGACCACGAGAAAAAAACCGTCGAGTTGACGGCCGATGGCCGGCGCCTGGTGCGCGTGTTGCCTAAGCCGGACACGATGCACTCGATCGGTATGTTCAGCATTTACGAATACATCGAGCGGGCGGTGAAAGTCGAACGCGAGTTCTTTCGCGATCGGCAATACGTGGTCCGCGACGGCGAGGTCGTGATCGTCGATGAATTCACCGGCCGCATGGCCGAAGGACGCAAGTGGCGCGCCGGATTGCACCAGGCCATCGAAGCCAGCGAAGACGACGTGGAAGTCACGGTCGAAACCGGCCAGGCGGCGCGGATCACGATCCAGGACTACTTCTTGCTCTATCCGCATCTGGCGGGCATGACCGGCACGGCTTCCAGCTCGGCGCGTGAATTGAAGAAGATCTACAAATTGCGCGTCATGTCGATTCCCACCAACGCGCCGGCCATTCGCCAGCGCTTGGCCGATCGCGTGTTCGGCACGGCCGACGGCAAATGGGAAGCGATCGCCGAGGAAGTGTGCGAGGTGCATGCCACCGGTCGGCCCCTGCTGATCGGCACGCGCTCGATCGACAAATCGGAACACCTCTCCGAACTGCTGCACGCCAAGGGCATTCGGCACGACGTGCTCAATGCCAACCACATCGAAGAGGAAGCCGAGATCGTGGCCAACGCCGGCCGCCACGGAAACGTGACCGTCTCGACCAATATGGCCGGCCGCGGCACCGACATCAAATTGGGCGACGGCGTCGCCGAACTGGGCGGACTGCAGGTCATCGTGACCGAGATGCACGACTCGGCGCGCATCGATCGCCAGTTGGCCGGCCGCTGCGGCCGCCAGGGCGATCCCGGCACGTTCCGCATCTACCTGGCGCTGGAAGACGATCTGCTGTTGGGGTTGGGGCCCGAAAAAGCCAAGTACTACAAAGAGCTCGGCAAGGAGTCGACCGGGCCGTTCGACGCGCTCAACCGCCTCTTTCGTAAAGCCCAGAAGACCATGGAGCGAAGGCATTTTCGCGACCGCAAGGTGCTGATGTACCAGGAAAAAGAACGCAAGAAAATCCAAATCCAAATGGGGCAAGATCCTTATTTGGATACGCCCGGTTAACCCCGACGGCACGTCGAGCCGAGACGCCCGTTCGTCGAATCGGCCAGGAATTGCGGACGATGATCGACGATTTCTATCAGGCGGCGCTGGCCACGTTGCGACACCATCTGGACGAAGCCGGCGCCAACTATTCGCTCGATGAGGGCGAGGTGCGGATCGGCTCGCACCGCCTGGGGCTCGCCATCGCCTTCGAGGGCTTCGTCTCGCAGGGTCTCCACACGCTGGCCCCCTTGGACATCCAGATTCACGTCGACGGCGACAGCGGCGATCGATTTCGGGTCGGCACGCTCGGCGTCGGCGGCGACTCTGCCAGCGCGACGCGCGATGCGATCGCCGAATGGCACCTGCTGGCCGTGGCTCCGCTGCTGGCGGCGCTGGGCGCCGCCGTGGAAAACCGCCGTGGGCCGGCGCAGCCCCAGCAACTGGCCGAGTGGGACCTGTTCGCCGGACGCATTGGAATTCGCGGCCCGGTGCCCGCGGAATTGCGGGCCGGCAGCGTCTTTTATCGCGCGCTGCTGGAACGGTTGCGGCACGTGGTGGCCGCCTGGGAAAAACCCTCCCGTTTCGAGCTGCGTTCCCTGTATGTGATGGCCACCTGCAACCCCAACGCCTGCGAAGTTCAGGCCGCGGTCGACGGCATCGTCGATGAAAAGCTGGTCGCATTGCTCACCGGACTGCCCTGGCCCTCCAGCGGCGAAACCTACCTCTACAAACAACTCTTCGTGCTGCGAAACCAGCCGCCCGAGTAGCCGCCCCCAGTTGCGATCGAGCCAGCGCCCTCAAATCCCGCACTGGTGCACCAACAACCCTACGCGCGCAAAAAAATGTTTCCCCGTTGCCAGTCGCAGCCACGATTCACGATCGGACGTCGCGCTTATCGAGCAATCGTTTTGCAGATCAAGCATAAGTTTGGACGTTAGGCTGGAGGCGGTAGGCCGGAGGGGTGCAAGGTGCAATCAGGACATGGGTGGCGCGGCGAGGCGGATCAACCGCGACATTCTGGTTTTGTGCCACGGCGGACCGATCGCCGAGCCGCCCGACGCCCAATATATTTTGGACCACACCGAAGGCATGGTCGGCTTCTACGGCGCCAGCTCGATGGAACGCCTGCCGGTAGAACCCGCCATCGCCAACCGCGTCCGCGAGTTCACGCAGCTCAAGCTGTAGAGCGCGTATTTCTCACCACGTATAGGATTGGCGGGTGTTATTTGCCGGCGGGG
>JBGQKM010000288.1:0-7158 GCA_041499515.1 Planctomycetia bacterium | reverse complement strand
TGACGTCGTCGGAAGTGCGCCACGACTGGCTCGTCATGTTCAGGACGTAATACGTGAAGAGCCCGCTGGGATCAATCACCGTGCTGGCCACCGAGAAGTGGTACGCTGGGTCCGCGGTTTGAACGTAATTCTTCAGCACGTCGGACATTCCAGTGTCGATCGTCAGCGTCTGGACCGAGCTAAAACCCTCGACGCCATACGTGTCGGTCACGTGGGCTCGCAACTTGATTTGGTAGGGCCCCGACGGCGGGCTCGGCGGCACCGCGGGATTGAGAGCAAGATTCGCCGCCCCATTAAAGAGCGTAGTCGTGTCGTAATTCACCGCGCCGGGATCGCTGAAGTCGCCGTTGCCGCTCAGATCGACGTCAATTTTTACGGGGGTTCCATCGGGCAACGCCGAGGAACTCGTGGCCGTGATCTCAAGCCGAGGCGTCACGTCGATGCTAAACGGCGTGAGCGTGTTGAGCGTCACCTGGGGCGGGCTGATGAGCCGATTGATGACTCGCAGCGCGTCCAATGGTGCCAGGTTGCCGTCGCCGTTGGTGTCGTAATAAAACAGCGGCGGATCGGTATCAGGCGCCGGCAACGGGCCGATGCCGGACGTGAGGATGCGATTGATGACCACCAGCGCGTCCAGCGCCGTGACCCGAGTATCGTGATTCACGTCCAGCGCCAGCGTAGGATTCTTCCAGGGTGAGACCACCGACGCCGGAGTGACCCCTTGCGCCGCGGCGGGCGCCAGGCCGGCATCCAACAGTCGGCGATCTTCCAGCGGTTCCAAGCACAGAACACGCAAACGACGGCAGGCCAGTCCGGGCGACATCGCCTTCATACTCCCCCCTCCGCTCGCGTAAGATTTCGACAACCCGTGGGTCCTTTGACTTCCGGGCAGATTCGCGGCAGCACTTCGAGAATGCAGGGGATAGGATACTTCCCCAGAGAGGTGAAAGCTAGCGCCGCGTGTGAATGCAGGGCGCAAAAGCAGCGGGCCCATGTGGGGACGGGCGGGCCGCGGAGTGCCCGCGGCAGCGCAGCTTTGGGCGCGCATCCCCGGTGGAACGCAAGAATGCCTCGCGGCGCGACTTGCGCCCGAGACAGGCGCCGCCGCCGTAGTACGAGGTGCCGACTTACTTCCGGCCGCTTACTTCTGGCCGCTGTCTTGGGTCGCCTGGTTCAGCGTCGATTCGGCTTCCTGGAAGACATGCTTGCCTTCCTCAACGACGCGACTGGCATCCTGCCTGACACGATTCTCATCGACCTGAATCGACAGCGTGTTGTCGGACGACTTTTGCAGTTTGATAGCGCCCGTGACGACCAGACCGACCACGGCCAAGGCGGCCAAAAAGACCAAAGTTTTCATGATTTCTCCCCGATGGAATTCGTTTCACTCAGGCCCGTCGGCAGCGCGAAAGACCGCCGTTGTGCGGGCTAAATCGGGGGGAGTCTAGCGACCGACGCCCGGCAGGTCAACCGCAGCACAGCGGCCCAGTTGCGGCGGCCAGCGCGTTTTGGCAGTCGCGCGCGCAAAGCAATTGGGTCGGGCGGAGACCCAAGCGACTAAAGCCACGCTGCTGGCGGCGCTCGCGCATCATCCGACGATATTCGCCCCGTTCCGCGCGGTCTTCGGGCGTGGTATTGTTCAAATAGTTCTTGGCGCGTGCCAGTGGATCGCCGGAGTTGTCGCGTCCACCTCTTCCCCCGAAACCGCCTGGATTGTTGCCTGGTGTGCCGCTTTGAGACTGACGTTGTTCCCAGGCTTTCCGACGGCGTTCCATGCGGTCAATGTCCTTATCGAGCGACGCGATCTGCGCCTCCTGACTCATGGCAAAAAACTCGCGCATCCGCTTTCGTTCGCGCGCTTCCCATTCCTTGCGTCGGTCCGCAAAGAGCGACTCTCGGGCTTCGGGCGAGAGCTTGGACATCTCTTCGCGCATCTGGCCCCAAAGTTCGCGGCGCTGGTCGCCCGTGGCGTCTTCCAATTGACCGCGTAGCGCCAAGACCTTGGCGAGTTGAGGATCGCCGCGCAGCCAGAAGCCCCAGGCCGCCGCGGCGATCAGCAGCAGGATCAAGGCCAGCGCTACCCGCTTGGCCTTGCTCTTGGCCGGTTTTTCGACGGTGGGCTTTCGCCGGATGCGGAAATTGAACCGCGGATTGTAGGTCGCCCGAGAGTTGTTCATGGCATGAGGTCCCTAGTGGGCCAAGGTTCAAGACGAATCGGCGTGACCGTCGGCATAGAGAAAACAGCGCGAGCCTTCGTCGGTTCGCGCCCCGTGGAATGCGTCGTAATCGTACGATATCCAAACCAGACTGCTGCTCCGGTCCTTCATCACTTGTTGGCGCGTTTTCGTGGCCAGCGAGGGCTGGCCCCGGCGGCCAAGATTGGCGGGGTACTCGTAACTCAAGCTTTCTTTTTCGAAATAACTCAGTCCTTCCACCGGCAAGCCGCTGAGAACCTGCGCGTCGTCTCGAATCGACGCGTCGTCGCTCGGACATCGAAACACGACAACTTTGGTAAAGCCGGGACTATTCTCCTCGATGAACGGCGCCAACACCTGCACCAACGTCGGCCGCTTCGGCGTCAAGCTGGGCAATTGAGCGGCATCCGGATACTTAGCGTTCTGGCCACGGCTATCCAAATACATATCCATCGCGATGCCGATATTGTGCAGTTGGGACATGCACTGCGTCCGCCGGGCCGCATTGCGCGCATACTGAACCGCCGGCAAAAGCAACGCCACCAACATGCCCACGATCGCGATCACCACGAGCAATTCGATCAAGGTGAACGCGTCACGGCCTAGTGGTTTTTTTACGCTCATCACCCAACTCGATCAAGGTCCCCGTGCGTGCCGTTGGCGGGTTTGCCCACCCCGATGCGGCTCGATCAACTATTGATACCCCGATCGGCTCCGAAGTTTCGCATCGAACGGCCTATTTTTCCGCAAAACCAGCGGTTTTCCCCACCAGTCATGGTAAACCAGGAAAACTGGGAGTCGAGGCCGACCCATGTCTGCCCAAAACGGACCCTCGCTTCAAGCGGCAAATCGATTGACTTTCGACCCAAGCCCGGTCCGGCGGGGACTGCCGGCTAGTTTTCACGGCCTGTCGGTTCGTCTAAGATGTCTTGAACGTCGGTTGCGTTGTCGATCGACACCCCGCGCGCCTTGCCACGCCATGCCATGACTCTCATTCGGCAACTTTCGCCACGCTCGCCAGCAGCTCGTCCGACCCGTGTTTTGGCCCAAGTTCTGGCGGTGTTTTCAAGCGGCTTCGGCTGGCTTGCATTCTCCGCCACGGCCCGAAGCGACGAGCCGGTGGACTTTGCGCGCGACGTTCAACCTGTGCTGGCGGCCCATTGCTACAAGTGCCACGGACCGGCGAAGCAAGAGTCGGGCTTTCGCCTGGACAGCGCCGGTGCGCTGCTCACCGGTGGCAATAGCGGACCGGCCGTGGTGGCCGGCAAATCTGTCGAGAGCTTGTTGATTCAGGCCGTCAGCGGTTCCGAGGTGGTTGCCAAAATGCCGCCCAAGGGACCCGGTTTGGAGCCGGCCCAAATTGCCATCCTCAAGCGTTGGGTGGATGAAGGCGCGAAAGTGCCCCAGGCCGCCACGAGCGCCGAGCTTGCGCGAAAAACCGATCACTGGTCCTTCCAACCGCTCACCCGACCCCAGCCTCCGCCGGTCAAGAATATCGCGTCGGTGCGCAATCCGATCGATGCCTTCGTGCTGGCGCGGCTTGAAGCCGCGGGTCTGCAACCCTCGCCCGAGGCGGACAAGGCGACGCTCATTCGCCGAGTCTGTCTCGATCTGCTGGGCCTGCCGCCGAGCGTCGAGCAAATCGAAGAGTTTTTTTCCGACCAGGCCGACGGCGCGTATGAGCGCCTCGTCGATCGGCTGTTGAGCTCGCCCCATTATGGCGAGCATTGGGGCCGGCACTGGCTCGACGTGGCCCGCTATGCCGATTCCAACGGCTATACGATCGACAGCGGGCGTTCGATCTGGAAATATCGCGACTGGGTGATCGCCGCCTTGAATCGCGATTTGCCGTTCGATCAATTCACCATCGAGCAACTGGCCGGCGACATGCTCGGCGGCGCGCAGGTCGATCAGCAGATCGCCACCGGATTTCATCGCAACACGCTGGTCAACGAAGAAGGGGGCACCGACCCCGAACAATTCAGGGTCGAAGCGGTGGTCGACCGCGTGAGCACGACCGGCGCCGCATTTTTGGGGCTGACTCTGGGCTGCGCCCGCTGTCACGATCACAAGTACGATCCGATTTCGCAGCGCGACTTCTATCGCCTGTTTGCGATTTTCAACAACTCCGACGAGCCAACCCTGCAGGTGCCGACTGATCAGCAAGCCAAGGAAATGCCGGCGCTTCTGGCCGAAATCGCGCAGGTCGAAAAACGCCTGGCCGAAGTCGATGCCAACTCGGCCGGCCGGCAAGCCGACTGGGAAGCCAAGCAATCCGCCGCCGCCGAAGCCGCCGCCAGCGGTGCGGCCACCGCCGGCGCGCCCGACGCGCCCAAGTTGGCCCCGGCCGTGCGCGAAGCACTGGCCATCGCGGCCCCGCAGCGCACGCCCGAACAAAATGAAGCGCTAAAACTCGAATTTCAAAAAGTCGACCCCGAGCGGGTGCCCCTGGCGACGCGGATCGTTGAATTAAAACAAAGCCAGAAGCAAATGGCCGCCTCGATCACCACCACGCTGGTATTGCGCGAACGCGAGATGCCGCGCGAAACCCATATCCACGTCCGCGGCGATTTTTTGCACCCGGGCGCCGTGGTGCAACCCGGCGTTCCGGCAGTCCTGCCCTCGATCGTGCCTCGCGGCGAAAAGCCCGACCGGCTCGATTTCGCTCGCTGGCTGGTCGATCGCAAGAATCCGCTGACGCCGCGCGTGACCGTGAACCGGATTTGGCAGGCCTATTTCGGCCAGGGATTGGTCGCCACCGAAAATGATTTCGGTCTGCAAGGCGACCGGCCGACCCATCCGGAACTGCTCGATTGGCTCGCCCGGCAGCTGATCGAAAATGGCTGGAGCCTCAAGGCCTTGCACCGCACGATCGTCACCAGCGCCACCTATCGCCAGTCGTCGCGGATGCGGGCCGATCTGAGCGCGGCGGATCCTTACAGTAAACTGCTGGGGCGCCAGCAGCGCTTGCGGCTGGAAGCCGAGACGATTCGCGATTCGGCCTTGGCCGCCAGCGGCATGCTGAGTCGAGAGATCGGCGGGCCGGGCGTCTATCCGCCGCAGCCGCAGGGCATCTACCGTTTTACCCAGCAGGTGAAATTTTGGGGCGAGAACAAGGATTCAGACCGCTACCGCCGCGGCATGTACACGTACTTCTGGCGATCGAGTCCGTATCCCTTCCTCAAAACGTTCGACGCGCCCGACGCGGTGGTCGCGTGCACGCGCCGTCCGCGTTCCAATACGCCGCTGCAAGCCCTGACGTTGGCCAATGATCGGGCCTTTTATGAAATCGCCCAGGGCTTCGCCTCGCGGCTGATGGCCGAGCCGGCGGCCGACGACGACCAGCGCATCCGCAATGCGTTTCGCCGCTGCCTGACGCGCGAGCCGACGGCCGAAGAAATGTCGAGCCTGGCAGAATACTTCGCTTCGCAGCGCAAACGGTTTGTCGATGTGCCGCAAGACGTTGATTTGGTGGCGCCGTCGAACGTTCCGGTGGGGTTCGATCGCAGCCAGGCTGCCGGCTGGACGATGCTGGCCCGCGTGCTGTTGAATCTCGACGAGTTCATCACTCGGGAGTGATTATCATGCCAAACCGCCCCTCTGACGACCGCGAGCAATTGCTCGATACGACGCGGCGTCATTTCTTTGGTCAGTGCGGGGTCGGGCTGGGCGCCATCGCCCTGGGTTCGCTCTTGGCCGAGGACAGTCGGGCCGCCGTCGAGCCGCCCGACCTGAGCGATCCTCTGGCGCCGCGCGCGCCACACTTTGCCCCGCGGGCCAAACGCGTCATTTTCCTGTTCATGGCCGGCGGGCCGAGCCAACTGGAACTATTCGATTTCAAACCCAAGCTGCAAGAGCTCGACGGCCAGATCGTGCCGCCGTCGTACACCAAGAACAAACGTTTTGCCTTCATCAAAGGCGACGCCAAACTGTTGGGCACGCGCCGCAAGTTCGCGCGCCAGGGCCAGTGCGGCGCGGAAATCAGCGAGCTGCTGCCGCATTTGGCCACCGTGATCGACGATGTTTGCATCGTCAAGAGTATGGTCACCGACGCGTTCAACCACGGTCCGGCCAAACTGCTGGCCAACACCGGCACCAGCCGTTTCGGCCTGCCGAGCATGGGGGCCTGGCTCACCTACGGCATCGGCAGCCCGTCGCGCAATCTGCCGGGCTTCGTCGTCTTGCAATCGGGTCCGCGCGGACCGCGCGGCGGCAATCCACTCTGGGGCAGCGGCTTTCTGCCCACCGCCTATCAGGGCGTGCCCCTGCTGCCCGGAACGGAACCGATTCTGAACCTGGCCAATCCGCCGGGCGTCGATCGCGCGCGGCAAGCCGAGTTTTTCTCGGCCGTCCAGAAGCTCAACTCTCAGCGGATGGCCGTGGTGGGCGATCCGGAAATCGCGACCCGCATTTCGGCTTATGAAATGGCGTACCGCATGCAATCCAGTGCCCCGGAACTCATTGATCTATCGGCCGAAACGAAGCAGACGCTCGATGCCTATGGCGCCGAGCCGGGCAAGGTTTCGTTTGCCAACAATTGCCTGTTGGCGCGGCGACTGGTGCAACGGGGCGTCCGATTCGTGCAGCTTTACCACACCGACTGGGACCACCACGGAAATCCCGACACCCACTTGGGCAAACCGCTGGACGACCGCTGCCAGGAAGTCGACCGCCCGTCGGCCGCGCTGATTGCCGACTTGAAACAGCAGGGCATGCTGGACGACACGCTGGTGATCTGGGGCGGAGAATTCGGCCGCACGCCGATGGGCGAGCCGCGCGATTTGATCGGCCGCGATCACCACGTCGACGGCTACACCATGTGGTTGGCCGGCGGCGGAATTCGCGGCGGCCAGACGATCGGCGCGACCGACGAGCTGGGCTACTACGCGGTGGAAGACCGCACCCACGTGCACGACCTGCAAGCCACGATCCTGCACCTGTTGGGGTTCGACCACACGCGGTT
>JBGQKM010000287.1:0-7225 GCA_041499515.1 Planctomycetia bacterium | reverse complement strand
CCCTTGGCCAAGGGTGCGGCGATTTTGGATGCGCTAATACTGAAAAGACGGGCAAGCTGCGAGGCTGAGGGCCGCGACGCGTCAACAGGGACCTTTGCCCGGGGGGTAGTGCTGCATTTTGACCCCCCGACTGGCGCGCCGTCAATCAGCGTTTGGCATGGGAGTTGAGCGCGTGACCGAATTACTTTTTTGGTCTGATGATGGTTTTGGATTGAGACCAAACCCAGACGTATGGGGTGCTTCCCGTATGCTCGGATACTAGCTCCCACCCCTCTCCGGTTGCTGTGTCTATTAGCCACAGATCGCCGTCACGTATTACCGCTTGGTATTGTCCAGGCTTTTCAGCACCTTTTGGCTGTGCTTGTGCCGTGTTTGGCCAGATTGCCATGAGGGCGAGGCAACTCCCGAACAACATCGAGACGCCAGCGATCAAAAATGTGCGCAGGTTCATGGACGCTCCTCCAGTGAATGGATGTAGGGGACCGCTCGTTCCGGGATTGTAGCAGGGGGCGGAGTTGCCAGTAGGGGGGGCGACTTCCTGTACAAATGGCCACAAAACTCCCCCATCTTATTTGACTGGTATTCCCGGTAGGAATATACTGGCATTTGAGGGAGCGCATTTGTTGACAAAATATTCCGTGGAGCAATAATCCATGTGGACAGCCCATCCGTCTGACGAATATAGTAAGAGGCAGAAAAAACTAGAAAAACGACACCTGCGCGAGTTGCAGGCCGTGCTCGCAAATGCGCAGAGATACTTGCAGGCATTGCAGCAAGGAACGAAGCCAAAGCAGATTCAAGGCGGATGGATTCACCCCGAGCCGCATGACGTGGTCGCGTTAGATCAGCGCGGAGGGCATAAGAAGGATGGCGGCAAGAATCTGGGGCGTGGCCTCGTGGAAATGCGTTTGTACGTCTACCCCCAGCTTGCACAGGAGATTCTTCACCTAATCACCCTGGGGCTGAAGGACACACAGACTATCGACATCAAGTACAGCACCGAATATGTCCAGCAGCTTGAGGAAGAACAGCAAAGGGAAGGTGGAAAAAATGAAAACCTATCAGAACATGGCGGACCTAGCCCGTGACATTTCCGATGATCCGCAGGTCGGAGAACAGTTGGCCAAGGGATTGAACGAACAGGCAATCGTGCATTTTTTGTATGGGATGCGTTCTGCAAAAGGTGTTTCGCAAAAGGAAATGTCCCTGAAACTGGAATGCTCGCAGAGCCGCATTTCTAAACTTGAAAATAGCCAGGATGACGATGTGACGATTGGTGATCTGCGGCGATACCTTAGGATACTGGACCACGATGTGATGTTCGTCATCCGAAGGCAACGATGGACGCTGGTGGAGCAAATCAAGTTTCATGCTTGCATGATTCACAATTGCCTGAAACGCATGGTCAGCTTTGCCGAGCATGATCCAACAATACGCGACGGCGTGTCTAGTTTCCATGTAGAAGCGTTTTACAATCTAGTCAAGATCGTTCTCAGTTCTGCAAAGAACATCCCTCAGTCCGCGCAAATCATTCCCCAAATTGTTGAAGCGGATCAAGGCGATGACTGCGCAAATGGCGGCGACGTTCACCCCCATCAATTGGCCGGCGTTTTCTAGGCGTAATCGCCTGGAGAGCGGCCCGCGTCACGGTTGACGTGATCGCCTTATAAGCGACCAGGGGGCCGGTTCGCGCCGGACGGGTTCAACTCCCCCATTCTCCGCACGGACCAGTGAACCCCAACGTGCGCAGCATATACACGTCCCATGTTGAGAGGTCGAATCTGACGATCCGCACGTTCATTTGCCGGTTTACTCGGTTGGCGCTGGGCTTCTCCAAGAAGCTGGAAAACCTGAATGCGGCGGTCGCCCTGCACGTCGCCCATTACAACTTCTGCCGGGTTCATGGAACGCTCGGCAAGACCCCAGCTATGGCCGCTGGACTGGTCAACGACATTTGGACGCTGGAGGAGTTGTACGATAAGATCATGGCGTAATTAAATGGCCGCACGGAGTGGTGCTGGGGAGCTTTACCCCGTGCGGCCCAAACAAAGGAATCACGCGATGGGAAACGTAGTTCAAGTGGAAACAACTGACGGCAAAAAGGGGCTCGATTTAGAGGCTGCGAGTCGGCTGAAAATCATTGTGGGAACGATTGAATATGACATCATGCCACCGCACATTGTCGAAATGTTTGAGGCATACATGACGGCGAGCGAACTCCATCAAATGAACGAAGACCATCGCAAGCACATGGCAGATCTTCACGACGGCAATCGGAAGACTAATGAGGCTTTTCGGCGCCAGATGTTCGGTGAATAGCGGCCCGGCGAACGGCCTCACGGAAGTCGGCACCGGTCAATCAGATCTCGACGTGCCCCTTGGCCCGTGATGAGATAAAGACGGTGAATAGGTCGACCTGCTCTGGATCGACCACGGCCCAGCCCTCGGTGGTCAAGACCTCAATCAATTCGTCCATAAATATGCGCCTTCCACGGCTCCTCAGCGCCGTTCGGAAAAATAATTCAAAGTGCAGCACTACCGGCCCGGGGGTATGTTTGCCAAGGACCGACGGTTACGGTAGTCTAAGGTCAACTTGCACCCTGCCGCGATCCGGACTTTTTCCTGCCGCGAGCGAATCGATGTCCACGATGTCGCGCACGCCCCAAACGGAAACCGCACCGCACATGAATCGGCGCCAGTTGCTCTGCGCCGGGGGCCTGGGTTTTTTGGGGCTCAATCTGGCGCAGCTTCTGCAAGCCGAAACGCTCGCCCGCCTGGCTCCCCCCACGCCGAGTCCTCGCAAGCCCCTCAAGTCGTGCATCTTGATGTTCTACTATGGCGGACCGAGCCATCACGACACGTGGGACATGAAGCCCGAGGCGCCACTGGAAATTCGCGGGCAATTTCAGAGTATCGCCACCAGCGTGCCGGGCGTGCGGATTTGCGAGCATTTGCCGCGCTCGGCGAAGATCATGGATCGCGTGGCGGTGATTCGCAGCGCGCACCACACGATGCGCAATCACAATGCGGCCGCCGTCGAGGCGCTCTGCGGCCGTACGCCGCTGCGGGGCGATCTGGAACTGCTGGCCAACGACCCGACCACCGATTTTCCCTGTTATGGTTCGGCCCTGAGTTATACCAAAGGCGCGACGCCCAACGTGCCCAGCCACGTGGCATTGCCGCACGTGATGTACAACGTGGTGAAACTGCCGGGGCAGACGGCCGGTTTTCTGGGCCCGGCCTATGAACCGCTGCAAGTCACGAAAGACCCCAATGCGGCGGACTTTCGGGTGAGCGAGATCGAATTGCCCGCGGGACTGACCCTGGCCGAATTGGATGATCGCCAGGCGCTTTTGGCGCGCCTGAATGCCCAGATGACTGCCTCGCCGGCCTCGGCCGGACAAGGGAGCATCAATGCCTATTACGAACGGGCCTTCAACTTGCTGCGCTCCGACGCCGTACGGCGCAGTTTCGACATCCAGCAGGAAGACCCCCGCGTCCGCGAGCGCTATGGGCGCAACATCCACGGCCAAAGTGCCCTGCTGGCGCGACGGCTTGTCGAAGCCGGCGTGCGGTTTGTCAGCGTCTACGATAAAGTGACCAACGGCCTGGACAACTGGGACACGCACGTCAACAACTTTGGGCGGCTGAAAGATCAACTGCTGCCGCCGTGCGACATGGCGTTTTCGGCTCTGGTCGAGGATTTGGAAGTGCGCGGACTGTTGGATTCGACCCTGGTGATCATGCTGGGAGAATTCGGACGCACGCCGCGGATCAACAAAGACGCCGGCCGCGATCATTGGCCCGACTGCTATAGCGTCGTGCTGGCCGGCGGCGGCATAATCGGCGGCGCGCAATACGGAACCAGCGACAAGCTGGGGGCGCATCCCGATTTGAACCCGGTCACGCCCGGCGACCTGGCGGCCACGATCTTTTGGCGTTTTGGCCTCGATCCGGCCACCGAGCTGCACGACGTCAACGGGCGTCCGATGCGGCTGGCAACCGGCGAGCCGATTCATGGCCTGTTCTCCTGACATCCATTGACCGGCGCGAGCGCGCTAGGTGGCGAAAAGCGGGTCGGGCCGAGCGGAATGTGGCTTGCGGGAGTCGTCGGTTCCAGTAATAATGGGCCGATTATTCGAGTTTTTTTGTGATCGCGCTGCCGCGCCGGCAGCTCGCAGGCTTCCCCCAGGCCTGGCGGACAACGGGCTATCAAGGTTCTTTGCCGGCTACCGTTGTGTAATTGCGGCGGCCACGAAACTTGCACTCTAACTGGGGGTTCAATATGGGCTGCGGTCTGGCGCACGATGGTTTGAAGCCTGCCCCCATTGAGAGCCATTTCTTTCGTTTTCCCACTGGTCGAAGGAGCATTGTAATGTTTCGCCCATGGTTGTTGATCGCCGCCGTGCTGGCCCTGACATTGTCGATGACCTCCTCGGCATCGGCCCAATTCGGACGCGGGTTCCGGATTCCGGTCTCGGCGCAAAACCTGATGATGCTGCGCAACGAAGCGGTGCAAAAGGAGCTCACGCTGACCGAGGACCAGACCAAGTCGGTCGCCGAATTGGCCGCCAAGATGCAGTCCGACGCCATGGAGATCATGTCCGGCCTGCAAGACCTTTCCGAAGAAGAAAAAAAAGAGGAGTTGCCCAACGTGATGAAGATGATCACCGCGCGGGGCAAGGAACTCCAGGAGAAAGTCGATAAAGTATTGGATGCCAAGCAATTGACGCGCCTCAAGCAGCTCTCGATCCAGCGGCGCAACATGGGCGCGTTGGAAGACGAGGAGGTTTTGGCGGTCCTCAAGCTCTCGGACGAGCAAAAGCAGCAGCTGGTCGCCATTCGAGACGGCGCGGCGGACAAGCAGGAAGAAATCATCAAGGAGGCCATCGCCGGCGGCGGCGGAGACCGCCAGGCCATACGCGGCAAGATCGAAGCCATGCAGAAAGAGTTAGGCCAAAAGGCTTTAGAGGTCCTGACCGCCGAACAACGCGAGCAGTTCGAGAAGCTCAAAGGCGACAAGTTTGACTTTCCGCCAGAGCGAAGGTCTGGATTTTAGAACCGCCATTCTGTATTTTGAAACACATCGCTCGCGGCTCACGTAGTACCACCGCGGCGACAGGCTACCCGACAACGCGATCGGCGTCGGACACAAACCCACTGGACTGGTAAACAATCGAGGTGTTAAGATGGGACGATTTTGGCAAGGTGCAATGGCTGTGGCGATTGTCTGTTGTGGATCGCTTTCGATCGCCGCGGAGACCCCCGAAACCCCCATCGGCAAGAAGATCGATGACTTTTCCCTGCCCGACTTTCACGGCAAAGTCCACGCCTTGAACGACTATCAGGGCAAATGGGTGGTCGTGGCTTTTGTCGGCACCGAATGCCCGCTGGCCAAAAGCTATGGTCCTCGATTGCGAGACCTGGCCGCCGAGTTCGAGAAACAGGACGTCGCGTTTTTGGGCATCGACGCCAATCAGCAAGATTCGCTGACCGAGATCGGCGCCTACGCACGCGCCTACGGCATCGCGTTTCCGCTGCTGAAGGATAACCACAACGAGATCGCCGACCGCTTTGGCGCGGTGCGCACGCCGGAAGTCTTCCTGCTCGACCAGAACCACGTGGTGCGTTATTGGGGACGCGTCGACGACCAGTACGGATTCAAGACCGGCGCCGGTTATGTGAAGCCCAAGCTGACCCAGCGCAATCTGGCCGACGCCATCAACGAAGGGTTGGCCGGCAAGCCAGTCAGCCGTCCGGTCGTGGAAGCCGCAGGTTGCTTTGTCGGGCGCGTGGCCAAAACGCAGCCGCACGGCGAAGTCACATACGCCAAGCAAATCTCGCGCATCATGCAAGATCGTTGCGTGGAATGTCATCGTTCGGGCGAGGTCGCCCCGTTCACGCTCACGTCGTATGACGACGCGGTCGCCTGGGCCGACACCGTCCGCGAAGTCGTGCAGGAAGGCCGCATGCCTCCCTGGTTTGCCGACCCCAAGCATGGCCGCTTCCTCAACGACGCCCGGCTGAGCGACCTGGAGAAACAGCAAATCAGCACCTGGGTCGAAAACGGCTGCCCGCAGGGCGACGTTAAAGATTTGCTCGAGCCGCGCAAATTTGTCGAAGGCTGGAAGATCGGCGAGCCGGACCAGATCGTGTACATGGGTGACAAATCGTATACGGTTCCGGCCGAAGGCACGGTCGACTACCAGTTTTTCACGGTCGATCCGGGCTGGACCACCGACAAGTGGATCAAGGCCACCGAAGCCCGCCCGGGCAACCGGTCGGTCGTACACCATATCATCGTGTTCGTGCGGGCCAAGGACGGCAACGAGTCTGGCGGCCGTGGCGGCATCGCCGGCTATGCTCCGGGCATGACGCCGAGCATCAGCCCGCCGGGCACGGCCGTTTTCGTGCCGGCCGGATCGAAGTTGGTCTTTCAGGTGCACTACACGACCAATGGCGTCGAGCAAGACGACCGCAGCCTGGTCGGCATTCAATTTGCCGATCCCAAGACGGTCAAGAAGATGGTCCGCGGCGGCCTGGTTGGGGACACGGCGTTCAGAATTCCCCCTGGCGACTCCAATTATGAAGTCACGGCCAAGCACCTGTTCTTGAAAGACACGCTGCTGTTGAACTTGACGCCCCACATGCATCTGCGCGGCAAGAGCTTCAAGTACGAAGCCGAGTATCCGGATGGAACCCGCGAAGTGCTGCTGGACGTGCCGGCCTATGACTTCAACTGGCAGCTTCGCTACATGCTCTTTGAGCCCAAGTTGATGCCCAAGGGCACGCGGCTGCACTGTACGGCCCACTTCGATAATTCGGCCGACAACCTGGCCAACCCCGATCCCACCGCGGCGGTGACCTTCGGCGACCAGACTTGGGATGAAATGATGTTCGGGTTCTATAACTCGATCGATCCGAAGCAAGATCTCACCGCCGGCGGCCTGGCCGAGCGTAGCGCCCCGGGCGGTAAAAGTGGCGATGCTAAAGTTGTCACCGGCGACGGTTCGGCCAGCGCGACCCAGAAGAATTAGCCGACGGCGCGTCAAAGATTGCCCCAGCGAGGCCGTCGGAATCGACGGCCTCGCTTTTTACGCGCTGGTCGAATCTTACGAAATCGTCAGCTTGGCGCCGGGCTCGGGAATTCGATTGACGAGTAGCTCGATTTAGGGGCACAATGACCTTCCGGGGCACCGGAACATTCGGGGAGCATGCGGCCATG
>JBGQKM010000286.1:0-7231 GCA_041499515.1 Planctomycetia bacterium | reverse complement strand
TTTCGCGACTTACCACGTCCTTACCCGCTGCGCTAACTTGGGGCTTTGCCATCCGGGCCAAGAACCAACCCACGCGATGCAAAACCGTTGACACCTCAACCACCCCCCAGGCCGATCAGCTAGGGGTCATTATCCCAAAACGCGTGGCTCAGTTTCTATGGGCGTTTGTGAGCCAATTTGGGAATTTTTCCCGGGCAGCATTTTCGCCGGCCACTAGCCCGACGCGCGAGCGAGGGAGAAAAAATGATCGACATTGCCGCACGACGGACCCCCGCTCGCGCCAGTTTTGAAGTTGCGCCCTTTTTGCAAGTTCTTCGACCCTTTTTCTCTTCAGGTCTTGAATGAGCGGAAGCTCACGGTCACAGAAAATGCTTTCGGCAGTTCGATGGTCGCTTGCATCGCATGACTCCTCAATTACCCGATCACTTTTTTCATGGCTTTCTTTACCGTGTTGGCGGCCTTCTGGACGGCCTGTTTGGCCTTCCCGACTGCCTGGTCGGTCCTTCCCTCCTCGCGAAGCTTGTCGTTGTTGGTCAGCGCGCCGGCGGCTTCCTCGATTCGGCCTTTTGCTACGTCTGTCTTGCCACCCATGATGGTAGCTCCTTTTTCTAGAGGTTTTTCTCGTAACAGCTTGTCGATCAGAACTCGCGCGACGCGTCGTGGAAGGCTTTCTCCAATTCGTCCCAGGCAGACTTGGCTCCCTTCTGGACATCCTTCCAAGCCTCCGCGCTCGAATCACCGACCTCGGCCAGCTTGGCGCGGGCTGCATCCCGTTTTGTTTCTAAATCGGCCATCTTCCGGTCCCAGTCGGCCTTGGCCTGGTCCTTCAGGTCGCGACCCTTATCGCGGAGCTTGGCGATTTCGGCGTCCAGCTCCTTGAGTCGGGCATCGAGACTCTTCTGGAACTCTTCCTTGGTCTGCCGGGAAAACTCGGCAGCCGTTTTCACGGCCTGGCCGGCATCGCGGCGTACGTCTTCGGATGTGACCTGTCCGGGCGTTCGATCAGCGGGCTTTTGCTCGCACCCGCTGGCCGTGAGCAACCCGGCCAGCATCAACATCCAAACATATCGGGGCATGACCAAACCTCCTTCTCGGCGTTGGTGATCAGCGGAGATATCCCAGGAGCAGCAGGATGAGCAGGATTACGACAATCAATCCAAGCCCGCCGCTCGGACCATAGCCCCAGCTTCTGCTGTGGGGCCAGGTGGGGATCGCCCCCAACAGCATCAGAATCAGCACGATCAACAAGATGGTTCCCAATGACATATCCGTTCTCCTTTCGACAGAGTACTTCTGTGGGTTTGCTGGCTTCAGCCTGCTGTTCTTAAATCGCCGCTCCCTTAATCATCTCGCTCACCCGCTGAAATCGAGGCCCTTGTCTTCAGGTGGGGCGCCCACCAGCCTGAAGTTGAACTTCTTCGCGCCACCGGGAGTCACTTCCCCAATCAGCGAGCCGCCATCCGTGCGCTCGAGCGCCAGCACGTTGCCTTCGACGGTATACGTGCCGGAGAAGCCCTGCGCGGGCTGCTGCTTCGAGGAAAACTTCCAGGTGAATGTCGCATCCTTTGTCAGGGTCAGCTCGAACTTCGAGTCGTCGGCGCGGGCCGCATGCCACGATCCCACGAGCTTCGTCGCATCGATCGGCGTGGCGGCTGGCTGCGTCTCTGCGGCGGGTTGCGGCGCCGGTTGTTCCGCAGTCGGAGCCGGCTGACCGGCCGGCGGTGCCGAGAGCATCTTCAACAGATCGGCGGCGACGCGGTCGCCGGGCACAATGGTCACAACCTGCTGCAACTGGCGCGCGGCCGCGTCGGGGTGGCCTCCGGAGGTGTACTGATAGGCCAGAAGGAACCGGGCGGCGCCGTCCTGCGGGTGCTCGCGGACGAAAGCTTCCAGCGCCCGGAGCTGATCGGTGTAGATCACGATGTTGGTGTACAGGCTGGCCAGCGTGGTCCAATCCCAGCCCGGGCCGATCGCGAGAACCGAGTGAATCGTCGCGGCCGCCTGCTGGTAGTCCCCCTTGGCGAACAACACCAGGGCGCGGAACTCATGCATCACCGAATCCGTGGGATACTGGGCGATCCCCTTGTTGATGATGTCGAGGGCCGTGTCATAATCATTCTGCTTGAACGCGGCCACGGCGGCGTTTAACGCGGCGTCCGCCGGGTTTCCCTCAGCGGCGACAGCCGCGGGTGATGCGCTATAATCCACCGGAATCGGCTGCGCATAGTTGTAGCCCGCAAACGAACCGTTGTAATACGGGTTCGAGTACCACAGATAGCCGCTGTTGTAGGCCAGCCCTCCCAGCCCCCAACCCCCGTATCCCCAACCAAGCGGAGCAAGACCGTAGCCGAGTCCCAAACCCAACCCCAGGCCCAGACCATACCCTGGACCGTAGCCCCAGCCTCGGCCATAGCCCCAGCCGGGCCCGTAACCTCCCCAGCCGCTCCCGTAACCTCCACCGAAGCCGTAATTGCCGTTCCAGTAGCCGTGATACAACCCGTGACCGTAAAAGGCCGGACGGTAACCGCTACTGGCCAGATTGAAATTGTGATTGCCGTAGTTCAGCGCATTGCCGGCGTAGGGCCGGCTGGTAATCCCCGCGCGGTTGCCGCCGTCGAAGTGCCTGGCCGCTCCGGCGGCCGCTCCAGAATGAGCGATCGCGCCAGCCGCTCCGCCGCCGAACCTGGCCGCGCCACTGGGCGGCCGGGCTCCAAACGTCGCGCCGCCCGGCTGTCGCATAACGGTCGCCGGGCCCGCGTGGATACCCGTCGTCGGACGGATGCCCGTGGCAGGAGATGCGAGGGCGTGCGGAGCGCCGCCCGCAGTTCGCGCGGAAAAGTTCGGATGACTGAAGGCCGGGGTGCGACTGATCGCCGGAGCGTGTCCGCCACCTCCAGCGGGACGCGCCGTACCGCCTCCTCCACTGAATTGCCTCCCACCGCCGCCACCACCGGCCGGAGCGCGAACCGCCGGGGCGCCCGTGACAGCATGTGGTGCTCCACCACCTCCAGCCGGACGACCGCCCCCACCGCCTGCCCCTCCGGGACGCGCCCCACCGCCTCCTTTTCCACCCGGCTGCCCTCCACCGCCCCCTCGTCCGCCCGCATGATCTCCACCCTTGTCGCCGCCGCCTTTCGAGATCCCCGCGCCGCCGGCAAAGCCGCGCGCGAACAAGTCGGCCGAACTGAAAGAGAAGGCAAGGCAACAGGCGATAGCGATTTTCCAGGTCGTGGGTTTCATGACGGGGTCCTCCGGTCGATTTGTTTTGGAATCCGCATTCCATGACTCGACGTGAAGCCGTGGAATGCGGCCGTTGATTTCAATTCTTAGCCGGAGGGCTGTCCGGTAACGCGGGCGGCGGCGGCTTGCGGACGATCGTGACCACTTCGCTGTCGGGGAGTTGTACACCGGCGATTTCATGATCGACCGCCTGCCAGGTCATGATGTCGTCACTGACAGAGGTATAAATGCTCGTGCCGGAAGCGGTTTGTCCGTCGGCCGTCACGCCGGTCGCCTTGAGGACCCAACTGTCGCCGTCGCGGTGCCAGGTCCCTTCGCCATAGCCCCCTTCCGAGTCGAAGATCCAGGCCCGCAGTTTTCCGCTCACCGGATCCCAACCGATGCGCTGCGTGCCGCTCATGGCCTCTTCGCCAGCGATCTTGACCGTGAACTGACGCAGCAGAAAATTTCCGTTGTCGACGGCCTGACAGGAGAACTCGACGATCGAGTCGTCGTCTTCATCCACCCAGTCCCCCACCAGCCATTCGAGTTGCTGGAGTTGCGAGCGGTGCTCGCGGCGATCCTTCGGCGCATGCTCTCGGACACTGGCCGCCAGCCACTTGCCCGCGGTTTTCACGTGCACGGTCGTATAGTGGCTGTAGTCTGATGCCGCCCCCTCTGGGCTTGTGAGCGTCGTGGTGCCGTCCTCGACGGCGACGCCCGGGCTCACGAAACGGATCTGGTCGATGTCGACATCAAGCTGACAACCGGGGTTCTCCGCGAAGAAGGCTGTCAGAGCTTCCTCGATCGCCCGACGGCCCTCGAAGAGGTCCCCCCGTTCGTCGATGTACTCGGCGTCGGGGGTGAAATGGGCGGCGACTGCCTTGGCGTCTCCCGCAGCATAGGCCCGGGCGTACGTCTCGCTCGTTTTGCGGATGGCTTCTTCGTCTGCCGAGTTTTTGTCGGGGGTCGCGACTTTCGCGGCCGGCTTATCGGTGGGCTTCGTGCCGGCCTTGTCGGCCGGTTTGGCGGCTGCCTTTTCAGCCGCTTTCGCGGTCTGAGCGCCCGTCTTATTAGCCGGCTTGGGGACGGCCTGCTCAACGGCGACGGCCGGACACATCGCTGCCAGCGCGAGGGAGGCGGCAGACACTTTCAAAATGGTGCGCATGTGGGACTCCTCAATTTGTGTTTGAACTGCCGTGATTCAGCCCGGTCTGGCGTGTGTTGGTGGCGCGAAGGCTAGCCCGCGTGGTGGCAATACTCTGGCTACGAATTCGCCGCCCGGCATCCGCGATTCGTTTCATTGTATGGCCCTCGGGACGCTTGCGATGCAAGAATCGTTCCAAAAAGAACGATGGCCGCGACTTGCGGCTATTGCCGGCATGCCCGTTTTGTGAAGAATGCGCGAGCGAGCGAAACTGCACAACGCGCACAAGCCGTGTGCGGCTTTGTCGCGCCGTTGCTGGTGCATCGCCCCTCGGCCTTTGGCAGGGCTTTGATAGGTTGGGGGCTTGTCAACCCAGGACGTTGTCCTGGGCCGGCCTGTTCAACGCCTTCGGCGTTTTCCGATCGCAGTCGGGGCCTCTTGCCAGCACTCGATTCATGCTGTGGCGCGTCGGGTTAGTTCAAAGCAATTCTCGTTCGTGCCGCGAATTCGTTTCCAAAGGAGATCGCTGAATAGTACTTTGCCGGCGCAGCCAGCCGGCACGCTCTTGACAGGCATTTTGCCACGCGATACTCTCGCCCGCCCGACGTGCTGGCCTGACTGGGTTGAAAAATGGGACAGGCATTGCCAGCACTGCTTGGCCAGCAAGCAGTGGCACCCGAGAGACAAAGACAAAGGTCAGGGATCACCAGGATTCACGGAGCCGCACCACGTGCTATCGCCCGAACCGTTTGTCGACATTCATTGCCATTTGTTGCCGGGCATCGACGATGGGGCGAGGCATTGCGAAGAATCGTTGGCCATGGCCCGCATGGCCGTGGCGGATGGGATCGGCATCGTATTGGCCACGCCGCATCAACTGGGCAGTTATTCGCACAACGACGGGCCGACGATTCGCCGCGCGGTCGACGAACTGCAGCGGTTGTTGGACGAGCGGCAGATTCCGCTACGGGTTGCCCCGGGCGCTGACGTGAGGATCGAGCCCGACCTGGTCGCGCGGCTGCGGCGGGGGGACGTGGTGTCGCTGGGCGACACGGGGCGCTATGTGTTGCTGGAGTTGCCGCACGAAATCTACTTTCCGTTGGATCGCATGCTGGCCGAACTGGCGGCCGCGGGCTACGTGGGCATCCTCTCGCACCCGGAACGAAATCACGGCATCCTGGCCAGCCCAGAGGTCTTGCCGCCGCTGGTGGCCCAGAGCTGCCTGCTGCAAATTACGGCCGGCAGTTTGTTGGGCGCGTTTGGCCGGCGCAGTCAGATTTTTTGCGAGCGTCTGCTCGAGCGGGGGCTGGTGCATTTCGTCAGCACCGATGCCCACGGCGTACAGGGCCGCCGGCCGCAGTTGCGCGAGGCGTTCGATCGCGTGGTCGCGTTGGCCGGCGCGGAAACGGCGTTGGCGCTGTTTTGCCGCAACCCGGCTCGCGTGGTGGCCGGTTGCCCGATACTGCCCGCCTCGGAAGTCGTTCGAGGGGGTCGTTCGCCGGACGGTTGGTGGGGCTGGCTGACGGGAAAGAAGGCCGCCTGATGCGCACGGCCGCGTCGCGAATTTTTCCAGGCGGGCACACGGCGATCGCGATCGTATTGCTGCTGCTGTCGGCGATCTCGCATGCCGAAATCGGTTTCGCTCAGAGCTGGGATCAGCGCACCGCGGGGCCGTTTGTCGCTCGGGCCGATTTTTCGTTGGAACAGTTGTCGCCGCTGCTGGGCGACCTGAGCCAAATCCAAAACGAACTGGTGCGCGTCTTGGGGCTTCCGCAGCCACGCGAGACGGTGGAGTTGATCCTGTTTCGCGACGAAGCCCAGTATCGGGCCGTCGTCCGGCAGCGATTTCCGAACGTCCCCTACCGCCGGGCCCTGTTCATCAAAAGCTCGGGCAGCGGCGCCGTGTATGCGTTTCGCGGCCCCGAGTTGCCGGTCGATTTGCGCCACGAAGCCACCCATGGACTGTTGCATGCGACGTTGCCGATGGTGCCTTTGTGGCTCGACGAAGGGCTGGCCGAGTATTTCGAAGTGGCGGCCGACCAGCGGGCCAGTGGCAATCCTCATCAGGCGGCGCTAAAGTGGAATTTGCGGCTGGGCATGACGCCGCACCTGGCCAGGCTGGAAGCCAAACGCGACGTGGCGGAAATGTCGGCGGCCGACTATCGCGACGCCTGGGCCTGGGTCCACTTCATGCTGCACGGCCCGAGCGAAGCGCATCAGGAACTGGTGCAATTCTTGGGCGACATTCGCGCCGGCACGCCGCCGGGCCAATTGGGCCAGCGTCTGGAGCGGCGTCTGCCCGGGGTGGAAAAGCGACTGGCGGCGCATTTCAAATCGTGGCCGCCGTGATGCTGCTAGCTCGCGCGAACACGCTTCGTGAGGCCGGTGGTTTGTACATTTTTCGAGCGGTGCGCGGCGAACTGGGCGAGTTGGGCGAGATCGGATTTTCTGTGCAATCGGCAGAAGCGCAAAACTTTATGGAGTCTGGGCCCGCGCCGGCCGATGTTTAGTAAAGACACGTCGACTTTTCCGTTTCATTGACGGCGCGCCGCAATTCTGCAATTGGCACGCGAACGCGGGCGAAACGGCCGTTCAAGTCTCGAAAGGGGGCACCCATGGCCACGAAAAAGCATTTTTGTAACGCGGTCGCTTGGGCTGCTTGCATGGGCATGTTCTTGCCGAGTTTCGCGCGGGCGGACGATTTTCGGCCGCGCCCGGTGCAGGCCAGCGTGCCAGCCGGCGCTCTGCCGGCCACGACGATCACCGACGTGGCTCTGGGGGCCGACGGAATGCTTGTTGGGCAGGTGTTGCACGCGGCGGGACAGCCGGCCGTGGACACGCCGGTGATGGTGCGGCAGAACGGTC
>JBGQKM010000285.1:0-7286 GCA_041499515.1 Planctomycetia bacterium | reverse complement strand
CGTGTCGTTCAACTTATGACAATAAACCATTGCCGCGTCACGACTTGCGAAAACGCCGTCATCGAGTCCCATGCCCTCCGCTTCGGAAGAACAGCGGCTCGCAAACCACTGCATGCCAATGGCTTGCGAGCTGGCTTTGTTTTCTCGATTGGCAATTGTCCAGGATTTGTCCCGAACTAAAATCTGATTCGCTTGAGCCCCCGCGAAAATGCCCGCGTTTGAAGTCGACCGTGTGCAGGACCAATCTTGCGCGATGACGACCGCGATTGTGACTGTGTCGGTAGGCAGTCGCAAGTCCGAATTTGGCTCACTTTAATCCAAATTCAAATCACCCAGGTCGAGTTGCTTTTCAGACTCGTTGCCATCCATGGGCGGAACCGAGAAGCGGTAATCCTGCAATTGACCTGCGGCGTTGCGGCTGAACCAGACCGAGAGCGAGAAGTCGCCGGCGGGCATGTCATCGATGCGGAAGGTGCCGTCGCGATTGATGCTTGCTGTGAAGTAGGGGCTGGCATCACGGACTGGTTGGTTTTTTTCATACGCGATCGTCAAAGCCCTCCAGGCCTTTCCCGCTTCAGTCTGCTCCCACTGGAGCAACCATTCCGATCTCTTCACGGTGTTCACTCTAATGTCAGGGGGTATTAGCTCCTCCAGATTCGGTGGCGCGGGAAAGTACGAATTAACATTGACCAAGGCGAAGTTCCAGTTGACCTTTCCATGGAGACGTTGCGGCGGTTGCAGCCTGCCGACAATCGGCCGGCCGGTTCCGCCAAGGTCGATTCGGCTCGTTTTTCCAGCCGGGAAGTTGGCGACAAGCATCGTCGATGATGTAACAACAGCCGCGCCATTATCGACCGTCAGCATGATCCGACGACCAATGCGAGCGTCGCCGGGAACAACGCGCTCGAAAGCGAAATTTCCATCTGTTCCGGTGGTCGCGTAGTAGGTCGTGAAAATGTTCGGCAGACCATTTCCGTACGAGTGAGGGCCGACGGTATTGATCGTGATCGGAACATTCGGAAGCGGGTTCTTGCCGATCCGGAAGGTCCCTTCGACTTTGGCCCAGGCCTCTAACGCGATCGTCGTCGGCATCGAATCGGGCGTAGCCTTCAAGTGCGCATAGCCGGTCGGATGCACGATGACAAGTTGGAACGCCGTGCCCTGAGGCGGAAATCGGAATTGGCCGGAATCGTCCGTATCCTTTCGCGCGGCATACGTTGACCCGCCGTCAATTTCGCCATTCATGATATTGATTTGAGACCCCGCAATCCCCAGGGCGATATTAGCTCCTGCCGCGGGTGCGCCACTGGGCGTCAATACCGTCGCGGCCACGTCTTGCCCCTTTTGCAACTCGAAGTCGATCGAGACGTTGCCTTCGTTGCTCTTGATGTCGCGCGACAGAGCAGCCTGATAACCGTTCGCTTCGATTCGAATCAGGTGAGCGAAGTAATCGTGCGTGTGCCGGATGCGGTATTCTCCGCCGGTCGCGGTAAACCGCTCGCCTTGCACCCAGTTCATATGCGATTCGCTGGAGCGAACGCCCGGAAGTACCTGAAACGTTTTGACGGGTTCTTTGGTTTCGGCATCGATGACTTTGCCGGACACGACAAGGGCCGCAGGCGGTCGAAAAACATATTCCTCGTCGCGGGAAATCAAAGGTTGACTTGCCAATTCCATTCCGCCCGGCCGGCAGATGTCCGCTTCGAATTCGTCGAGAGGCGCTTCGTTCCAATTCCAGACTCCATTTTTGTCCGCGTATTGACTTACGTGGTCGAATTCCCAGTAGTTGAACGAGCCTCGCCAGCGTTGGAAGAAAATGCGCGCTTTGGCAACCGGATTGCCCTGCTCATCCAACACGCGGATGCGAACTGTCCCACCGGGCTCCATCTGAAAGTCCACGGGATCCATCTCCGAATCAATCCGAACCTCCTTCATGTCCGTTGCTCTGCCCTTGGCAGAAACCACGATTTTTGCCGTTAGCGACTCACAACCGATCAGCCGATACGTTCCATCATCGCCCGTCTTCGCTTCGCGGATGTCGTTGAGAACCGCCGTGCGAATCCGTGCGCCGACGATTGGGTTTCCCGTTTCGTCGGTGATCCTGCCGACGACGGTCAGGCCGCGATTTAAAACGATCTTATTGACGGGTTCTTGGCCGTGTTCGATTCCGAACTCGCTACGCGTCAACGGCCGACGATCGGGCCTGAATTCAGGGTGACTGATCTCCACGAAGACTTCGCTCTTGGAGGCCGGCACACTGTCAAATCGCCATTTGCCAGCGTCGTCGGTCTTCAGGTTCGTGCCAACGCCCAGTTGCTCCAGGTCTCCGGCACGTTTCTTGAATTGGATGCTGGGACGGATCTTCACGCCTTCGACAGGTTTTCCTTCGCCATCGACGATGACTCCCCCAACCGACCAGCCTGCCTCGAGTTCGGCCGTAAAGCGGGGAGGAATCGGCTCAATGTGATTCTCGGACGACCAACCCGCCCAGTACGGTCCGTAGCCTGGAGTCGTGATGTTCACATTGAAAACACTTGGCGTCTTTGGAAGCTCAACGGCAAGTCGCCCATCAGCATCCGTCGTCGCAAAGGCTCCGACCGGTCCCTGTTTGAGAAACGTTCCTTGCCGGATTTGTTTGGCCGTTGGGGCAGGACGAATGCGAAGCTCGACCGTGGCTCCGGGTATCGGTTTGCCCTCCGGCCCCACGACTCGTAGCTCGAATGTCTGCTCGTCGCGGACAGTCGCGTCATCTTTTGGGCTCGGTTGATCCTGCGTTGCCGCTTCGTTGCCGGCAGTTGGTGCGGCGCCCTTTGCAGGGTCACTCGCGGCGCGCAATTGAGGCAGCGCGATTACGGCCAACAGTATCAGTCCGCAAAGCGACCACGTGCCCAGCCTGGTGCGGATCGGTCTGTCGGAATCCAACAATCTGCGAACACGGAGAAAACAAGAAGCTCGCGAATCCGATCCAAAGACACCCAGCGCTCCGTCCAAGCCGCGATGGCTGCGATTGGCATGCCGTAGAATCTGCACGAAGGCTTGTCCGGACTCGACTCCAGAACCGTCGCTCAGCGAGACCGCAAGATCGTCGCATGCGTATTCCCGTAGCCGATGAATGATGCGATTCGCCATCCAGACGGCCGGATTAAAGAAGTGCAGGATGGCGGCACATCGTTGTAGCACAACTACAAGCAAATCGCGGCGCCGAATATGAGCCAACTCATGCAACAAGACCCATCGCAACTGCTCCGCCGTGAGAGTCGAAGTGATCGCTCGCGGCAAAATGATCGTGGGTCGCATGACTCCCCAAACCGCCGGCGCCGTGATGTCATCACTTTCGATGACACGGACACTTTGCGTGATTCCGGCGCGCCGGCGCAGCTCGCGCAAGTCGACGGCCAGTTGCGACTCATCGACAGGGCTTTGGTGCTGAAGCCGTGCTCGAAATCGCAGTTGTATGCATACAAGCCGCCCCAACAGCAGCAGGACACCGATCGACCAGATGATCATGGCCAGGGCGAATACCGACAAGGGTTGCGCCGTGCTCCCGGACTGAACTACCTCACCCGCATCGTCCAAGGTGTCCGGCCGGAATCGGGCCTGCATTGGCAAGTTCCGCTGATGAGAATCCGCCGCGCCCGGCTGTGACAGCGCGGGAAACTCGAACCTCGCCTCGGAGGGAGCTGGCCTATCCGTCGGTGCTGTGGCAATCTGCTTTTGAACCGGTGGCTGGCCTTCGATTGTCTCGAAAACATGCGCCCCGTCGAACCACTCCGACACCAGAGCCGAAGGTGTCCATCGCGCGATGGCTGCCGGAACCGTCACGCCTACGGGCGACAGCAATTTGAGCGGCACCAGGAGAAAGAGGCAGTAGCCCACCTGCGGCGCGGCACGACCGCGAATTGTGAACCACACCAGACCGATGAACACCAGCAGGGCGACCGTATCCAGCAGTGTGGCAAGAGCCCAGGCGGCCCAGTGGTCTCCCGCGAGATTGACGTACTCGATTAGGACATTCATCATCGCCCCATCCTCCCATCAGAACGATTGGCAGACTTCTTGTGGCCGACCTTCTTAAGCGACTGTTTCTTCGCGTCGATTAGCTTCTGAAGTGAGTCAAGGTCGTCTTCGGAGAGCGACACGTGTTCGATCATGTGAGCCAGCAGCGGGCCAGTCGCGCCCTCGATGGCGTTCGTGAGCAACGTGTCAGCGGCGGATTGAAGCGTCAACAACGCACTCTGATCCGGTCGGTAGACAAATCCGTTTCCGACTTGCGCGGTTGACACGTAACCCTTGTCAACCAATCGCCTGAGAATGGTTTTGACCGTAGCTGGTGTCCAAGAGTGCTGCTCGCCGGCGATCGTGTAGACTTCGCGAGCCATCGCCTTGCGCAACTCCCAGACAATCTTCATGACCTTCCACTCGGCTTTAGACAGATCCTTCCGCTCCACGGAACTCATCACTCCACCTCATGATTGGCCATTGCTGCATCAAGTAGTGCTGTTGTTTAGTCAGATTGATTGTTCGTCGAAACGTCCAGTAATGTACGCGAATCGCGTACAGTTGTCAACGACATGGCAAAAAGGTGGAGCATTTTCCGAGCTTCACGTCGGCCCGTGCGTTCAACGGCGGGGCGATGTTGCTCCGGTTCTGCCTGGCTCCGTATCCGTCCTCGTCCGAAGAACTCGTGGAAACAGCCATGATTCTTGAGAATCCAATCAAACGACCCTGTTTTTGAGACTGATTTCGCGCGCCGAGAACTCAAACGTTTGGTGACACGGGCGGGTTGGTCGGCGGAGCAGCTGACTTTGTTCCGGAGGCCGCTTCGAAAAATCAACCATTTATGGGAGCCCGGTTCGCCACGAGCGCTTCGCCATGGCAGTCGAAGGTCCCGTAAGCCCCGCTGGCCTCGCAATTTGGATATTCGCAGGGGGCCGCGTTGCTTATATTGACGAAAAGGCCGAGCCGGGTTTGGTTCCAGGCTCAACCCCTATGGGAAATGTCGGTTCAGGCTCGTTCCATCTGGAAAACGGCGGTTCAAATAACCGGCGGCCTCATTCGCTCATGTTTGGCCGACGCCGGAAACAACTCTGGGGAGTGCATGCCATGGTTCTTCGCTGGGCGGCGTGGTTTCTCAGCCTGCTCATAACGGCCCAAGCCTGGGCTCAGGCAGTGACAAGTCCCACGGCGATCTTCGTCATGAAACCCGACGGCAGCGACGTCCGCAAGGTGGCGGAAGTCGAAGGCCACGACGATCACGAAGCGCCGCGCTGGTCGCACGATGGCAAGCATCTGGTATTCGACGCCCGCAATGTAGCCAGCCGAGAGCGAACGTGTTTCGTGGTCCGCCCCGATGGTACCGAACTGCGCGAGGTGGCCAAAGGACGGTTCGCTGACTGGTCGCCGGACGACCGGCAAATCACGTTTCAGGTGGATGGCGACGACGGCTCCTCGCAGATTTACGTGCAGAATCTCGACGGCAAGGGGCTGACCAAGATCGGCGAGGGGCGGAGTCCACGCTGGTCGATCGACGGTAACGTCCTGGTCTATACGGACGGGACCATGCTCCGCGCCTTGGACCTACTGAACGACGAGCGAACGGCCCTGTTGCCCGCGCCGGTCACCAAGGTTTTCGATGGGCTGGCCTGGTCGCCCGATGGCAAGAGCATGGCGGTCGTTGTCCGGCCAGCCGAGGGCGCCCACCGGCAGTTGTTTTTCGTGGACCCAGCGGGCGACAACCGTGAGCTGAAACCACGGCTGACCAACGAGATGGGCGGCTTCAGCTCGTTCTCGCCCGATGGCAAGCAGCTGGTCTTCAGCGACGGAATGGAAATTCGCATGGTCGACGTGGCCGGCGATGCCACAGCACGCAAGGTGCCAGGCCAGGTGGGAATGAGCAAGCACCCGGCCTTCTCGCCCGATGGGAAATGGATCGCGTTCACCAGCTCGCTCCGCGTGCTCGCGCCGGCCACGAAAGCCGCCGGGCCGACAGCCAAGAGGCTGCAAGAGGTGCGGCGGCACGACAGGCGATCGGTCGTCTGGAGCCTGGATTTCACGCCCGATGGCCGTAGCGCGGTGCTCGGCGGCGCAAACGGCAGCGGCGTGCAAGTTTGGGATTTGACCAATGGTGAAACGCGCGATCTAGGCGGTCGCGGAATGCTCGTCAATGTTTTTCCCGACGGTGGCCGCTTCGCCACGTCCTGGGTGGAGCCGATCGCTCATGTCATCGACCTCAAGAGTGGCGAGGTCCTGAAAGAATTCGATCACGGCGGCCGAATCTGGGCCTTCTTCCTCTCGCCGGACGGCCGACGGTTGCTCACGGGCGGGCTCGACAAGGTGATTCGCATTTGGGACGCCAACTCCGGCAACCTGATAAAGGCTTTTGACCCGCTCCCCGATTACGTCACGCGGGCCACGTTTTCGCCCGACAGCAAGGAAGTGATCGCCGGCTGCCACGACAAGAAGCTCCGCGTGTTTGACGCCGAGACCGGCAAGCAGCGTTTGGCCATCGACCACCCGGCGGCGCTGTGGGGGTTGGCCGTCTCGCCCGACGGGCGCCACATCCTGACTGGCACCGGTGGCAGTCTGGTTGGCAGCCTGACCGGACTTAATATTGGCGAAGGGGACGACTGCGTGCTGCGCATGTGGAATAGTGAAACCGGCAAGCTCGTTCGCGAAATGAAAGGCCACGAGGGGGGCGTCTTTTGCATCGACGTTTCGCCCGATGGGCGGCTGGCCGCTACCGGCGGCTCGGATGGCACCCTGCGACTTTGGGATTTGTCCACCGGCGACGAGCTGAGCAAGATTGGTCCCGCCAAGGGGATCGTGGCCTGTGCCCGCTTTTCGCCCGACGGCAAGTTGATCGTCGCGGGCGGTGGCATCTCGCGGATTGGTGGCCAGACCATCGAGTTCCCCAACGAGCAGATTCGCGTTTTCAAGGTGCTTGACGCTTCCGAGGCCGCAGCGGCCGAAGCGAAATCGAAATAGGGGCAACGGCTATTTCAAACCGCTGGCCGAGCAACTCCTGTTGCATGCGCACGCATTGGGGACCAAAGGACCAAAGAGGAGTTTGTCGATTAGAATGACGGCAATCGTGAGCCTGAATCGGTTTCAAGCTCAGTCGCTATGGGAAATGTCGGCTAGACGTCCTGTCAACGAGACGGTTTCTCTGGGGCAAGCTGTCTCCTGTAGATCGTCGGAGCGGAGTGACGTGAGCTTGTTTCTCAAGAACTCGTCCGAATTGCGGCACTCCCGAAAAACTATTGGGTTGACGGGAGACCTACCCTTCG
>JBGQKM010000284.1:0-7295 GCA_041499515.1 Planctomycetia bacterium | reverse complement strand
CCACCGGATTGCCGCGTAGCGCCGATAGCTTGACCTTAGCGCCCGGCTCGGCGGGCAACGTGAAATCGGGGGCCTTACGCCCCACCTCAACCCAATCCGACATCGTCAAACTCCTTGTATCCGATTACTTTATGCGGTTTGTCAACCTGCGATCAACGCCCGGAACCTGCCAATTTTGCCCCCCGGAGCTCTTCGCTTGAACCGCAGGGCTGTATAAAATAGATAGGTGCACTTCGCAACCCTTCAGGATAAGGATACTTTCGGCTATCGCTAGTCCCGCCGCCAATCCCACACCCAAGCCCAACCGCAGTCTCGAGCGCGCCTTGGCCGCTGCCCGGGTGGCCGATCTGAACCGTGGGCGCGACATCGCCATCATCGATCTGCGGGAACTGACTCCCGTGTTCGATTACTTCGTCCTGGCCACCGGCAGCAGCCGCCGGCAACTGCACGCGGTGAGCGAAGAAATCGACCAGGTACTGGAAAAAGAGTTTGGCGACCACCGGCTGGGCATCGAGGGTTATGCCGAAAGCCGCTGGATTCTGCTCGACTTCGGCGACGTGGTCATCCATCTGTTCGATGAAGAGACCCGCGGCTACTACGATCTGGAACGGTTGTGGGCCGGAGCCAAGCGAGTGCCGTACGAGAGCGCCGAGCGCCCGGTCGTGTCGGGCGAATCCTCCACGTCGGTCTAATCGCGAACAAAGTCCGCGCCGCAGGTGTCGTTTTCGACCGAGGGCCCGGTTTGGGCTTGCGTGGTTCTCGGCCCCCCGGGCACACTTGAGGGGTACCCGAGTCCGGCCCCGGTTTGCCGGCCTTCTGTGAACTCGGTCTGGCTCGCATGCCCGCATGAATATTCTCGCCGAGTTGCAAAATCGTTTTCGCGCCGCATTAGCCGGCCTGGTCGACGACCCGGCCGAGTTGCTCTTGATGGTGCGTCCCAGCCAGGATCCCAAGTTCGGCGATTACCAGGCCAATTTTGCAATGCCGCTGGGCAAGCGCCTCGCGCGCCCGCCGCGCGACGTGGCGGCCGACGTGGTGGCGCGACTCTCGGTCGACGACCTGTGCGAACCGGCGCAAGTCGAAGGGCCCGGCTTCATCAATCTGCGCATCAAGACCGACTGGCTTGTTGAGGCCGTTGGGCGGGCGCTGGGCGACGACCGGCTGGGCATCGAACTCTCCGCCCGGCCGCGCACGTTCGTGCTGGACTATTCGGCGCCGAACGTGGCCAAACCGATGCACGTGGGCCACATCCGCTCGACCGTGATCGGCGATTCCCTCAAGCGCACGCTCCGCTTTCTGGGCCATCGGGTGATCGCCGACAATCACATCGGCGATTGGGGCACCCAGTTCGGCATGATCATCTACGGCTATAAACATTTTCTCGACCGCGCGGCCTACCAGGCCAACGCGGTCGAAGAACTCGGCCGGCTCTATCGCCTGGTCCACCAAATCGTCGGATACTACGAGGGCCAGGAGTCGCTCCCCAAGCTGCGCCAGCAAATCGACTTGCAGCGATTGGAACTGGCCCGACTGTCGCAGGCGGCCCCGTCGCTCGACAAGGGCGCCGAAAAAAGCGCCGCCAAGAACCGGCGTCGCGGCGAAGCAAACCTCAAAGAATCGCAGGCGGCGCTTGCGGCGCTCGAAGCCCGGCTGGCCGAAATCGACGGAGATCCGGCGCTGGCCAAACTGGTCGCCGCCCATCCCGACATTGCCCAGGCCGTATTGGCCGAAACGGCCAAATTGCATCGTGGCGATCCGGATAACGTGCGCTTATGGCGCGAGTTTCTGCCTCCCTGCCTGGCCGACATCGAGCGGATTTACCGGCGGCTCGACGTCACTTTCGACGTCACGCTGGGCGAGAGTTTTTATCACGATCGGCTCGCCGGCGTGGTCGACGACCTCCTGAAGCGCGGGATCGCGATAACGAGTGAAGGCGCGGTCTGCATTTTTTTTGAAAACGAGGCCACGCCGCTGATTATTCGTAAGCAGGACGGCGCCTTTCTGTATGCCACGAGCGACCTGGCCACGATTCAATATCGGGTCACGACCTGGTCGCCCGACGCGATGCTCTTTGTCGTCGATCATCGCCAGAGCCTGCACTTCGAGCAGCTTTTCGGCGCGGCCCGGCGATGGGGCTACGACACGATCGAGTTGAACCACGTCAGTTTCGGCACGGTGTTGGGCGATGACGGGCGGCCGTTCAAAACCCGCTCTGGCGACACGGTGGGCCTGTGGGGACTGCTGGACGAAGCGGTCCGCCGCGCGCATGAGATCGTCAGCCAGGGGGACGACGCCAATCCCAGCGGCGCCGAAATCGCGCCCGACCGCCGCCGCCAGATCGCCGAAGTGGTGGGCATCGGAGCGCTCAAGTACGCCGACCTGGCCCAAAACCGCACCAGCGATTACACGTTCAGCTACGACCGCATGTTGGCCATGAACGGCAACACGGCCACATACATGCAATATGCCTACGCCCGCGTGTTGAGCATTTTTGCCAAGGGAGACGTCGACGTCGCGGCCCTGCGCGGTCGGCGAACCGAAGTCGATTTGTCGCACCCGGTCGAACGGGCGTTGGCCTTGGCGCTCTTGCAATTCTCCGAAGCGCTTGCCTTGGCCGCCACGGAGTGTCGGCCGAACTTCTTGACGGCCTATCTGTTCGAAGTCGCCAACCGCTATTCGAGTTTCTTCGAGCAGTGCCCCGTGCTCAAAGCCCCCAGCGAAGCCAGCCGCGTCAGCCGTCTCTTGCTCTGCGACTTCACGGCCCGCACGCTCAAGCAAGGGCTCGATCTGCTGGGCATCCAGGTGGTGGAGAAGATGTAGCCGATGAGTCAGGTGCTGGTCGTGGAAATCATTCGCTCTTGTGGATTTCCATCTACGCTAACTGCAACTCCTCCGGCCCGCGATGTCGAGGCTTTCTGCGGCGGGCTTCGAACTGGTCGATCTTGACCGTTCCCCTCGGAAACCTTGCCAGCACCTCAAGCTCGCCGCCCAGGGCTTTGACGATCTTTTGCAGCGTCGAAATCTGCATATCCTTTTGCTTTTCCAGCTTCGACAGGCTCGGCTGCTTCATTCCCAGAGCCTCCGCCACCTGACGCTGGCTTTTTCCGGTCAATTCGCGCACCTCGCTCAAAAGCAATTCCCCAAGCAATTCCTGAGCGCGGAGCGCAGCCCTCCGCCGCGTCTTCTTCGTAGTCGTGCGTTTGACCAACTCGTCGAACGATTTAGCCATATCACTTCTCCTTCCGTTTCCCCTTGGCCTTTTGCTTCGCCAAATGAGTGTCGAATAGCGTGTCGGCCTGGCGAATCAGTTGCTTGTAAAACCGTCTGGGGTTCACGCCCGCCTTATCACCCGCCACCAGCAGGATTGCCATCCGGTGAGAATCGAACGCGAACGCGATCCGCATCACGCGAACGGCCGTATCCGCGCGCAGCTCCTTCATGTTGGCGTGCTTCGAGCCGTTCAACGTATCGGCGTGCGGCCGACCAAGCTTCGGGCCCAGGAGCTTCAAAAGCTCAACCTTGGCGATGATTTCCACTTGGGCCTCCCGCCCCAGCGCGGCGAACCACCCGTCAAAGTCATCGGTTGTAACAACCTGCCACATCAGACAATCATAGCCTATAGACTATGTCGCAGTCAATAGCTCTAAGGCTATATGCGTCCTTGCAACACAGACCGCACCGCTAAGGCCGTTACGCTAAACGGTCTTACGGGGATGGGCGGCGGGGACGTTCGCACCGGCGATTGGCGTGCATTGATTCTAAACCCGGGCCAGGGTTTCGTAGCGGCCGAAGATCATGCGGCCGGCGCTGGTTTGCAGGACGCTGGTCACCGCGATTTTGACGTTCTGGTTAAGGTGCTCGCGCCCCCCTTCGACCACGATCATCGTGCCGTCGTCCAGATAGCCCACCCCCTGCCCGACCTCTTCTCCCTGCTTGACGATGCGGACTTCCAGGTTTTCGCCCGGCAGCACGACCGGTTTCAGCGCGTTGGCCAGGTCGTTCAGGTTGATCACGCCCACGCCGTGCAATCGGGCCACCTTGTTGAGGTTGTAATCGTTGGTGACGACTTTGCCTTGCAGGAATTTGGCCAGCAGCACCAGCTTCAGATCGACCGGCTGGCCGGCGAATTCAGGCAGTTCGCGGTCGTAGATCTTGAAGTCGACGTCCGCATTGTTGCTCAGGCGATTGAGCACGTCCAGCCCGCGGCGCCCGCGGCTGCGGCGCAGTTTGTCGGCGCTGTCGGCCACGGCTTGCAACTCGGCGATGACGAACCGCGGCATGATCAACTGGTTGTCGAGGACCTGGGTTTCCACCACGTCGGCAATGCGGCCATCGATCACCACGCTGGTGTCGAGCACGTACGGCTTGAGCCCTTTGATCTCCTTGACGAATTCGACGTAGGGGATGATGAAGCGGAAGTCGTCCTTGGTTTGCAGCAACAGACTGATGCACAGGTAGCACAGCACCATGCCCAACACCAACGGAAACCAATCGCTGGCGGGCGAATTGGGAGTCAACACCGAGCTGAACGCCAGCCGCAGAACATAGGTGAGAAACAGCCCGACGATCAGTCCCAGATATACCGCCGAGACGGTGTCGATGCGCTTGCGGCGAACCATCGCGTCGGCGCCGATAACCGCCAGCGCAAGCAAGATAATGCCGCCAAACGCGAGCCAGGGAAGCCAAAACCACTCTCCGGCCAGCGCCCCGGAACTGATGAGCTGAAACCCCAGGCCGACCGCCACCATCACGAACACGAATCGCAGTACGACCAGTGCCATGGCGACACGCCTTGGAGAAGGAACAATGGAAGGAAAGGATACCTGAAAACTCTATTTTAGATGTCGGCCCGGGGGGTTACTAGTCCCGCGAGGAATCGCGGAAAAGCCGGTCAAACTCGCGTTGCGCGAAGCGATCGGTCATGCCGGCCAGATAATCGCCCACGCTGCGCCGCAGACCCGTTTTGCCGGCTCGGCCACGAAAGCCCTCGGGCAAGAGCCGCGGACGAGCCACGTAGCCGGCAAACATGGTCCGCAAACAGGCCTGCGCCGTCTCGCGGTGCGCCAATACGTCCGGATGGCGATAAACCCGTTGGCGCAGGAAGACCTCCAATTGGTGTTTTTGCTCGGCCAATTCCTGGCTGGCCACGACGATCGGTCCGGCTTCGCGCGCGGCTGTGGGGCTGTCGATCACCGGGTCGGCCAGCCGCTTTGCGGCCCGCGCCAACATGTCGCCGACTTGCCAATCGAGCAATTCGTGCAGCACGGCCCGCCGCAATTCGCCCGCCTCAAGCGCGGCGGCGCGGCGGCGCACGCGGACGGCGGCCGCCGACCATAATTCGGTCGACAGCAGTTCGTCGAGCGTCAGCAAGCCCAGCTCCAGCGCGTCGTCGGCGTCGTGCGTGTCGTACGCGATGCTGTCGGCCGCCTCGACCACTTGCACTTCGAGCAAGGGGGGCGCCGCCTGCGTGTCGTGCGCGATCCGCGTTCGCTGGCCTTCGAGCACCTCGCGCGTCAGGTTCAGGCCGGGGAATTCGTGGTAGCGCGTTTCCAACTCGCGCACGATGCGCAGAGCCTGGGCATTGTGCGAAAAACCCCCCTCCTCTCGCAGGCATTCGTCCAGAAGGTCCTCGCCGGCATGCCCAAACGGCGGATGCCCCAAATCGTGAACCAGGGCCAGGGCCTCGATCAAGTCCTCGTTCAGGGCCAGCGCCCGGCCCAGCGTGCGGGCCAGCGACGCAACCTCCAGCGTATGCGTCAGCCGCATGCGGTGATAATCGCCCAACTCGCCGGTGAACACCTGGGTCTTCCAGCTCAGCCGCCGATAGGCGGCACTGTGCACGATGCGGTCGCGATCGCGCTGAAACGGCCCGCGATAAGGATGCTCGGGCTCGGGATGTTCGCGGCCGGCCGATTGCGCGCTGTGCATGGCGTAGGGCGCCAACAGCGCGTGTTCGCGGTCGGCGATCGACTGCAGCGGTGCGCCTCGCGATGGGCTCGAATCGGACTTGGCCATCGGCGCTACCCGCCCTCGCCCGCTGACGCGTTGGCTTCGCGCAACATTTCCCACAGCGCGTCGAGCGACTGGGGCAGGACTCGGATGCCAGCCAGGGAGGGCATGAAGTTCGTGTCGCCGCTCCAGCGCGGCACGATGTGCCAATGCAAGTGCCCCGGCAACCCCGCGCCGGCCGCGCGTCCCAGGTTCAGCCCGATGTTGAACCCCTCGGCGTTCATCAGTCGTTCGATCAGGCCCACATAGCTGCCAATCAACCGCTGAAGATCGAGCTGCTCGCGATCCACCAGTTCGTCCAGCCGGCCCTTGTGCGTCAGCGGCGCCAGCAGCAGATGCCCATTGTTGTAGGGAAAGCGGTTCAAGATCACCACCGAGTGCTCGCTGCGCTGGACCAGCAGGTTGCCGCGATCGTCGACGTCCGCGACGGCGCGGCAGATAAAGCAGTCGGCATCAGCGCCGGGCAGCAGCTTCAACGCCTTGGGTTTGGCTTGCGATGCCTCGGCCGCCGCCTCGCCACTGACATACGCCAGCCGCCAGGGAGCCCAGAGCTGTTCGTGTCGGACCAAGGTGCGCGATCCTCATGCGAAATGGGCCGGGTCTAGAACCGAACGAAGTCTATTCAGCCAGATGGCTCGGGACAAGATCAGTCACTACGCCACGGCCCTGCCGGTCATGACGGTCGCCAGCCGGCTATTGACCCAGATAGGCGTCCTGCACGCGCGGGTTGTTCAACAGGGCGTCGGCCCGGTCGCTGATGGTGATCTGGCCCATTTCCATCACGTAGCCGCGATGGGCCAATTTGAGGGCCATCCGCGCGGCTTGCTCGACCAGCAGGATGGCCATGCCCTCCTGATTGAGTTTGCGCACCACGTCGAAGATTTTCACCACGACCATGGGCGCCAGACCCAGCGACGGCTCGTCGAGCAACAGCAGCTTGGGGCGGCCCATCAGCGCGCGGGCCACGGCCAACATCTGCTGCTCGCCGCCCGACAACGTGCCGCCGGCCTGGCCGCGGCGCTGGGCCAGGATCGGAAACAATGCAAACGAGCGGGCCAGGTCGCGCTCGATCCCCGGCTTGTCACGCCGCGCGAAGGCGCCCATCTGGAGGTTTTCCAGCACGGTCAATCGCGGAAAGATTTTGCGGCCTTCCGGCGAGTGGCAAATGCCGCGACAAACGATCTCGTGCGGCGGCAACTGCTGGATTTCCTGCCCGTCCAGCAACACGCGTCCGCGGCGAGCCCGCAGGCAGCCGGAGATGCCCATCAGGGTCGAAGTCTTGCCTG
>JBGQKM010000283.1:0-7296 GCA_041499515.1 Planctomycetia bacterium | reverse complement strand
CGCCCGGGAAGACCCCATCCCGCGTTCGTTCCGCGCTGAGGTCGATGGATTGCGCGGCGAAACCATGCGGATCGTGCATGCTTCCCAGGAAATTCCGGCCGATAAGGCCGCCGGCTTGAATAAACGCGCCGAGGCGCTTCGCACGAACCTGGAGAAGTGGTTACAATCGATGCCGTGAAGACGCACCCCCCGGCGTCGGTTTTTTAGTTCCTCGGTGAAGCATCTCGGCCGCAGTTTTTTGTCGCGAGGGTCCATTCATGTCGCATCTTGGAAACGGTTGTCACCGTCGGCGCTTTCTTCGCCAGGCGGGCGGCGGTTGGCTGGCCGCGGGTTTGTCGAGCGGTCTGGTTTTGCCAAAACTGGCCTGGGCCGATGAAGTGCCGGCCGGGCCCGCGTCGGCCGATGTCGGCATCGCCCGCGGCTCGAACATGGAAGAAGCGGTGCGCAAAGCGGTGGAACTTTCGGGCGGAATGGACTTCATCAAGGCCGGCCAGACGGTGCTGATCAAGCCGAACGTGACCGGCGCGGTCACCAACCCAACCACGACCAGTCCCGAAGTGCTCTACGCCGTGATCAAACTCGTTTCCGAGCGCGGGCCGAAGCGGATCATCGTGGCCGATCGCAGTTTTTCGCCCATTTTCGACACCTCGACGCCCAAGACGATCGACGTGATGCGCAAGGTCGGCCATCTGGATGCCGTGAATCAGGCGGTGAGCGACGTCAAAGCGCCGGTCGTGGCGGTCGGTCTGGAAGACGCCGCGGCGGAATTGGAATTGCTGGGACGCAAAGACGCGCCGATGTGGCGGAAGATCAAGCCGGAAAAAGCCGATAGTTGGCCCGACGGTTTCGAATTGGCCGAATTGCTCTTTGCGGTGGATCACGTGATCAACGTGCCGGTGATCAAGACGCATTTTCAGGCCTGGTTCACGATGTCGATGAAGGCGTTCGTCGGCATGAGCCACCATCGGACCCGCCGCGAATTCCACACCGCCTTCAAAGGCAGCAACAGCCTGGCCGACCAAAAGTCCTCGGGCAGCCGGCGCCGCCTGGGCCCGGAAGGCCGCAAGCAGGATATCGACGAAGTCGCGCCGCTGGTCGATCGCGTCGCGGAACTGAACCTGGGCATCACGCCCGCTTTGAATATCTTGGACGGCACCCGGAGCTTCGTGTTCGGCGGGCCGTCGCACGGCGACACGGTCGATCCAAAACTGATCGTGGCCAGCCGCGACCGCGTCGCGGCCGATGCGACCGGAGTGGCGGTGCTCAAGCGTTATGGCACCGAGCGCCGGTTGCAGAAGTTTTCCGTCTGGGAAAATCCGTTCATCCAACACGGGATCAAAATCGGCCTGGGCATCGACAGTCGCGAGAAATTGAAGTTGAAACATGCCGGCATGGACGAGGACATCCAAGAGATTCTGGACAATCTCGCCCAGAACACGCGGCCATGTCAGCCGGGGAGTCAGGGGCGTCATTTCAACCGGGCGGCGGACTTCCTTGCTCTCCCCGGGGGTTGCGGCCACGGTGAGGTCATTTCGAATTGTACGAAACACTCTCCGCCGTACTCTCGTCGCTCGATCCGGCTGACGCACAATATGCCTCGCGCTTCGTCGATGCGCTGCTCTCGGCCGGACGGGCTCGCGGCGCCAGCGATCTGCACTTGCAACCCACGCCCGAAGGCCTCGAACTGCGCTGGCGCGTGGACGGAGTGTTGGTCGGCCTGGGCACGTATCCGTCTGGAGTGGCGGCCAACGTCATCGCGCGGCTCAAGGTGTTGGCCGATCTGTTGACCTATCGCAACGACGTGCCCCAGGAGGGCCGGATCCGCGCGACAGACTCCGACGTCGAATTGCGCGTCAGCACGTTTCCGACGCTCTGCGGCGAGCGGGCGGTGGTGCGGCTCTTCAGCAGCAAGCTGCAATACCGCGATCTCGGCGAACTGCAATTGCCCGACGAGATCCTGGTTGCGTTGCGACGCTTGTTGGCCGAAACTTCCGGCGTCATTTTGGTCACCGGCCCGGCCGGCAGCGGCAAGACGACGACCCTCTATGCCTGCTTGCATGAACTGGTGTGCCATCCGTTGGCCGTGCGCAGTATCGTCACGCTGGAAGATCCGATCGAAATGGCCGTGCCAGGCGTGTCCCAGTCGCAGGTCAACGCCAACGCGGGCTTTGATCTGGCGGCCGGATTGCGCAGCGTGCTGCGGCAGGATCCCGAGGTGATCATGATCGGTGAAATCCGCGATCGTTTGACGGCGGAAGTCGCGTTGCAGGCCTCGCTCACCGGCCAACTGGTGCTCAGTTCGTTTCACGCCGGCAGCGCCGCCGAGGCGATCGGACGGCTGTTGGACATGGGCATCGAGCCCTACATTTTGCGCAGCGGCGTGTTGGCCATTATTTTTCAGCGACTGGTGCGCAAATTGTGCTCGTGCGCGCGGCCAACCGTCGCGAGCGACGACTTCTTGGGCCTGCCCGTGCAGCAAGCCCGCCTGGCCGTCGGATGCGCGCAATGTGCCGGCACCGGATATGCGGGTCGAACCGTTCTGGCCGAAATGATCTCCTTCGACACTGGCAGCCTGGGTCCTGCGATTCTGGCACGATCGGAGGTGGCCACGCTGGAAGCATTGGCGGTGCGCTCTGGCATGGTCGATCGCTGGGCTCGCGCGGTCGCCGCGGTCGAGGCAGGCACGACCAGCCCGGCGGAAGTGCGCCGCGTGCTTGGTTTTTCCAAGAATCCGTAGTCAAAAGCTGGATTTGCACGGTTGGCTGCCGGTATACTACGGATGCATGCTGGACCACCAGGATGCGGGGAACTGAAAAGCGGCCGAGGGTGTCCACTCGGGAACACTTCGTGACAAAAAACATGTCGCTGGATGATCTTGTCGCTTTGAACGACGAGATCGCGGGATTGGTACTCGCCGGCGTGCCCCTGGAAATGGGGCTGACCAGTTGGGGTGGTGATTTGCCCGGCCAACTGGGCCGCACGGTGGCGCTACTCGGCAAGTCGATCGGCCAGGGGCGCAGCCTGTCGCAATCGCTGGCCGACCAGGGCAGCCAGATTCCGCCGGTCTACCACGCGATTGTCAGCGCAGGTTTGAAATCGGGCCGCTTGCCTGCCGCATTGGAGTCGTTGGCCACGAGCGCGCGAAACCTGAAGGAAGTGCGCGGGGCTATCGGCCTGGCGGTGCTCTATCCCTTGATTATCGTGTTGCTGGCTTACTTTCTGTTCTTGCTCACTTTCACGTTCGTCATCCCCCAGCTCTCGTTGCTCTACGATGCGACGTCGCCAGGTTTTTGGGCCGGTCTCGCACAAGACGTAGCGTGGTTGAATCGGGAGATTCCGATACCCGGCACCGACCGGGTCGTTTTTGCGGCTTTGATTCCGCCGTTGCTGCTCGTGGGGGCCGCTTTATTTTGGTGGCTTCGCACGCGACGCGCCATGGTGCTCGACATGGGATCGGCCGGCTGGTGGCTGTACTGCGTTCCGTTGGCCGGCCGCGTAGTGCGCCATGCCCGGGCGGCGTCGCTGGCCGAGATTCTTGGTCTGCTGGTCGAGCATGGCGTGCCGCTGCACGAAGCGGTGGTGCTGGCCGCCGGCTGCACGGCTGATCGGCGGCTGATGCGATCGGCCACGCGGCTGTCCGGCTTGTTGGAGCAGGGGGGCGTGCCGGACGAGGTTGCGAAACAGTTGCAGGGATTTCCGCCGCTGCTGGCCTGGCTGATTTCGTCCGGAGGCCGCCAGCAGACCTTCACGGCCATGGCGCGGCATACGGCCGATACCTATCGCCGCGAGATCCTGCGCGACGCGCAATGGCTACGCGATTACCTGCCGATGTGGTTGGTCGTGCTGGTGGGCGGATCGGTCGTAGCGCTCTACGGCATCACGCTGTTTCTCCCTTTCACGCAGTTGATGGAAACGCTCAGCGGGCCAGTCGCACAAAGCATGCGGATCAAACCGTGAAACCGTTCAAGTACGTCGGTGTCGATCGTGAAGGCCGCCCGGTCAGCGGAACCGTGGAAGCGGTCGATTGGCAGGCTGCCCAAGAACTGCTTGTCGCGCGGGGGCTAGGAGATTGCCAGCTCGACGCCAGTGCGCTGGTGCCGGACACCGGGCCGGCGCTGAGTACCTCCGACGCGGTTGAACTGGCCGGTTATTTGTCGGAACTGGCCAGGGCCGGCTTGCCTCTGGGAGACGCGATGCGCGCGATGGCCAAGGATTTGTCGTCACGCCGATTGAGCAAGGCGCTTGACGCATTGTCGAAAAAAATCGAAGCCGGGCACTCACTCGAGGCCGCGCTGGAATCGTTGGGATCGCGCTTGCCCGTGCACCTGCGCGAACTGATCGTGGCCGGCGCCCGCTCGGGAAAACTGACGCATACGCTGGACCGCCTGCTGGCTCACCAGCGTGAGATGAACGGCATGACGGGGCAATTTTGGCAGGCCGTCAGCTATCCGGCCGTGCTGATGGTCTTTCTGACCGGATGGCTGCTGTTTGCCGCGCTCTGGCTCGTTCCGGAAATGCAGGTGGATTCCCTTTTTTCCGAGTTTGGTTCCAACGCGGCGGACCTTGACGGCCCGGGACAACGGCTGGCCGAGTTTGCCCGAGTTGCGCCCCCGCTCATCTTGGGAACACTCGGCGCGATGTTGCTCTTGGTTGGCGCGGTCAGAGTGTTTGGCGGCACCCGGCAGGTGAGCCGGCTGTTTGCCCAATTGCCGCTGGTGGGGCCGGCCTGGCAATATCGCGGATTGACGGAGTTGGCCGGCTTGCTGGCCGTGTTCGTGGAGCAGCAAATACCCTTGGGCGAGGCGTTGCGGCTGACCTCGTTGGCCGCGCGCGATCCGGCGGTCCGGGCGGCGTGCCGCAAAGCTGCCGAGGGAGTTGCCGCGGGGCGCGAGTTGTCGCAATGCTTCGAGGGCCCATCGTTCTTCCCGGCGTCGTTCGTCAATTTGATCCGCTGGGGCGAGCGCCACGGGGCGCTGGCCGACGCGCTGCGCACCGCGCACGACATGTTCTTCGATCGGTTCGAATTGCAGACGCAACTCGCGCGGCTTATCATTCCGCCGATCGCTTTCGCGTTGATCGCCGCCAGCGCGCTGTTCGTGGCCAGCGGGGTGTTAGGCATCATGACAACGATCGAGGCCTTGATGTATTGGCCTCCGCGTCCCGCGACAGTTCCGCTTGGATACTACGTGCAATTCTCGGGGTTGGCCAGCGTGTTGGTCTTCGGGGCGTCGCTGCTGGCCGCGGCCCGCGTGCTCAAAACGATCGCCGCCGACACCGACGCGTCGCCGGCGCTGCTGCGCTTTACCGGCTGGGTGTTGATCGTCGTCGGGTTGTCGGGCGCTTGTTCGTTCATGCCCGGCGGTTGGGGGTTTCTTGCCTGGCTGATCGCGATGGGACTGGGCATCCGCGGGGCCATGCACTATCGGGCGATGCAACAGCGAAGTTTGCTGGGGGCTCTGACCTTGGCCGTCAGCAGGCAAATGCCCCTGGCGCCTTTGGCGCTGGCTTTTGCCGATGAACAGCAGGGAGGATTTGCGCTGCGGGCCAGAGAGTTGGCCCAGATGCTCGAGGCGGGCGCGTCGCTGGCCGAGGCGATCAAAACGTCGCGCGGCGCGTTACCGCCCGAAGCGGCCTTGGCCGCCGAGGTGGGAGCCGATTCGGGCGATTTGCCCGCCGCCCTGCACGCGACAACCTTTCATTACGCCTTCGATCGCGCGCTACTGCGCCCCGTCATGCTGCGGCTGGTTTACGTGTTTCCCGTGATGTTCGGATACTTATTGTTCATGAAGCTCAATATCGAGCCTGCGATGGTCAAGATCTTCTCCGATTTCGGCACGCCGCTACCCCCGATCACCTCGGCCGTGACCCGCTCGAAGATCGTCGAAACGGCCGGCCTGCCGCTGATGATCGTGCTGGTGGGATGGACGATTCTGGCCTGGCTCCAATGGCGCGGCACTCTGCTGCCGCGGCTGCCGGGCGTGAAACGGATCATCAATTGGGTCGACATGGGGCCGGTGCTCCGCGTCTTGGCGTTGGCGACCACACACGATCGTCCGATGCCTCAAACGCTGCACGCCATCGCCAGGTTCCATCCCAAGCGATCGGTCCGCCGAAGGATGCGCGCCGCGGTCCAGGATTGCAGCCGGGGTATGTCCTGGTGCGACAGCTTGCGGCGGCAGCGCTTGCTGAGCTCGACCGACGGGGCCGTGCTCGGGGCGGCGCAGCGCACCGGGAATTTGCCCTGGGCGATGCGCGAAATGGCCGAAAGTTTCGAGCGGCGGGCCACCTTCCGATTGCACGCCTTGGTGCAGGGGGTGATGCCCTTGTTGCTGTTGCCGGTCGGCCTGTGCGCCGCCGTGTTGATCACGGCTTATTTTGTTCCCTTGACCACGTTGATTCGGAGCCTGTGCTGATGATCGTCGCGCGTCGCGGATTCACCTTGGTGGAAACGGCCGTTGCCTTCGGGCTGATGGCGATGCTGATTGCCGTTTGCCTGCAGACGCTCTCCACGACGGCGGCCGAGCGGCGGGCCGTGGAAAGGCGCGCCGTCGCGATGCAGGAGGCCGCCAACGTCGTCGAACGTATCGCCGCCTTGCCTTGGGAGCAACTCACGCCCGAGCGCGTGGCCGCGATGGACCTATCGCGCTCGGTCCAGGAAAGTTTGCCCGGCGGGGTTGCCCAAGTGTCGCTCGAGCCGGTCGAGGCAGACCCACCGGCCCGGCAGATTCGCGTGGAAATCACCTGGGTTCATCCGGCCGACAACTCCGAGGCGCCAGTATCGCTGAGATTTTGGGCCTATGCGCCGCGCGGAGGGACGTTGCCATGAATCGAACTCACGTGCGAAACCGGGGTTTCACCCTGATCGAAATGTTGGTTGTCATGGCCGTTAGCACGATGGCCATGGGCGTGCTGGTCGGCATCATGTTGCATGTGTTCCAGGTCAACTCGTCGGTCGGAGAACACCTGCAAGCCGTCGCGGTCCTGGGACCATTGGGCGAGCAATTTCGCCGCGATGTCCAGGCGGCCGCGCACGCCGAAATCGAAACCACCACGGGGCAGCCGCAACGATTGCGCTTGGACGGGCCCGGCCCGGCCCGGGTCGAGTATGAGATCCTCGCGTCGGCGCTTCGCCGCCTCGAGACCGATGCTCTCGGCGTTCAACACCACGAACTATTCATGCTGCCGGGAATGAAGGTCTTGGGATGGACGGGAGATTTCCAGGCCAGCGGCGAAGTCTCGCTGGCATTGGGGTGGTTGATTCCTCAGGGCCCAAACGGTCATGACGTGCGAAGTCGG
>JBGQKM010000282.1:0-7306 GCA_041499515.1 Planctomycetia bacterium | reverse complement strand
TGTCGTACTCGCTGAAATCCATCTTGCTCGAGCGCTCGGCCCCGTAGGCCAACACCGTGTTCTTGGCGTTCACGTCGATCCGCGGGCTTTCGGCCGTGTAGGGGGTCGGATCGGCCTTGTCGCCGAAGCACCCGAACATGGGCTGGGCCGCCGCGTCGAACTGGCTCAAGGGCTCCAGGCCCAGGATCAACTCCATCGTGCGAATCAGGCTCACGGTCGAATATTGCGTGCTGTCAAGGCACTTGCGCTTGACGTAGGGGCTGATCACCAGGCCCACCGTGCGATGCGCGTCGACGTGATCGGGGCCGTTCTGCGCGTCGTCTTCGATGACAAAGATCGCCGTTTCGCTCCAGTATTTGCTGCGGCTGACCGCTTCGACCAACTGGCCCAACGCCAGATCGTTGCTGGCCACGCAAGCCTGGGGCGTGAAAGCCCCCGGCCGCGTGCCGGTGGTGTGGTCCTCGCCCAGGCTCATGACGATGAAGCTCGGCAGGTTATTGTTTTTCTCGTACTCGCGAAACTCGGCCAGGAACGTCTCGACGTTGTCGGTGTCGCGCGACCGGCCGCCCGGGTTTTTCGGAATTCCGAAGGTCGGGCACATGTGACCCACCAGGCCCGGCACGCGCCCCTCCATCCGCAGCGAGCCGTCGGGCTGGCTCACGCGGTCGCCATATTCGCCATAGCTGCGATAGCCCAGATTGTGTCGAGCGCAGGCGTCCCACAGATAGCCCGAGGGGGCCTTGTGCAAATCACCCTCGTCGTCGTCCTCGATCCCTTCGCGGCTGGAGTAGGTTAGCGCCCAATTGCGCGCTACGTAGTCGGTGTTATAGGCCATCGTCGACCAGGGATGGCCGTCGGCCGAAACGTGGCCGTTGCAATACAAATTGTCCAACAGCACGAATTCGTTGGCCAGCTTGTGATGGTTGGGCGTGACGTCGTGGCCGAACATCACCAACGACGGATCGCAGTTGCCCCGGCCGATGTCGCCGAACACCTGATCGTAGGTGCGGTTTTCCTTGATGATGTAGATCACGTGCTTGATCGGCGACGCGTCGCCCAGCCTGGTCGGGATGGCCGTCTTCTCCGAGTGCGGCGCGTCGGTCAACAACTTGTCGGAATAAGGACAGTTGCGATACACGGTCTCGGTGTACTCTGCCAGAGTTGCCACGTCCGGTATCGGCACGATCGACAGCGCCCCGGACAACGTGGTGCCGATGTACGGATACGGGCGGCGACGATTGGCGGCCTCATCCGTTTTTTCGGGCTGCGGCGTTTTCGCGATCGGGTTCGCGCGCGTCTGGTTGCCCTTGCCCACGCCAACCAGCAGGCGCGTTCCGTCGGGCGTCACCGCCACCGACGTGGGATACCAACCGGTGGGAATGAAGCCTTGCACCTGGCTTTGGCCGGCAATGGCAATGTCGATCACGGCCACGCAGTTGTTGTCGGCATTGGCCACGAACAGCTTTTTTCCATCGGGAGAAATTGCCAACGCGTCGGGCGTGCTCCCCTCGGGCGCCTTGGGAAACAACGACGTGGAAATCGTCTCGGTCACGATACCCCGTTTCGTATCGATCGCCGCCACGTGATTGCTATTGGCGCAGGCCACGAAAATCCGATCGTCCGCCGGATGCAGGACGATCTGATTGGGATGCTCGCCGACCGGGATCTTGGCCACCACGCGCAGATCGTTCGGATCAATGGCCCAAACCCGGTTGCTGGCCCAATCGGAAACGTAAAGCCGCGAGCCGTTGCGAGCGATGACCACGTCGTAGGGCCGACCGCCCAGCGCGACGGTTCGCTCGGGCTTTTGACCCGAGAGGTCGATGGCGATCAACATTCCGGCGTCGATGTCGAGCGAATACAGCACGTTACGCTTGGCGTCGAGCGCCAGGCCGCTGCGAAATTTTTTCTTCTCGGAGTCCTTCTTGTCCCTAGCCGTCGGATCTCCGGCATCGGCTCGCGCGAGCTTGCCGTCTTTGAGCTCGAACGCGTGCAAAGCGGCGCCGCCCCCGCCCGACCACCACAGCTTGTCTTGCGCCGGGCTGATCGCCAGGCCGAACCAGCTTTGCCGCACGGTTGCCGATTGCGATTTCTCGCGGGTTTGCAAATCGACCAGCGTCAATTCGTGCGCGTTGTAACCGCTGGTGGCCACCAGGGCATGCCGGTTATCGGCCAGCGGCAGAATGTTCAGCGGCAAGTCCGTCAGAATCACCTGCTGGCCGGTCGGCGTGACGGTCCAGCCGTTGGGGAGCAAAAACCCCCGCTCCGTCTGGCCCGGAAACACCGCCTTCTCCTCGGCGCGAGATGCCATGGGAGCCAAAAATATCGACGCCAGTGCCAGGAGACGAACGAGTCGCATGAGAGGACCTCCGCCAGGAGTTTATTCGCGCAAACGTATCAAAGGCCAATGTTGCTCATATTACCGGATTTTTACGCTCAACATAGCCCCGCGCCGGTCAGGATCGGATAAGCGGCGCGATCTGGCTATCAGAATCCACTCCGGCAATGGGGCCGCGCCACACATCCCAGCCGGTCTCAATCGATCCGTTTCACCTCGACCACCACGTCGTGGCGGAATTCGGGCAGGTCGATCGTGACCGTGTCGGCGCCCCCTCGGACGTTGATCGCTGGCGAAAACTGGCCGGTGGTCGGCGAGTAGAGGCTGACCCGATAGGTTCCCGCGGGCAAACGAAACGCGATTTCGCCGGCGATCGGCTCGCCGGCCGTGCTGTCGGTCACCTCGCGGGCGTCGGCCAGGTAGGCGACATATTCCTTGCCCGATTTAGCCAGCGCGGCTGAGACCAAATGTTCCGGCTTGCCCTGGATCCAGTTCGACGCCGATTGGGCATGCACGAAATCGAAGGCGTGCAGAAACTCCGACAGATGTTTCATCCAGGTGCGAATTTGGGCCGAGGATTCCTTCGTGCCCGCCTCGCTGCCGACGGTCACCGAGAAGTCGATAAAGTCGTAATGCGCCTGGCTCAGAGCCGCGATCCAAGCCCGCTTGCGGTGGATGGTCCAGCCGGTCGAATCGCGATAGAGCGAGGCCGTATTGTCCTCGTCCATCACGCACGGCTTGGGATAGTGTTGCGTCGCCTGGCAGAATTCGGCCAGTTCCCCGAGCGTCAGCTCCTTGGACATGAAATTGCCCAGCATATAGGCCCGGCCTCCCAAAACCGTATTGGGCAGCGGATGGACATTCACGGCGTCGGCCAGCGGTCCGGCGAACGTGGCGTCGAGTTCCTGCGTGAACTTGGGCGTATAGCTGAAGGCCTGCGAGGCGAACACCAGGTGGGAGCGTCCCAGCCGCTTCAATTCAGCGCGTACCACCCGGGCCACTTCCGCTTGCCAGGCATCGACGTCGGCCGGCGTCGCATGGCCGGCAAATCCGCCGCCGGGCTCGTTGCAGATCTCGTAGTAAACGTTGTCAAAACGGCTCGTCTCCTGCACGATCTTTTCGGCGTAGGCAAATTGGCGCTCGTTGAGAGCCCGGTTCTTCAGACTCGTATACTCCTGCCACTCGACCGCTCCGATTTTTTGCAAGTTGTTTTGAGCCCGCAGCGGATTCAGGGCCCACACGCCGTCGCCATACGTGTTGCTGAACAACGTCAGCTCGACGACGACGCCCAACTGCGACGCGCGGGTCAGGAATTGTCGCAGCCGCATGAAATACTCGCCGTTCCATTGGTCGAGATCGTAGCTCGGCTCGCCGTCCATCGCCTTGCCCGAGCCGCTGCGCGGCCAGGGGGCGACGTAATCGGGGGATTCGGGCTTGATCGGCGAGCTGGCATTGCGCGAGCTCTGCTGCTCGCGAAACAGCAAAAACGTGCGCGTGACCGTCTGTCGCTTATCGGCCGCGTCAGCCAGGTAGCGCTCGAAATCGAAAGCCCGATTGACCACCGATCCATAATGCTCCGTGGCGGCCACTAGCGCCAACGGCCGGCCGCGAAACAGAAAATACTTGGGATTCTCCGGATGGATCGAAATCGGCGTCGCCACGGCGTCGCGCTTCGCTTCCACGATCAACACCCAATCGCCATCGGCGCCGGCCGGCGGCGCCACAGTCACCGAGCCGCTGGCGTCGGGCAGGACCGGGCCGATCTCCGTGCGCTGGCCGCTGACCGGATCGAAATAGGTTGCGACGTAAGCCACGTCGGATTCGAGCTGTTGCAGCGTGACGGGATAGGCCGCCGGCGAATAGACGATGCGGACCTGCCCGGGAATGCCTGCCGCGAACGGCGCGGAGAACGCATCCTGACCGCCGCCGACTTGCCCCCACGCTCCGGCGCCATAGGCCGCGACGCTCATGGCTTGCGGCCAGGCGTGATCGTCGAATTTCGCCTCGGTCCAGCCGGCCGCCTCTTTCTGGTTGGCCCGCCACTTGCGATCCGAGTCGATGGCTAGCGAGCTGCCGTCCTGGAACTCGATTTCCAAGCGACACAAGAATCCGGCCGGATTTTTTGTCGGAGCCGCGCCATTTTCCACGCGAATCGCCAGCACGTTCACGCCCGGCTTGAGCTGCCGCGAAAGCGACTTGAACTGTTTGGCCACGACCCAACCCGAGTGCGATCCCAACTGCTGGCCGTTCACGAAAGCCGTCAACTTGTCGTCCACCGCGACGCGCAGTTCGGCACGGGCGATCTTTTTGTCGGCCGGAATTTCAAACGTGCGGCGAAGATATCGCAACCCAGCCGGGGCGTCTTCGACCGGCCGCCCCTCGGGAAACCAGATCCACTGGTCGTACTTCCAGGGCCGTGGCGGAACCGGCACCGCCGAGGCCCAGTCATTGTGCGGCTCGAAACGGGGCCAGTCGAACTGCTCCAGCAACCGCTTGGCCAGGCCGACTTGCCGCGAGCCGGGCAGCTTCATCGCTTCGTTCCAAGGCGTCGCGCCCCACGTGCCGCCGTGTGGCGACAGGCCATACGGCTGCCCCTCGCGATTGAGTTGCCAAATGCCGTTGGCGCCATACGTGTGCCCAGCATCGCCCGACAGCAGACAGCTCCACGCCATGAAGCGCTGCACGTCTTCGTAACACGTGTTGAGAATGCCTTCGTAGCAAACCTCGCCGTTGATCGTCGGCATCGGCGGCCAGGCCGCGCGCGACGCCCGCACCAGCTTGAGCGTCGTCGGAATGCTGCCTCGATCGCCGTGGCCGGTTTGCAGCATGTCGAAGTCGATCACGCCGGGGTCGGCGACGGTCTGCCGGGCACTCGCGACGGGATGGATCGTCACCAGGTGGTGAAACGGATCGAGCTTGCGCACCTCGCCGGCAATCTCCGTCCAGCCCGCGCGCTGAAAGTCCTTATCCTTCTCCTTATCTTTCGCCAGATAATAGGGCATTTCTCCTTCGCCGGCGATGCACCAGACCACTGGCAGCGCGCCGTAGCGGGCCACCAGGTAGCGCCAATGCTGTTTCATTTTCTCCACGCCGGTCCAGGGCAGGTGATAGCCCCAGGCGCCGACGATGCAGGGGGTCAGGCCCGAATTGACCAGCTCGACGATCCGCCGATCGGCCGCGTCGAAATACTCGGGCCGAATCCGCGCGTAATCTTTCTCCCAAGGGAAACCGGCTTCGTTGCGGCCGCGCTCATCGAAGGCCGGCATGTCTGGATAGAGCCCGGCCACGATCTGCACGACGTTAAATCCCTTTTCGCGCCGGTCGGCGACGAGGGTTTTGAATTCTTCGGGATACTTAATTCGTTCGCACAATCCCATCCACCAGGTGTCGGCCAGCCACAGAAAGGGCGTGCCATCGAGATGTTCCAGGTGCCGCCGATCGGCCGCCACGCGCAGCGGACCGTGGCGATAAAGTGGATTGTCTCCCTGGTAGGCGACGAGTTCGAACTGCCCCTCGACGCCGTGCAAACTCGCGTTCGACACGTCGGAACATTCCGTGCGATAGCGATGCACGCCCACCTGGGGCGAAGCGTACCGCAATTTCCAAGTCTGCCCGCCGGCCCAAAACGCGGGCACTTTCGCCGTGGCGCCGTCCGGAGCCGTGACCGTCGCGTCGAGCTGCACCTCGTTGAACGGATCGCCATAGTTCTTCGTTGACGCCCACGACAGCTCCAACAACACGTTGGCCGGCGTGCTCCGCGCGGGCTCGGCGGCCATTATCAGGCGCGGAGCGGCCCACGAACCGCAAAGCGCAACCACGCTCAACGCCCACGACAAATGAATTCTGGCTGACATTGATGCGATTCCCCTGTCGGCGACTCCGGGCTCAAAAAGGAAAGATGCACGTACCCACCCAGGGTACTTTGCCCAACAGGCCCTGTCGAACCCGCGGCCCGATTTCGGATATGGGCCTGCAGTTTAGCCGCGCCGGCCGGCTGCCCGGGTTTTGCCATTTTGCGAACGGAACAAATCGCGCAACAAAATCGTCTCCGAGAGATTGTCGACCTCGTTGCAGTGTTCCCAATCAATCCACACGTACTCGATTCCGACGTAGCCCGGGTAATGGCACTCGCGCATCGCCCGCAACACGCGGCCGTAGTCGATGACGTTGTTTTTTAGCGAAGCTTGCAGCCGTCCCTTGCAGGCCCCGCGGGCGTGGAAGTGGCTGGCATGCGCCACCAAGGGTTCGATCTGCTGGTCGGCGATTCCCAGTTTGGTGAAATGCGTATAGTCGAGCGTCAGCGTCAGCCCTGGCGTTTTGGCGACCAGCTCCTGCGCGGCTTTCGGCCGTGGTGCGATCGAGCCGACGTGGCACTCGACGGAAAATACCAGCCGGCGGCCGGCGGCCTGCTCGACGCGCCAGGCCAGCTCATCGCAACAGCGGGCCAGCGACGCGTTGGGTGACTCCTCCGGAAAGTGCACGCCGGGCAGCGCCGAAACGTGGCCGCATCCGCAGGCCGAGGCAAAATCGAGCGTGCGCAAAAACAGGTCGCGCGCCTTGCCGCGGCGCTTGGCGTGCGGATGATTCGGCGCAAGCGAGACGAACTCGGGAGCCGTTTGCAGGAAAATGTCGGCCGCACGCAGGCCACGGTCGCGCAGCTTTTTCGACAAGGCGCGCGCCGACGGCTCCAGTTTCTTGAAGACCCGCGAGGGCCACAGATGCGAACGGCCTTCGAACAGCCCGACGTCCACTCCTTCAAACCCGAGCAGCCCGATCAAATCGAGTACCCGATCGTGCTCGAGAAGCGGAAAACTGAAATCAGCGCAGGCCAGTTTGAGTCGCATCGGAGGGTGCTTTCAGGGGTCCATGAAGCGAGTGTGCGTGGCGTTCCACTCAGCAGCCGCAAGATATCCGCCATCAACGACCAGCGAAGTTCCCGTGATTCCCGAGGAGTCTTCGCACGCCAGG
>JBGQKM010000281.1:0-7340 GCA_041499515.1 Planctomycetia bacterium | reverse complement strand
TGCATCGTCTGACAGAAGGCGTCGATGTCCGCGAATTCGATTTGGGAAGCGGGCTTGTGCCACAACGACATCACGAGCCTCCATAGCCAGGCCAGGTCACGGTCAGCAGTCGTGCAAATCGCTTGTGGCGCATCGTGTGCGACACCCAGCCCGGCGTTGAAGTACGTCGAGAACGCATGGCCTCAGGATACCCAGAAGACTGTCTCTTGACCATGATTGGCCAACCTCGGGCGACTCGACGGCCGTGAGCACCGCCGCGGCGCCGCCACATGGAATGCGCCTTTCTCAGGCTTATCCGGGGATATTCCAATCGTTGACGATGGTCCCACCCTCCCACTCGCGCGCCGGACGGTTTAGAATGGGCCGCAATGGCCCAGGCGATTCTTGATATCCCTTGCTGACGAAAGGCCCCGATCCATGCAAGCCACGCACCCGCTCTCGAATTCTCACTTCAACGGTCGTCCGCGATGGAACCGCCTGTCGTTGATCCTGTTCATGGGCGCCGCGTTGCTGGTCGCCTGGCCCACGCGCGCCGCCGCCGCTGAGGAAGAGGGCTTCAAGCCGATCTTCAACGGCAAGAACCTCGACGGCTGGGACGGCAATCCGAAATTCTGGTCGGTCCAGGACGGCACGATCACCGGTCAGACCACCGCCGACAATCCCACCCAGGGCAACACGTTTCTCATCTGGCGACAAGGCAACGTCGACGATTTCGAACTGCGCGCCAGCTACAAAATCGTCGGCGGCAACTCGGGCATCCAATATCGTAGCAAGGAGGGGGACAAGTGGGTCGTCGGCGGATACCAGGGAGATTTCGAGGCCGGCGACAGCTTCTCGGGCATCCTCTACGAAGAACGCGGTCGCGGCATTCTGGTCAACCGCGGACAAAAGGTAACGGTCGATGCCCAAGGCAAGAAACACGAGACCCAAATTGGTGATTCCAGGCAATTGCAAGCCAACATCAAGAAAGAAGACTGGAACGACTATGAAATCATCGCCCAGGGCAACCACCTGATCCACAAGATCAACGGCCAGGTGACTGCCGAGCTGGTCGACGACCAGACCGACAAGCGGGCCATGACCGGCATTCTGGCCCTGCAGTTGCACGCCGGACAGCCGATGAAGGTGCAGTTCAAGAACTTGCGTATGAAGCGCACCCGGCTGGCCGACGGCCGCAAGAAAATCGTGATGGTCGCCGGCACGCCCAGCCACGGCCCCGGCGCGCACGAATTCAACGCCGGCACCAGGCTGCTGAAGAAATGCCTGGACGGCGCGCCGAACGTGCTGGCCGCCGACTATTACAACGGCTGGCCCCTCGATCCCACCGCGTTCGACAATGCGGACTCGATCCTGCTCTACATGGACGGCGGCTCGGGACACCCGGTGATCCAACGCAATCGGCTGACCGAAATCGATCAACTCATGAAGCGCGGCGTCGGCCTGTGCTGTGCCCACTATGCGGTCGAAGTGCCCAAGGAAAAAGGCGGGCCCGATCTGACGCAATGGATCGGCGGCTATTACGAGACCGGCTTCTCGATCAATCCGCACTGGAACGCCACGTTCAAGTCGCTGCCCAAGCATCCGGTCACCAGCGGCGTGCAGCCGTTTTCGATCAACGACGAATGGTACTACAACATCCGTTTCCCTGAGGGTCAAAGCGGGATCGAGCCGCTGCTGGTCGCCGCGCCCCCCGATGCGTCCCGCGGCACCGAAGCCGCCAAGGCCCATCCCGGCCGCATGGAAATCGTGGCCTGGGCGGTCGAGCGGCCTGACGGCGGACGCGGATTCGGCTTCACCGGCGGGCATAATCATGCCAACTGGGGCAACGAAAACTTTCGCAAGCTGGTGCTCAATGCCCTGCTGTGGACCGCCAAAGCGGACGTTCCACCCGACGGCGTCGCCTCAACCGTCACGGCCGACGAGCTGACGCAAAATCTGGATCCGAAGAAGTAAGCACCGCCCCAGGGGCCGTATGCTGGGCAAAGCAAGCGATCTTGACCTGACAGCCTGGGCGCGATAGCGTTTGCCCCTCGAACCCGCTGCGCCCCGTCTGACGGGCGCGGCGTTTGGCCGCTCTCACTCAAGGCGTACGTTGCTTGCTGCTTCGGGCCTCGGACAATCCGCCTCCCTCGCCCCCCGCCAAGCCACATTGGCTGTGGCCCACGCGGACTCGCGTGGTCGTTGGGCTCGCGCTGGCGCTGGCCGTGTGGGGCTGGTTTGACGTGCGCGTGCGGGGCACCGTCGATCCGAACAACCTAGCCATCCACAAAACCGACTTCACCGTGTTCACCGAAGCCGGCGCGGCGTTTTTCGATGGCCGCGATCCTTACACGGTGACCAATCCGCGCGGCTGGGGCTATCTCTACCCGCCGCTGTTCGCGATCTTGCTGGCCCCGCTGCATGCGCTGGACCCGCGGACACAAGTGCTGGTGTGGTTCGCGCTGAGCGTGCTGATGGGCTGGGGCTGCTACACGCAAAGCGTGCGGATCGCGCGGGCCGTACTGGAGGGCGAGCCCGAGAGAGGCCCCTTCGGTCCGATTCCGCCCTGGATTGGCTACTCGGCGATCGTGGCCACAGCACTGCCTGCGTTTAATTGCCTGCAGCGAGGCCAGGTGGGCCTGGCCAAATTGTATCTGCTGCTGCTTGGGTTTCGCTTGCTGGTCGAAAGCCGCTCGGCGGTCCGATCTTTCATGGCCGGCACGGTCTTGGCGCTGGCGGTCGTCCTGAAGGTCACGCCGGTATTGCCGGTGGCGTTTTTGCTCTTCGAACAACTCGCGGCCGTCTGGCACGCCGGAAAGCAGCGAACCGAACGGCCGCGGGTCGGCGCCTACGCGCTGGGCACCCTCGGCGGGCTCGCGGCGTGGTTGTTGCTGGTGCCGGCGATGTTCGTCGGCTGGCACGCCAATCTGCATCACCTCGAAACGTGGTGGAACACGGTGGTCGTGCGCGCGGAACACACCCAGATCGACGATTTCGCGGGCGACAACACGTCGATGAGAAACCAAAGTCTTGCGAATGCCGCGCACCGCTTCGGAAATTGGGCCGACTATTACTTTGCCGGCGGCCCCAACGACGACGGCCCTGAGCAATTGCACGAAGGCGGCGGCGGATTGCTGATGGACGCGCCGCTGACCGACACGCTGCTGCGGGGAGTGCGGCTGGCGTTGGGCTGTTTGTTGCTGGCCGTCGGCTATCGCATGGCGCGCGTCCGCGACCCGCTGGGAGAAGCCGCCGCGTTTGGCCTGGCCTGCGTGTCGACGCTGGTCGTCATGCCGATCGCAAGGGTGCACTACTACCTGCTGTTTTTGCCGGCGGTGATGTTTCTTTCCACGTGGCTTTTACGCCGGCAACGGCCGCGGTGGGCCGTGTTCTATGCGATCACGCCGGGAGTGCTGATCGTGGCGCATTACGTGCTGATGGACATCACCGGTCGCATCGGCCTGCTGGGGCTGGGCACCACGTTGTGGTTCACACTCGCGAGCATCACGCTGCTGCGGCAAAGCGGAACGGCCGTGCCCAGCGCGTCGGAACACGGCGTGCAGGCACCATCGGAGCAACAAAGCCCGGGCCCCTGGGCGAAGGAGCACGGCACTGGCGACGTGGCTACAAGTCGAGCACCGATTTGCCGCGATGATCTTTGCGGGTCGGCTGGCGTCGGATCTCGCTCATCATGAAACTGATGGCCAGGGCATATTGCCGCACGGACTCCGTGAAGTTCTTGGCCTTGACGGCCGCCTGCGCTTGTTCGCCGTAAGCGTTGAAGCGGGCCCAGTCGAGCGTCCAGTGTTCGTCTTTGGCCGCCTCGCGCAATTGCTGAGCCATCTGGCAGAGCACGGCCACCGACTCGGCGTTGGGCGCGCAGACATGCGTGGCGTGCGGCCCCGATCCCAAGAGACCCTCGAGCCCCGCAGCCGAGGCCGGCGGACGCGCGCCCAAGTTTTGTACCAGCACGACAACCGCAGTCGCCGCGGCCAGCAACACGCTGATCACGGCCGGAATCTCGTAGCCCGCCAGGGCCAGCAACAACGCCACTAGCAAGCAACCACCCATCACGCTCCACAACACGGGGCGGGTCGGCGGACTGGCGGCCGGAACACTCGCCGGCGGCGGCTCTTCAGAATCGGCCGCCGGCACCGACTGCACGCGCACCACGACGGCCGTGATGTTGTCGGGTCCGCCGCGCAAATTGGCCATGTCCACCAGCACGCAGACCGCTTCTTGCGGGGAGAGGGCCGACAGGATCGCGCCGATTTCTTCATCTTTGATCTGGCCGCTGAGCCCATCGCTGCACAGCAGAAACGTATCGCCCGCCTCAAGCTGAAACGGTCCTTCGAGATCGACCTGCACGTCGGCGTGCGGGCCGAGCGAGCGCGTGATGATGTTTTTGGGAATGAAACTGGCGACCTCGCCGCGCGGCATTTGGCCGGCCACCGTCATTTCCCATACCAGGCTGTGATCGAAAGTGAGCTGATCGAGCGTGGCACCGCGCAAGCGATAGACTCGGCTGTCGCCGACCTGGGCCACGATGGCCACCCTGGGCATCAAGACCAACACGCTACAGGTCGTGCCCATGCCCTGAAATTCGGCGTTGGCCTGTCCCCGTTCGTGGATGCTGGAGTTCGCGGTGAGCACGGCCTGGCGCAGCGCTTCGGCCGGCGGGCGATCGAGCGATTTTCGATACGTGTGGGGAACCGCCTCGCAGGCCATCTTGCTGGCCAGCTCGCCGGCGGCATGGGCGCCCATGCCATCGGCCACCATGAACAAGTGTCCGCGGCGTTGCCAGTCCCACTCGTCCCCGGCCAGGGCGACGGCGAACGTATCTTGATTGTTGGCTCGCCGCAGGCCCACGTCAGTCAGCGCCGCGTTTTCCAGCGCATTACGCCCGTTGCCAGAAGGTTCGGCCATGTCGCTCATGATTCAAGATCAATCGGCTGTAGCGAGACGCGCCCTGGGGCCGGGATGTTACGTTCCGAAAACCCTCGAGGAACCTATAAAATTCATTCTAGCTCACACGCTAGCACCGGACTAGCCAAGGGGGGGTGGCATGCTCGCGCAAGCCCAAACATGGCACCCCCTACCGGGCTTCGGGCGGCCAGGCGAACGATCGCAACTTGCAGGCCGCTAGCAGAATCCGCCTAGCGAGCTTTGCCGCGGAAATCTATACTCGCCGCCCGGCCGGTCGGCCTGCGATGTTCCCTTCTGTCGCTGCTTGCGAATCTCGTGAACTTTCCAATTTGCTATTCATTGCCGCGACCTCATTGCCGGCGCCTGGCCTGGCTGTTGGCGGGCCTGTTGTGCGCCATGCAGACGGGCTGCGTGCACCGGCGGCTGACGATCCGCAGCAATCCGCCCGGGGCCCTGGTCTACGTCGACGACTATCAGATCGGCACCACGCCGGTTTCGACCGACTTCGTCTATTACGGCACTCGCAAGGTGCGCCTGGTGCTCAGCGGCTATGAAACGCTGACCGTGTTGCAGCCCGTTCCGACGCCCTGGTATGAGTATCCGGGGCTGGATTTCGTCAGCGAAAACGTCGTGCCGGGAGAAATTCGCGACGAGCGGGTGATCGACTTCCAGCTCAAGCCGCAGATGATCGTGCCGAACCAACCCCTGCTGAGTCGCGCGGAAAACTTGCGGCATGGCGCGACGGCTCCGCAAGCGCCGCTGCCGCCCGCGGTGGGTCTGAGCTTCGGCCCACCCGCTCAGCCGCCCCCCGGACCGCCGGCCTCACCACCGCCGACGTCGCGCCCCGGCGGATGGTTCAATAACTAGTCACCCGCGCCGAGATATCCTGCTTATTTCGTTCCGGCATTTTTTTGAATGGCGCCGCGCACGCCAAGCAGTTCGGGATGGCGGGCGATCTTGTCGGAAAACACGCGGGCGTCGGCCAGGATCGGTTTCAGTTCGCGCGTGATCTGCTCGATGTTGCGCACCGCGCCGTTGAGGTGCTGGTACAGCTCGGGGTTGCGCATCAATTGGCCGAGCGAGCCTTCGCCGCTGTTGAGTTTGCGGCCGAAGTCGGACATTTCGTTGAGCAATTCATCGAGCCGCACGACGGCCTCGTCGACGCGCGAGACGATGTGCTCGCCCCGTTCGCCCAGCGGCCCGGTCAGGCCCTCCAGGTTCGTCAAATTGCGATCCACCGACTCGACCGTGGTACGAATGGTGGCGATCGCGCCGCGGGTGTCTTCGAACAACTGGGGCAGGCCGGAGATCGCCTGCTTCAGGCTGTCGCGGACTTTCTCGTCGCCGAACACGTCTTCGATGTTGGCCAAGGATCGCTGGAAGCTGTCGAGCGTTTGTTCGGTTTTGTTCACGATGCGGTCGATCTGGTCGTTTTTATCGGCGAAGATCTTGTTGAGGTTGCCGGCCAGTTTTCCGACCTCGGCGCCGGCCGTGCTCAACGAGGTGATGGCCGTGCTCAGATCGCCTTCCAGATTGCTGATGACCTGAAAGGCATTGGGGGCGACGCTGCCTTCGATGTAATCGCCCGGCTGCACCAGAACGTCGCGGCTTGCGGGCGGCGCTTTGGGCGTATCTTTGCCGTCGGCCGTGCGGAGTTCGGCCACGGGGGTTTTACGCGACGCGGCGGACTGGTCGTTGGGTCCGGGCTTGGCACGGCGCACGAATTGAATCACCACGTCGCCGCCCAGCAGCGAGCCGGTGACTTGCGGCACCTCGTTGGTATAGAGCTTGACGTTGCCGTCGATCTTTGCCTCGACGATCACGCCGCCCTGGTCGGCAAAGCGCACGCCCGTAACGCGGCCAATCAAGATGCCGCTCTTGCGCAGCGGGGTCCCGTCGGTCACGCCCGGCGCATCGGTAAAGTGCATGTAGATGACATAGCTGCCGCGCACCAGCGAGCGGGCATCGCCGAAGAGCAACAACAAAATCCCGGCGATGATCAAGGTGCCCAACACCATGGCTCCCACCCGGAATTTAACGACGCGTTCGTCCATAATGCTTTCGTTCCCGGCCGTGGCTTGCCTCAGCCAGCCTGCCGCCGGGGCGCTTGGTCCCTAATTTGCCTGGCGAAGATCCGCCATCTTTCGCATTTCCATCAGTCGCTCGCCCGCCTCACCCCGCACGAATTGCGTGACCCGTGGGTCGCTCGATTGCTCGATCGTGTCCGGCGGACCATCGAAAATAATCTGCGGCTCGTCCGGCTCCAGCCGGCTCAGGGGGTGGAGCATGATCACGCGGTCGGCCACCTTCTGGGCGGTGCGCATGTCGTGCGTCACCACCACGCTGGTGACGGGATGTTGACTGCGGGTGCGAATCATCAACTCGTTGATCACGTCGCTCATGATCGGGTCCAGGCCCGTGGTCGGCTCGTCGTA
>JBGQKM010000280.1:0-7359 GCA_041499515.1 Planctomycetia bacterium | reverse complement strand
GCCACTTGGACGCCGGGCCACTTGGACGCCGGGCCACTTGGACGCCGGGCCACTTGGACGCCGGGCCACTTGGACGCCGGGCCACTTGGACGCGGGGCCACTTGGACGCGGGGCCGCGGCCGGACGTCCTTGCCGGCTTTTGCATCAGGATGCCATGGCCAAACAGTGGCGGATTCAGCCTCATGACCCGGCCCGCATCGTGGCCCTGGAGCGCGCCGCCGGCGTGCCTGCCGTCGTTGCGCAATTGTTGCTCTGCCGTGGAATTCACGATCCGCGCGTGGCCCGCGATTTTCTCGAAGCCAGGCTGACCACGCTGCGCGATCCCGAAGAACTGCCGGGCCTGAGCGGCGCGGCCGATCGCGTTATGGCAGCCATCGCGGCCGGTCGGAGGATCGTAATCTATGGCGATTACGACGTCGATGGCATGAGCGGCACGGCGCTGTTGTTCTTGTGCCTGAAGACACTCGCGGCCGAGGTGAGCTATTACGTTCCGCATCGCATCGATGAAGGATATGGCCTGAATTGCGAGTCCATCTCGGCGCTGGCCGGTCGCGGAGCGCAGATGATCATTACGGTCGACTGCGGCGTGTCGAGCGTGGCCGAGGCCGAGTTGGCCCGCGCGCTGGGCCTGGAATTGATCATCACCGACCATCACCAGGTGCCCGCCGCGCTGCCGTCGGCCGATGCGATCGTCCACCCCGGTTTGCCGGGGGGCGGCTATCCGTTTGCCGGGCTGTGCGGCGCCGGCGTGGCCTTCAAGCTTGCCTGGGCCTTGTGTCAGCGCGCCAACCAATCGAAAAAGGTCGGCCAACGGATGCGCGGTTTTTTGATGCAGGCCATGGGGCTGGTTTCGCTGGGCACGGTGGCCGACGTCGTGCCTCTATTGGACGAAAATCGCGTGCTCGTGCGGCATGGACTGGCGAGTTTGCGCGAGCGTCCGGGCTTGGGCGTGGCGGCGTTGATGCAAGTGACGGGTGTCAATCAGCAGCCGCAGCTGTCGAGCGAAGACATCAGCTTCAAGCTCGCGCCGCGGCTCAACGCTGCCGGCCGGCTGGGACAAGCCACGCTGGGCGTCGAACTGCTGACGACGGATTCGGCCGAGCGCGCCGCGGCGCTGGCGGCTTATTTGCACGAGCTCAACGGCAGCCGCGAAAGCATCGAGCGGAGCATTTATCTGGCGGCCAACAAGCAGGCCAGCGAACAATTCGATCCGGAAGGCGATGCGGCTCTGGTGCTGGCCGAACGCGGCTGGCATCCAGGCGTGATTGGCATCGTGGCCGCGCGACTCGCCGAGAAGTTTCATCGGCCGGTGGTGCTGATTGCCTTCGACGCTTTGGGCCTCAAGCCGGGAATCGGTTCGGCGCGGAGCGTGCCTGGATTCAATTTGCATGCGGCTCTGGCGACCTGCTCCGAGCATCTGCTGAGCCACGGCGGGCATGCGGCCGCGGCGGGCTTGAAAATCGAGGAAGCCCGGCTGGATGCCTTCCGCCGCGACTTTTGCGACCAGGTGGCCGCCGAAATCTCGACGTCGGCTCGGGTCGCCGAACTGCACATCGACGCCGAAGTGTCCTTTAGCGCGCTGACCAGCGCGGCCGTGGCCCACATCGAACGATTGGCCCCGTTTGGAAACGCCAATCCGCGGCCGCTGTTATGTGCCTCGGACGTGACCTTGAGCGAACCGCCCAAGCGCATCGGCGGCGGCCAACGGCATTTGTCGCTGCGGCTGGCGCAGCACGGCATACCCTTCCGGGCGGTCGCTTTTGGCGGCGGCGATTGGGTGGAGGAACTTTCGCAATCCAGCGGTCCGATCGCCGTGGCGTTTCGGCCGATGATCAACCATTTTCGCGGTCGCAATACGGTCGAACTGCAAGTCTGCGATTGGCAGCCAGCCGCGGCACTGGCCGAGAGCGGACGGTGCGCCTAGCGCGCGGTTACGAGCGCGCTTCGTGGGTTCGAATTCTAATGGTGTGATTGCTATGCACAGCAGTTCTGGGCACGAATTAGCGCGCCTAGCCATGGTGCGGCACGTTGAAGAGCACGGCATCCGATCGCAGAGAGTCCTCTCGGCGATGGCGCGGGTGGCGCGCAAGCGATTCGTGCCGCGCGACGTCGAACACCTGGCTTATGCCGATCGTGCAGTGCCGATCGGTTGCTCGCAGACGATCAGCCAGCCGTACATCGTGGCCCTGATGAGCGAGGCGCTGCAACTCTCCGGCGCCGAGCGCGTGCTTGAGATCGGCACGGGCAGCGGATATCAGACGGCCATTCTGGCCGAGCTGGCTGGCGACGTGGTCAGCCTGGAACGTCATGAGGAGTTATCGCGCGCGGCCGAGGCGGTGCTGCGCGAGTGCGGCTATCGAAATGTCACACTGGTGGTGGGCGACGGCACGCTGGGTTGGCCCGAGCGGGCTCCGTACGACCGGATTTTGGTGGCCGCGGCAGCCAGCCACGTTCCGCCGGCGCTGGAGGAGCAGTTGATTGACGGGGGGATTTTGGTGATTCCGATCGGTGATAGCCAGGGGCAAGTTTTGCAGGTCTTTCACAAGATTGGCGGTCGGTTGCACGCCCAATCGCTTTCGAGCTGCCGTTTCGTGCCGCTCGTCGGCGCGCAAGATGGCAGGGAGTAGGCAGATCCCATGGTCTGGCCGTGCAAGCGAGTGGGGCATCCGCCGTTGACCCGCTGAGTGTGGGCTGTAGAATACGTACCTTCCGAAAGCCTATCACGGGGCGTAGCTCAGCTTGGCTAGAGCGCTGCGTTCGGGACGCAGAGGTCGCAAGTTCAAATCTTGTCGCCCCGATTTTTCCTAAATCTCGCTAAAGTCTACGCTTAGACTATCTGCCGGCGGTCGGCAGTGCGGCCCGTTCTTTGAAAGGGTTGCGCATGCCGAAACTCAATTCTCGTCTGCCGAAATACTCTCAGCACAAGGCCAGCGGGCAGTCTGTCGTCGCGCTCAATAGCAAGGACTCGCCCGCGGACGGAATCGCATGCCGTGTTTGCGAAGGGCTGATTCGCTGAAGAATGACTTCGGGCTTTCGACGGCTCATCGACGCCCGGAGCCGGTCAGAAAAGAGTCGGGCGATTCGCCGGCGAACAGCGGGTCGCCGCTGGGATCGATCGAGGCGGCCAGGGCCGCCAGATCGCCGCGGATCGCCAGGTCGAGCACATAGGCCAGCCCGCAGCCGATCAGGCCGATGGCGCCCAAAATGCCGATCACTTCGCGTTGGAAACTGAGCTGCACCAGCGCCGAGAGCGCCAGAAAGGGCACCGAGACCGTCAGTCCCAGGAAAATACGGTTTCGGCGGGCCAAATCCGCCAGATCGCTCGCGTCGCGAGCGGCGGCCCCCCGCGCTTGCAGCAGCCAAGGATAGCAAAATCGCACGGAGAAAAATGTCACCACGTAATAACTCTGCGTGGCGGCGATCATTCCGCACAGCAGACCCGACACGACGAAATGCCTGAAATGTTCGGGCGACAGATGGCTCAGCGAGCCCGCGCCGTAGTGAATCCAGGCAGGAATCACGAACCCCGAAATGGTCCACAGCACGGCCGTGATCATCGCCGTGGCGGCCCCAAACGTCAGGCAACTCAGGGCGACGTCCGCCGAGGGCGGGGGCTCGACCTTCGTGCCGCGGGCCAGGCGACCGAGCGTCAAGAAAAGTCGACCGCGCGTGTAAAACACGTATCCTAGGCCCAGCGCGTAAGCGATCGAGTTGATACCCAATAGCAAGTGGAAGAACGCCCGCTCGTCGTCGGGACTCCCCAACCGGTCGATGATCTCTGTCCAGTTGTAGACGACGTTGAGCACGCACATCACCGCATTCGGCAAGAGCCCGAAGAGAATCGTCGACGCGACGGGATGCCGCTTCAGGGCGAAGGTCCAGTTGTGGCGGCCATGCAAAAGCGATTGCGCGCGGGGCTGAAGACACAGGTCGAGCTCGCGGGCCAATTCGCCGGCCGATGCATAGCGGTCGCCGGGCTCCGGCTCCAGGCACTTGAGCAAGACCTCGACCACCATCGGAGGACAGTCCTCGGGCACCAGCGTGCGGGCCTTCGGCGAGACGCCGCCGCGGCGCACGATGGTCATCCAGGCCAAGGTGCGCGTTTGCGTATGTGCCTGGATGTCCTCGGCGAAGGGCCGCCTGGCGGTGAGCAATTCCCACAGCAGAACGCCGAGAGAGAAAATGTCGCTGCGTCCGTCGAGTTCTTCCGGTTTTCGAGCGTGGGCCGGATCGCAGGCCTCGAGTTGTTCCGGCGACATGTAGGCCAGGCTGCCGCCAAAATAGGCCGCCGCGGTGGCGCCGTCGAGCTTGGAAAAGCTGATGTTGAAATCGGCCAGCTTGGGATGCCCGTCGGCACCCACCAGCACGTTGGCCGGCTTGACATCGCGGTGCAGCACGCCGTGCTCGTGGGCATACGCCAAGGCGCTGGCCAGCCGCGCGCCCACCCAACAGACGACTTCCGGCCAGCGCGCCTTTTGCAGCTTATGCCGCGTCATCGAATCCGCCGGCGGCTGTTCGCCGTATCGTGAGAGCGCCTCATCCACGGCCTCCAACAACGTGGCGCCGCTGCGAGCCGCTGGCGCAATCTGCCGGGCATGCTTGACCACGTCCTGCAGCGTGCCGCCGGCATCATACTGCATGTACAACAGTCGCAGCTTGAGCGCCGGCAAGCGCCGCTGATCGAACACGCGCACGATGTGCGGATGATCGAGCTGGGCCAGCGTTTGCGGCTCGGCACCCCGATCGCCGGAGACCTTGAGGGCCACCAGCCGCTGCATCGAACGCTGTCGTGCGAGAAACACGGTGGCAAATGCGCCCTTGCCCAAGGATGCCAGCAGATCGAAATCGTCGATCTGCTGTCCCGGTTCGAAGGTGGGAACGCGCTGGACGCTCACCAGCGCGGCCGATTGCTCGGGACTTTCCAGCTGCAAGAGTTGACGCAATTCGCTCTGGTGCGCGGGAAACCGATCGAGATAGTCGCCCATGGATACGTCGTCGCCCAGTCGGCGGCGAACGTGGTACTCCTCATAAACGATTTCGCAAGGCACGCCGCCGTCGGTGACCAATTCGGGAAATTCGCGCAGGTAATCTTCGACCGTCTTCGGCCAGCGCCGAGCCTGCCAGCGGTTTTCCAGGTCGACTTTGATTGCCTCGATCAGTGTCAACCGGCGCAGGGCCTGGGGAGCCTTGGGCAAAAAGTCGGCCAGTACCGGCGGCTGGGAAGTGTCTTTCCAGGCCGCGATGAATGCATCGAGGTGCTCCAACAGCTGCTGCCAAATCCGCGAAGTGTCGGGTTCGACCAGGCTGTCGGCCACTTGGGACATGAAGGTCGCTCCTGCAATGTATTTCGCCAAATCGCGCGATCGCCGTCCGGCGGCTGGATACCGCTGGGGCGCCGCGGTTTTTGTCCAGCAGCGTCAGTATACCGACCCCGAATTGTCTAGCGAGGCGGGCTTTCGCCGGCGAGCATCTGCTGCAAGCGGGCGAGTGCCCGGGTGAGCATTACGCGCACCGAGCCATCGGACTTGCCCAGCCGCTCGGCGATGTCCTTCGATGGCAGCCCCTCGACGTAGCGCAGTTGCAGAGCTTCACGCTGCTCCTGCGGCAGCGTCGCCAGGGCCGCCATCAGGTGGATCTCACGCTCTTTGCGCGAGAGTGCCTGGGTGGCCGTGGTGAAAGAGGCCGCCAGCACGTCGATCAGGCCGGCGTGTTGCGAGTCGGCGCCCGGGCTGCCCAGCGGAACCTCGCGCAGGGCGTTGCGTTTCTGGGCGGCAAAATAGCGCCGATGGGCGTCGATGATTCGTCTCTCGGCAAGCTGACATAGCCATCCAAACGGATCGCGATGGTCGAACTCCGCCTCGCCCAGCGAGCGGACCGCCTCGGCGCTAACCTCTTGAAGGATGTCATCGACTTCGATCTTGCGTCGCAAAGCGGCGCCCAACTGGCGGTCGATGAACGCGGAGAGCGGTTTGCGGCAGGCGACGAGGTAATCGGCCAGCGCGTCCAAATCGTGCTGCTTGACACGGCCGATGAGCAACTCATCGCTTTCCATCACGGATGCCCTTGTTCGGTTGCATGCCCAACGGTCCTCAGTGTAACCGCTTGCGTGCCTCGGGAAAACTTTTCTGGTTTTTGCCCAGCCAAAATTGCACTCCTGTAACAATCCGGACGCTTTTGCGCCTCGTGGATGGTAGAGGCAGTCATCTCTTGAGCGTAAGGAGTCGAGCCATGCCAGACGGAAAGCGTAAACGCCGACACAGCCCTGACAAAGCGCGTCGCGAATGGTACGCCAGGCACCGCTCGGCCCGATTTCAACGCCGCTTCGGCCTCTCCGGCAGGTTGATCGCCTAGCTGAAAGGTACAGTCAGCGGACAAAACCGCCGGTGGCTGTCCTGCTTTTGCGCTCTTCCTCGGAACAAAACGGGCTGTCCCCCTCTCCCAAGCCCGTCAAACGGCTCACTTCTTTAACCCCTGCCCGAATGGATGCGCCAAGCCGGCCCTTCGCGCACGTGCCAAAAACACCGTAACCCGCCGCGCCAATCCCGCGCCCGACCGGCTTGGAATTTGCCCCCCCTTTTTCCCGGCCGGCGCGCAAAAAAACCGGGGTAACTCGCTTTGAGTTATCCCCGGTTTTGGCGGCAAACGGTCGTCTCGATGCTGCGGTGATCGCGAACGTTGGAACCGAATCGAGCCGTCTCAAAGCCCAAAGAGGTTGCCGAGTCCCGCCAGGTCGTTGCCGATCGTGTTCCCGAGCCCTGACAGGCCGTTGCCGATCGCGCTGCCGAGCCCGGACAGGCCGTTGATGGCCGTGTCGACAGGGCTTCCGCCGACGCCGATCACGTCGTTGTTGCCTGTGCCCCGATGATCGCGGACGGTGCCGGCGAAACCCGAGGTTGGCGTGATATTTCCTTTGCCCTTACCGTTGGTGTTGGTCACCGTGACGCCGCCCGGGGCGTACTGGGTCGGGTTGTAGTGATATCCGCCGAGCGTGGTGTTGCGGTGATCGCGAACCACGGGCCCAACCAAAGTCGGATCGACGATGGTCTGCTGTCGGGCCCTGGCTCGTTCCCAGTGACCGTTCACAAACTCGAATCCATCTTTCGTGACCTTCACCGGCTTGAACGGGTTTTCCGGGGTTCCGATGGGGCCAGTCTGGGAGCCGCCCATGTGCTTCGGCGGGGTCTTGTCCTTGCAACGATCCTTGTCTTTGCCGCGATCCTTGTCGCCGCGGTCTCTGTCGCAACGTTGCATGCTCGAGTGCTGGCTGCCGTGGTTGCTCGAACCGCCGGACTTGGCCGACGCCGTTTGCACATAGGACAGACCGAAAACCGTTACGACAGCGAGAGTTACGATACGTTT
>JBGQKM010000279.1:0-7431 GCA_041499515.1 Planctomycetia bacterium | reverse complement strand
GGTTCTGACGGCGCCGATCGACATGACGGTCGATCACTTCGCCACGATCGGCCAGCTCGCCGCGGGCGACTATGCCGAGATCGTGACCCGCAAATTGGGAAGCGGCGATTGCGTCTGCTCGAACGAAAAGACGTTCTATCCCCCACTGTGCGACGTGAAGAACGCCGCGGCCGCCTTCACCGTCGAAGGCCGCTTCTCGGGCCCCGGCCTGGGCACGCACTGGTCGAACCCCGGCACGCGCAGCGCCTTCGTGGCCAGCTTCTCCTACTGAAAAGATTCCATGAGCATGCACATCAAGTGGACCTTTGCATGGGCGGCCCTCGCGATGGTTGCGCCCGCTTGGGCCCTGGCGGGCGAATATCGGGTTGAAACGATCAAGGAGGCGCCCGGCGGCCAATTGTCGGCCGAGATCGCGGCGCAACTTTCGCCGACGGGGTTCAAGGTCCTGCTGGGCGAGAAGCGGGTCGTTTGCGAAATCTTGCCCGCCAAACAATGGACCGCCAAGGCCGACTTCGAGGCGTCGGAGACCGTGTTGTTTCCACTGGAGCCGGGGACGCTAGTCGGCGCGCGTCGCTTTGCCCGAGCGGGGGCCGATTTTCGCGGTCAGGAAATCCCCGCGGGCGTCTACACTTTGCGCTATGCCAATCAGCCGGTCGACGGCAATCACGTGGGCACTTTCGAGACGCGCGATTTCTTGCTGATGCTGCCGGCCAGTGCCGATCGATCGCCAGAGCCAATAGCCGAGATGGATTTGTTGGAGACCAGCGCTAAGTCGGCCGAATCGACCCATCCGGCGATCATGCCGCTGGTCAAAGCCTCGCCGGGCGCGGCCCCCGCGCTGCGTCACCTCGAGGAGCAAGGCTGGTGGACCCTGCGATTGGCCGGCAAGGACGCTAAGGGGGGCAAGCTCTCTTTGGAGCTGATCGTCGTGGGCAAGGCGGCCGAGTAGCTTGAACTCGCGGCTCGAAAAAGCAGGCCCGGCACCATGCGCCAGCGTTATCCAGTTCTGCAAAGCACGGGGCCGTTGGTGCTCGTGTTAGGCGTTTTGGGCTTGCTGATCGCCGCCGAAACGGCCGGCCCGAGCGATCGGCCGAACGCCCCAAGCAGCGGGGTTAAAGCCAAGGTCGCGTCGTCGCGGGCTTTCACCACCCAGACCGTGCGCGGAAAAGTCGTTTGGCTCGACGAGGGCCTCAAGCGGCTATATGGCGTGACGACCGAGCCGGATGCCGCCAAATCGGCCGTGGCACTGGAAACCTCCGATGGCCAGTTGATGCCGATCGTTGCTGACACGCGGGGCCGGGCGTTCATGGTCGATCCGCGATTGCGCGAGGTGGACCTGGAACTGCTGGTCCGCCGCTATGCCGGCGTGCCGATGATCCAGGTCATTCGCGTATTCCAGACGAAGCCCGACGGAAAGTATGAAATCGATTATTGGTGCGATGTTTGCGCCATTTCGATGACCATTCTCAAGCCGTGCGAGTGCTGCCAGGGCCCGACGCGGCTGCGACTGGAGCGGGTCGAAGCCCCTGGGGCCGCCGCCAGATAATCCCCCCGATCGCGCGGCCGCGGCGCTTGCGAAGCGCCCGCTGGATGCTTATAACACTCAGGAATTCGCGTTTCTCGCGTCGGTGTTTGCGCTTCGATCCAGTCTTCTGACATCTCCAGCATGGCTAAGGGGCCTCGCATGAGTAAATCCGAACAACTAGTGCACGGCCAATCCGGTTTCAGCCGCCGCGCGTTTCTCAAAGGTTCTGGAGCGGCCGCGGCCGCCTCGGCCCTGGCCGGCACTGCGGCCCTGGCCGCCGAAGAAGCCAAGGCAACTTCGGTCGTCGCCGGCCTGACGACGATCACCTTGGACGTCAACGGCCAATCGCACAAGGTGCAGGTCGAGCCGCGCACGACGCTGCTCGAGGCGCTGCGCTATGGCTTGAACCTGACCGGCGCCAAGCCGATCAGCGTCGACGGTTCCAGTGGCGGCAGCACGGTATTTGTCGGCGGCAAGCCAATCAGCGCCAACACGATGCTGGCACTGGAGTGCGTCGGCAAGAAAATTCAAACCGTCGAGAGCCTCGGCGGCGCGAAGATCGACCCGGTGCCGGCCGCCTTCGCGCATCACGACGCCTCGCAGTGCGGTTTCTGCACGCCCGGTTTCGTGATGGCGGTCAAGGCATTTTTGCAGAAGCATCCCAAAGCGACCGAGGCGGAGATTCGCTCCGGCTTGAATGGCAACCTGTGCCGTTGCGGCACCTATGCCAATATCATTCCGGCGGTCCTCGACGTGGTGAAAGGAGCTGGAAATGGTTGAATACGTTTGGCCCGATCGCGCCAACTCTTCAGTGTTGGGTGGGAGCCACGACAAAATCGACAGCAGCGCCAAATGCACCGGCGCGGCGAAATATAGTTACGACATCAATCCCGACAAGGTGCTGCTGGCCCGCGTGCTGGGTTGTCCGCACGCGCACTGCAAGCTCAAATCGCTGGACATCGGAGCCGCCGAGAAAGTCAAAGGCGTAGTGGCCGTGCATGCGATCCACAAGGCGGGGGACGAGCTCAATTGGCACGGCGATCTGATCGCCTGCGTGGTGGGCGAAACCGAAGGCGCCGTGGCCGAGGGCCTGGCCGCCATCCGGGCCGATTATGAACAGCTCGACGTGTTTGTCAACGACGAGGACCTGGCCGCGGCCGAAGCGGCCAAGCGGACCAGCAAATCGGGGGGCAAAGTACAGTTGAAGCGCGAACCGGGGGATAACGAGGACAAAAAAGAATTCGAAGAAAAGGAGTTCGGCCGACTGTTCAAGGAAGCCGCCGCCGTGGTCGAAGGCCGCTACGGCATTCACGCCATCACGCACATGTGCCTGGAGCCGCACGGCTCGACGTGCGAGTGGACCGACGGCAAGTTGACGGCACACCTCTCGACGCAGGCCGTCTCGAGTTCGGCGGGCGGATATAGCGCTTTGAAGGTCACGGCCGACGACGTCACCGTGCACTGCGATTACATCGGCGGCGGATTCGGCAGCAAGTTTGCCGTCGACACCTGGGGCCTACTGGCCGCCCAACTATCGCGCGACCTCGGCCGCCCGGTCAAGCTGATGCTCGACCGCGACCTGGAACTGAAAAACGGCGGCTCGCGTCCCTCGGGCTTTGCCGAGGTGAAAGTCGGCGCCGATTCCGAGGGCGTGATCACGGTCTGGGACTCGCACCACTGGTCGGCCGGCGGGGTGGGCGGCGCGCCGGTGGGACAGGACGTGGTGCCCTATGTGATCGTTCCGCCCAACTATCGACGCCGCGTGACCAACGTCAAGATCAACACGGCGCCGGTCCGCGCCTGGCGCGCTCCGAACCATCCGCAGGGCTGCGCCATGTCGCAAACCGCGGTCGACGACGTGGCGGCAAAACTCGGGCTGGACAGCTACGACGTTTTCATGCGCAACCTGGTCAACGTGCCCAAGGAACGCGCGGCGGTGTATGCCGAAGAGATGAAAATCGCGGCCAAGCTGATGGATTGGAAAGCCAAGTGGCATTCGCACGGCAGGGGGCCGGCCCAGGGATCGATCGTCAGCGGCCTGGGCATGGCGATTCACACCTGGCAGGGCGGCGGACACCCGTCGAGTTGCCTGGTCAAGATCCATCCCGACGGCGGCGTCGAAACGTTTCTCGCCAGCCAGGACCTGGGCACCGGCACGCGGACGGTCATCGCGATCGTGCTGGCCGAAACGTTTGGCTTGCCGATTTCGGCCATCAAGGTGAATATCGGCAGCTCGAAATATCCGGCCAGCGGTCCCTCGGGCGGAAGCACCACGGTGGCCGGCGTTTCCGAATCGAACCGCCGCGCCGGCGAGGACGCGCTTGTGCAGCTCAACGAGCTCGTGGCCAAGAAACTGCAAGTCGAGCCCAACGTCCTGGTGGCCAAGAACGGTCGCATCCAGGACCAGGGCAACCCCAGCAAGAGCCTCAGTTGGAAGGAGGCTTGCAGCCTGCTGGGCATGAACCCGCTAGAGGTCAAGGGGCGCGGCGCGCCGGGCCCCAAATCGAAGCTGTCCAGCTCGGGCGTGGCCGGAGTACAAATGGCCGAAGTGGCCGTCGACCGCGAAACGGGCGTGGTCAAGATGAAAAAATTCGTGGCCGTGCAGGACATGGGCCTGGTCGTGAATCATAAAACGGCCGAGAGCCAGATCTACGGCGCCATGATCATGGGCATCGCGTATGCGCTGTTCGAAGAACGCATCATGGACCCCAAGAGCGGCGCGTTTCTCAATGCCGAAGTGGCCGACTATCGCCTGCCTCGACTGGGCGACATCGGCGAGCTGGTGGTGCAACTCTATGAGCCCGATGCCGAACGATCGCGCGGCGTCATTGGCCTGGGCGAGCCGCCGGTGATCAGTCCCGGCGCCGCGATTTCCAACGCAGTGTGCAATGCCTTGGGCCTGCGCGTGCCGGTCTTGCCGATCACGCCCAAGCGGGTTGTGGACACCTTGAAAGCGAGGAATGCCTGATGAAAGCTTTTGAATATGCCGCGCCCGAAAGCGAGCAAGAGGTTTTAGAGCTCCTCTCGGCCCAAAGGGGCAGGACGGAAGTGTTGGCCGGGGGAACCGATCTGATCGGCCTGATGAAAAAAATGCTCGTCACGCCCGACCGCGTGGTGAGTTTAGGTCGCGTCGATTCGCTCAAGACGATCGACGCCGACTCGCAGGGCGCGCGGATCGGCGCGATGGTGACGCTCGAAGATTTGCTGGACCATCCGTTGTCGCAGGACTATCCGGCCCTGCAACAGGCGATTCGCGCCATCCACAGCCTGCAATTGCAAGCCCAGGGCACGCTGGGGGGCGAATTGTGCCAGCGGCCGCGCTGCTGGTATTTTCGCGGCGGCCAGGGATTGTTGGCCGAGCGCGGGCGGGCCGTGGCCGAGGGAGACAATCGCTACCATGCCATCTTCGGCAACACGGGCCCGGCAAAATTCGTCTGCCCGTCGCGACTGGCCCCGGCCCTGATCGCACTGAGCGCGAGCGTCCGGATTCTCGGTCCCGACGCCGGCGACGAAACGACCGCGCCTTTGGAATTTCTGTTTCGCACGCCGAAGGACGAGCGGCAGCGCGAACACAATCTGGAACCCAACCAATTCGTCGCTCAAATACTGCTGCCACCGCCCGACGGTCGCACCAGCGCCAGTTACGAGGTGCAACACGGCAGCGGCCCGGACTATCCGCTGGTCGCCGCGGCGGCGTCGCTGGCGATGCGGGGCGGGGTAGTGGCCGAGGCCCGGATCGTGCTGGGCCAGGTGGCGCCCATGCCCTGGCTGTCGCGCGAAGCGGCCGAGAGTATTGTGGGTTCGCCGGTGAATGACGCGTCGGCCGAGGCCGCCGGCGATGCCGCGGTGTCGGTCGCCACGCCGCTGGCCAACAACCAATACAAAGTGCAGTTGGCCCGCGTCGCGGTGAAACGGGCCCTGCTGCTGGCTGCCGGCCTGGAAACCGGAGGATTTTGAGTAGTGATTAGTGGTTCGTGGTTCGTGGTTAGTGGGTAGTGGTTAGAAGATGAAATGAATTCGCCATCATCTTCCTCGTTGCTTCTCCCGCCTTCCGTCTCCAATCACTACCCACCAACCACCAACCACTTTTTTAGGACTTCCCAGCCATGATGTATGAACGTTCGTTCGACGAGCCCACCGAACCGCTGCAACCGGTCTGCCGGCACCTGCGATCGAAGGCCATCTACGTGGCCGGCCAAATGGAGCCGCCGGCCGACATCGAGCAGATGGGCAGCGGCCACTGCTGGTGCATCAAGACCCAGCACGCGTTCGGCCCCGACGACCAACTGGTCAATCGCCGCGCGTGCGACGCCAGCCGCACCTGCTACGAAGCGGTGCTCTAGAACGCGGGGCACGTGACGCTCGACCGGCTGGTTACATCAAGCCCGGAATCGGGTCGGCGTGATAGACGAAGTGGGGCCGGTTGGCCTCGTCGTGCCAGGCCAGTTCGCGCGGGATGCCCAGGGCCTGGTAGATCGTGGCGGCCATGTTGTCGGGCTTTTGCGGATGGGCGGTGGGATAGGCGCCGATCTTGTCGGTCGCGCCGATGATGTTTCCGCCGTGCACTCCGCCGCCGGCGAAGAAGACGGTTTGCGTGCCCCAATGGTCGCGGCCCGGCTTGGCATAAAACTGGGGCAGCGTCGAGATCTTCGGCGTGCGTCCCATTTCGCCGGCCATCACCACCAGCGTCGAATCGAGCAATCCCCGCTCGGCCAGGTCGTCCAGCAAGGCCGAAACGGCTCGATCGGTCGGCGGAAAGAGATAGTTTTTCAAGTGCGGAAAGGCGTTGCCGTGCGTGTCCCAAGTTTCGTCGTTGCCCAGGTTGACTTGCACCATGCTCACGCCTGCCTCGATCAGTTGCCGCGCGATCAATAGCGACCAGCCGAACGTGTTGCGGCCATAGCGGTCCAGCAGCTTGGGATCGGCATCGGCCACGTTGAAGGCGCGTTGCGTCTGGCGATCGGTCAACAGGGAAATCGCCTTCTGGCGATAGCGGTCAAACGGCTCGTTTTCGGCTACCCGCGAAAGCGTCGCCTGCTGCCGCCCGATCGCCTTGAGCAAGTCCAACCGCTCGTTGAACCGCCCGGTCTCCATGCCGGCCGGCAGCGACAGGTTGGGGGCCTGAAAGGTGAAGTCCTTGGGGTTCTCGCCGCCGCGGGCGTGATGGAATCCGTATTCGGGCCAGGCGCCGTACGACAGCGCATTGAAACGCGAGTAGGTGACGAACATTGGATTGCGATGCGCACCCATTTCGCCGGCAAACTGGCCGGGAATCACCCGGCCCTCGCGATGGATCAGGATCTCGGGCAGCACGACCGCCGGGGGGACGTTGTTTCGCGGCGGGCAAACCGCGTGGGCAATCGCCGCCATCGACGGCCAATCGGTCGGCTTCGGTTTGCTCAGGTCAAAACCCACCGGCGGCTGCGAGCGGCCGGTGAGCATCAGCAGATGTCCCGTGGAGTGGTCCGGATAGGCGTGCGCCAGCGAGCGAACCAGGGCCCACAGGTGGCTCCGCTCGGCGAGCATCGGCAGATGTTCGCAAATCTGCACGCCGGGCGTGCGGGTGGCGATCGGCTTGAACTCGCCGCGGATCGTGTCCGGGGCGTCGGGCTTCATGTCGAAGCTATCGTGCTGTCCCAGCCCGCCGGACAGAAAGATGTAGATCACCGCCTTGGCTTTCGGCTCCGCGGCGGCGGCAAGGTCCGACGGCGCCGCCAGGGCCCGCAGGCCGGCCAGGTGATTCATGCCCAGGTTCAACAGCCCGATGGCCCCGGCCTGAACGGCCGTGCGTCGAGAAAATCGCACGTGCTGCGGGACGATCGGCTGGTTCTGGTCCATAGGCGCGTGTTCCAACCCTGGAGCTGGTGTTGATTGGCCGCCGGAGGTCCCATTTACCTTAGCCGTTG
>JBGQKM010000278.1:0-7473 GCA_041499515.1 Planctomycetia bacterium | reverse complement strand
TTGCGGGCCCGAATCACGGTGCCGGTCGACGCCTCGCCCGCCGACACCGAACAGGCGGCCCGCGCCGATGCCCGCATCGCCGAACTGCTCTCGGGCCAGACCGTGCTCAAAGTCGTCGTGGTCCCGGGCCGGATGGTCAACTTCGTGACCCGCTAGCCCGCGCGAAGTTCCAGGCAAAACGCTCTATAGCATTGAACGCTCACGAGGAAATCGCATGCGGAACGTGATCACGCTGGTGCTGGGCGGCGGCCGAGGAGCCCGGCTGTATCCCTTGACCAAATACCGTTCCAAGCCGGCGGTGCCGCTGGCCGGAAAATATCGCTTGATCGACATTCCGCTTTCCAATTGCATCAACAGCGGCCTGAACCGGATTTACGTGCTGACCCAATTCAATTCGGTCAGTCTGCACCGCCACATTCGCCGCACGTACACTTTCGATCAATTCAACGAAGGCTTCGTCGAAATCCTGGCGGCCCAGCAAACGCTCGATACGTCCAATTGGTATCAGGGCACTGCCGACGCCGTGCGACAAAACCTGCGCTATATCGACCAGGACGATTACCATCACGTGCTGATTCTGTCCGGCGATCAATTGTATCGCATGAATTTCGAAGAGATGATGGCCACGCATCGGGCGTCGAAGGCCGACGTCACGATCGCCTCGATGCCGGTCGATCGGCAAACGGCCCGCAGCATGGGTCTGATGCGCGTTGACGACAGCGGCCGCGTGGCCGGGTTTCTGGAAAAGCCGCAAACCGATCGCGAAATCGACATGGTGCGCACGGACCCGGCCTGGATCGACGCTCATGGAATCCCCAGCGGCGGCCGCGATTGCCTGGCCAGCATGGGCATCTATCTGTTCAATCGCGAGGCCCTGGTCAAGCTGCTGACGAAAACCGACTATCACGATTTCGGCCGCGAGATTTTTCCGGCGGCCACGCGGACCCATCGCGTGCAGGTCCACTTGTTCGACGGCTATTGGGAAGACATCGGCACGATTCGCTCGTTCTACGACGCCAACTTGGCGCTGGCCGCCGCCGACCGGCCGTTCGATCTGGCTTCGGCCAGCGCGCCGATTTATACTCGGGCTCGCTTTTTAGCTCCGTCGCGGCTCGACGGCGTCACGGTCCGCAACAGCCTGATCGCCGACGGCTGCGCGATCGAGACCGGCGCCATCATCGAAAACAGCGTGATCGGCCTGCGCTGCCGGATCGAACGCGACGTGACGATTCGCAATGCCATCCTGATCGGCAGCGACGAGTATGAAAGCGCCGAAGAAGTGGCCCAGGCCACGGCCGCCGGACTGCCCCGAGTGGGCATCGGCGCCGGAACCGTCATCGACACCGCGATCATCGACAAGAACTGCCGCATCGGCCGCAACGTGCGGATTGCCAACGACGCGGGCGTCGACGCCAGCGAAGAAACGCCCGAAGCGATGATCCGCGACGGCATCGCCTGCGTGCAGAAGGGGGCGATCCTGCCGGACAACTGGCGCATGTAGCCGCGACCGCCGAGAGTACGGCACGCTTTTGAGTCGCTGCCTAGTCGACGATTTGCGAGGCGTAATACACGGCCGCGTCGGGCGAGGGCGCATCGATGGCTTCGCGCAGCTCGATTTCGTGCCCCGCGCCGCGGACGGCCAGAAACTTGTTCAAAAAGTCCATGGTCTCGCCGATCTTGTCGGCCTGCACCACCAGCAGCTCGCCGGTGCGCACCTGTCGCAGGGCGCTTTCGATGGCCTTGATGTTGCCGCGAAATTCCTGGATCTCCGATACGCGCTGGCCGCCGCCCAAGCCTTGGCGGAACAAGTTCATGATTTCGCCTTCGGCACGGCCGCGAAGATAATGATCCTCGTACAGGATCACGCAATCAAAGGCCCGTGCCAACAGCTCGCCCTGGCGAACCAGGTCGCAATCGCGACGATCGCCGGCGGCCGAATAGACGATCGTGCGGTGGCCTTGCGGAAACTGCTCGATGGCTTCGATCAGCGCCGACAGACTCGAGACATTGTGTCCGTAGTCGACGATCACGGTGGCCCCGCCGATTTCGAGCAAGTTGAAGCGGCCTGGCACGTTTTTCAAGTCGGCGGCGAACGATTCCAACCCGGCGCGAATCGCGTCTCGCGGGATCCCCAGGGCCCAGGCGGCCGCCGCGGACGCCAACGCATTTTCGACCTGGAAGGGAATCCGTCCGCCGTGCGTCAGCGGCACGTTCTCGAGCGCCACCAAGGGGATCTCCACCTCGCCCTCGGCGACAATCACCGTATCGTGACGCACGAAGATCGCGCGTCCGCCCTGGCAGCGGTGGGCCATCATCACCGGATCGTCGCCGCAGAGGGCAAAGAAAATCACCGAGGCTTTGCAATCGCGAGCCATCGCCGCGACCAGCGGATCGTTGGCCTTCAGCACGGCCACCCCCTTGGCCGACACGGCATCGACGATCGTCCGCTTGACGGCTGCCAGCTTTTCCAACGTTTCGATTTCCGACAGTCCCAGGTGATCGCCTTCGCCGAGATTGGTCACCACCGCCACGTCGCAGCGATCGAAACCCAAGCCGGCGCGCAGGATGCCGCCGCGGGCCGTTTCCAGCACGGCCGCTTCCACGCTCGGGTTCATGAGCACCGCCTGGGCGCTCAAGGGGCCACTGCAATCGCCGGCTTCGATGCGGCGCTGGTCGATGAAGATGCCGTCGGTGCAAGTCATGCCGACCTTTCGACCGATCGATCGCAGGATGTGCGCGATGAATCGGGTGGTGGTCGTTTTACCGTTCACGCCGGTGACGGCCACGATCGGAACGCGGCCCGTTTGCCCATCGGGAAACAGGCTCTCGACAATCGCCTCGCCCACCATGCGCGGTTTGCCCGAGGAGGGCTGCAAGTGCATCCGCAGCCCCGGAGCGGCGTTGACTTCCACGATCACGCCCCCCTGGGATTCCAGTGGGCGAGAAATATCGCTGACCACCACGTCGACGCCCGCGATATCCAGCCCGACGATCTTGGCGGCCTCGATTGCCCGGGCCGCGATTTCGGGATGAACCAGGTCGGTCACGTCGGCCGCCGTTCCACCCGTGCTCAAATTCGCGTTGCGACGCACCAGCACGCGCGTGCCGGCCGGCGGCGTCGAGTCGGGCGTAAAACCTTGCTCACTCAAGACGGCCAGCGCGATCGGATCGAGTTTGATCGTGGTCAGCACCGTGGCGTGATCGTCGCTACGGCGCGGATCGCGATTGACTTCATCGACCAGTTGGCCGATCGTCGAACGGCCATCGCCGGTCACCTGGGCCGATTCGCGGCGGGCGGCGGCGACCATCTTGCCGTCGATCACCAGAATTCGGTAATCGTCGCCCGGCGCGAACTTTTCGACCATGATGCTCGTGCCCTCTTCGCGGGCATTGGCAAATGCGTCCACGATTTGCTGGCGAGTGGTCAGGTTCGTGATCACGCCGCGGCCCTGGTTGCCGTATTGGGGTTTGACAACGACCGGAAAACCAATTTCCTGGGCCGCTTCCCAAGCGTCTTCGGCATCTTTGACCGGCCGGCCCGACGGCACCGGCACGCCGGCCTGACTGAGCAGCGTGCGCGTGAGCTCTTTATCTTGCGCGATCGACTCGCCGATGGCACCGGTCCGGTCGGTCTCGGCCGCCAGAATCCGCCGCTGGTGCGCGCCATATCCCAATTGCACCAGGCTGCCCGAGTTCAGCCGGCGGATCGGAATGCCGCGGGCTTGGGCCGCGCGGACGATCGCTCCGGTGCTCGGTCCCAGGCAGACCTCGTGGGCCAGATCCCGTAGTTTGCGGAGCTCGCCCGCGGTGTCAAATGGCTTGTCGTAAATTGCCGCCAGACACAATTCGTGGGCGACTGTAAGACATGCCCGGGCGAGTTCTTCTTCCTTGTACTCGACGACGACTTGATAGACGCCCGCCTTGGAGGTTTCGCGAGCGCGGCCAAACTCGACCGGAGTACCGGCGAGCGTCTGCAGCTCGAGCGTCACGTGCTCCAGGATATGGGCCGGATAGGTCCCGCGTTGCAGCCTTTCGAAGAATCCACCCGATTCGCCGGCACTGCAGCGGTGCTCTTCCAGGCTCGGCAGCCATGTCTTGAGGCGCTGGTTGAAGCCGGGCAATTGGTCCGACGGGCTGTCGCTGAGCTCCTGGAGATCGACCCAGGCCTCCAGCACTGGAAAATTTGCCCAAATGTTGGGTCCGCGTAACGCGAGGACCTTGCGGAATTCCATAAAACTTCAGTTAACTCCAACTGCTGTGCAAGGCTGTGTCAGAACCTGTGCCCGCCCGATGCCGCCTACGGCACTCGACCCTTGCGCCTGGTCGAGTCATCAAGCATCCACTACGATGGAGTCTTGTCGGAAGGGAGAAGTAACGAACTTAAACTGCTCAATCGGAACGCTTTAACTCTCGATTCACGTTGCCTGTTTCACTGAATCATGGTCCCATCGGCTGGCCAGAGCTCTTCGCACACCAGGCATGTAAGATTTGATCGGGAATCATGCCCGGGTCGGAACCTAGCCCAACACAAGCGAAGCAGGTACCATGCCACTGGCCCCCGACGCCGGAGAGCGGTGGCTCCGGACGGCCGCCTGCGGGGCGATCAATACATCGCAACTGCTTATTCTGCTTGGGTTCCGATGACATCAGCACCGTTCGGCGGAACACAGAATAATAATTTCAGGCAAGTTCGGTACTTGAGGGTCTTTGCCAAAGCTCAAGAGTAATAGACATCAGTCCGATGACATTGTGAATCATTATGATGACACATCAGAACCTCCCAGATACCGTACTTTTCAAGGATTATGGACTATCGGATAAACGACACAGGAGCGGAACAAAAGGGATTTCAGAGCGTATCGGTTGCCTACATCAAGTAAACACGCCCAAGAAAGCAGTCTCGAGTGGGTCGAGTGGGTTGCTAGATAGAATACGGCATCTGAGTTGATTGAAAAGGCCCTCACTGAGAAACAAACCTGCCAAACGGGAACTATGAGGGGTTGGGGCTGAATGATGACTAGTCAAGATGACCAAATGGGTGATTTCGACCTGCAACACGACGCCTGGGGAAGGCTCGTGTTGATCGATGCCGAGGGGGTCCGGCACTGGCCCGTCGAGCCGGTGCGCGGCTTTCCGATCTCCGATCCCGATCATTGGGTTTCGATCTGCGACTCCGAAGGCAACGAACTGGTCTCGATCGAAGACGCGATGACCCTGACGCCCGAGGTGCGTCGCGTGTTGGAGCAAGACCTGGCCCGGCGTGAATTCGTGCCGCTGATTCGTCGTGTGCTGAGCGTGCCAGCCGACAGCGAGCCGACCGAGTGGGAGGTGGAAACCGATCGTGGCCTCACGCGTTTTCTACTCAATAGCGGTGACGACGTGCGCCGCCTCGGCCCGCATCGGGCCCTGCTGATCGACGCCCAGGGCATTCGCTACCTGATCGAAGACACGCGTCAACTCGACCCGGCCACGCGTCGCATTCTCGAGCGGTATCTTTAGCCGACGCGGAGTTGCTTGGCTGATAAGTTGATTGCCGGACAACGAGCATGCTAGAGTAAAGCCGGTTTAATTGATCAAAGAGGTTCGCGATGTTCCGGCGCGCTCAAATACTCGGTGGCCTGATGATATTTGCCGGCGCCTTGTCCGCCACCGGCTTTGCGGCAGAACCCGTCACGCTGGAATGGACGGTCGAGGGCGTTCAGCGCGAAGCGCTGGTCTTCGCGCCGACGGCCGCCGCCGACGAAGCCGGAGCACCGCTGGTCTTTGCTTTTCACGGTCACGGCGGCAACATGCACAGGGCGGCTCAGGGCATGCGATTCCAGCAGCTCTGGCCGCAGGCAATCGTTGTTTATATGCAAGGCCTTCCGACGCCGAGCAAAGTCGATCCCCAGGGACTGCGCAGCGGCTGGCAGGTTCTTCCAAGCCAGGAGAAAGACCGCGACCTGAAATTCCTCGATGCCGTGCTGGCCACGCTCCACGAGAAATACAAGGTCGATGACCGTCGCATCTACGCCAGCGGATTTTCCAACGGCGCGTCTTTTGACTATTTGCTCTTGGCGGCTCGCGGAAAAATCTTCGCGGCCTTCGCGCCCTGCGCCGGCCGGCTGACGCCCGAGCTCAAACTGGTCGAACGTCGACCGGTCTTGCACATCGCGGGCGAAAACGACCGCGTCGTCTCATTCGCCACCGCGCAGCAGACGATCCAATCGGTGCGCCGCCACAACGGCTGCTCGGAACAAGGCGAGCCCTGGGGCCCTGGCTGCACGCTGTATCCCTCGGACCAAGACGCGCCGGTCGTCACGTTCATCCATCCCGCAGGACACGTCGTTCCGGCCGAAGCCTCCGAGTTGATCGTGAAGTTTTTCAAGCGGCACGCATTGGAATCGGCCGATGCACGCTCGGACCGACGCACTCAGAGCGAGTCGTCGGGCGGCGAAGCCAACGAACCGAGCGAGCGCCACGTGCAGTCCGATGAAGCGAAGGCCTTTCGGAAGACGGCCGTTTCCGTGTCGTTTCCGAGCCAGGGACTGATGCTGCAGGGCTGGATCTACAAGCCATCGGGCGATGGCCCCTTCCCGGCAGTTATTTGGAACCACGGCAGCGAACGCCGTCCCACCGCACATCCGGAACTGGCAAAGTTTTACACCAGCCATGGCTTCGTGGTGTTTCTGCCGGTCCGCCATGGGCACGGCAGTTCGCCGGGAGAGTACATTCAAGACGCGTTGGAGAAATACCGAGGCCAGGTCCACGATCTCAAACTCGTGCAACGCAAGGCCGTCGAGCTCCAGGAACTGTACAACAAGGACGTCGTGGCCGCGTTGACGTGGCTCAAGGCGCAGCCGACTGTCGATCCGACGCGGATCGCGGTCTCGGGAGTGTCCTACGGCGGGATTCAAACGCTGCTCACCGCCGAGCACGACGCCGGCGTTCGGGCCTTCATTTCCTTCGCGCCCGGAGCGATGTCCTGGGCGAATCCAGAGCTGCGCCAGCGTGAGATCAAAGCCGTCGAGCGGGCCCGAGCGCCCTTGTTCCTGCTGCAGGCCAAAAACGACTACAACATCGGCCCCAGCGAAGTCCTGGGTCCGCTCATCCGCGATCGGGGCGGCATCAATCGGGCAAAACTTTACCCGCCGTTTGGAACGAGCCACCCCGAGGGCCACGGCGGTTTCGCATGCTGGGAAGCCGGCATCGCGATCTGGGGCCCCGATGTTCTCGACTTCCTGAACACCGCGGGCATGTCACGCCCCCCGGCACAATGATGGCGAGGGCGATTATCGGAGAGGCTCACGCCTTCGCTGTTCGCTCGACTCGCTTAGCTCCCGGGCTTTGCCGCTGTCCTGCTTCAGATGGAACTGGAATTTCTGGGTGTTGGGGTTAGCATAACCCTGAAGCCTGGAGGATGCCATGAGTCGCGAACGCAAGACGGTTGCTGGACCGGAGAAGTTGGCTATTTTGCGGCGGTACCTGGTGGAG
>JBGQKM010000277.1:0-7493 GCA_041499515.1 Planctomycetia bacterium | reverse complement strand
GTTTTGGGGCGTCCGAAGAGCCGCTGGGCGATAAAATCGACGCCGCCGGTTTCGCGTACCGCCGCGCCAACCACAAACAGCACGCCGACGGTGATCATGCCCTCGTTGGACATGCCCGACAGGGCCTCGCCGGGCGTCAAGATGCCGGTGAGCAACAATAGCGCCACGGCGCCGATCAGAATCACGTCGGGCGTCACCTGGCTGATCATCAGCAAGGCAAAGACCAGGCCGACCACGCCCAGGGTGAATTGCGCTTGGGTGACGGGGCTGGCATTCCAGGAAAATTCGGGCCAGGACATGGAGGCCTTCGTTCGAAACGGAGACAAGATCGCCGGACCGCTGTCGCGCGGGGCACAAATATGAGTAGCGACGCGGACCGAGGGATGCTAAAGTTTCTGGAAATAGTAACTTCGGTCAAAAGTTCCGCAAAGGGCGGATTTGGCGCGCGAGCGACGATTTCGCGTGTTTTGGCACGTCCCACATGCTAACATCGTTGTTTCCCGCCGTGTACCCGCTCCGCGGATCTCCGAGCCCTTTTCGAAACCACCACCGGTCAACCCCCGGGAGCGTAGCACAATGACCCTGAGGCGATGGTTTCTGCCGTTGTTCGTGGCGATATTTGCGTGGGGCAGTTCGGCCGCCGCCGAAAACTGGCCGGGCTGGCGCGGGCCGCGCGGCGATGGCACCAGCCAGGAGCCGTCGGTTCCGACCCATTGGAGCGACCAGGAGGCGATCGCCTGGAAAGCCGCCGTGCCCGGCACGGGGCACGCATCGCCGATCGTGTGGCAAGATCGCATCTTCATCGCGTCCTGCCTGGAGGACGCCCGGCAGCGCGTGCTGTTGTGTTTCGATCGCCCCACGGGCAAGTTGCTCTGGCAGCAGATCGTGCTCGAATCGCCGCTGGAGGAAAAACATCAGCTCAACAGCTTCGCCTCCAGCACGCCGGCCACCGACGGCCAGCGAGTCTATGTCACGTTTCTTGACCGCAATGAAATGGTGGTGGCCGCCTACGATTTTTCTGGCAGCCAACTTTGGCTGGTCCGGCCGGGCCCGTTTTCGAGCAAGCATGGCTACTGTAGTTGCCCGGTGCTGTTCGAAGACAAGGTGATCGTCAACGGCGACCACGACGGCGATGCTTATCTGGTAGCGCTCGACCGGGCCAGCGGCAAAACGATCTGGAAAGTCGACCGCGAGAACAAAACCCGCAGCTATTCGACGCCGCTGGTGCGCCAGTTCGACGGGCGGACGCAGATGATTCTCTCGGGCAGCAAGTGCGTGGCCAGCTACGATCCGCACGACGGCTCGCGGCATTGGATCATCGACGGGCCGACCGAGCAGTTCGTGGCCTCGATGGTGTTCAACGGCAAGCTGCTGTTTCTGACCGCCGGCTTTCCCGAGCTGCACATGATGGCCATACGTCCCGACGGCTCGGGCAACGTGACCGACACGCACATCGCCTGGCGCACGAGGAAGGCGGCCAGCTACGTCCCCTCACCGATCGCCGCGGGCGAGTATTTTCTGGTCGTGTCCGACGGCGGCGTGGCCAGTTGCTTTGAGGCCGATAGCGGACGCCGGCTGTGGATGGAACGCCTGGGGACGCACTACAGCAGCTCGCTGGTATCGGCCGGCGGCCTGGTGTACTTCACCTCGGACGAAGGCAATACGACGATTGTTCGCCCCGGCCCGAAGCTGGACATCGTGGCCGAAAACCAGCTGGGCGAGTTCTGTTATGCCTCGCCGGCCATCAGCCACGGCCAAATCCTCTTCCGCGCCGTCAACAACCTCTACTGCATCCAGAAAAAGGTGTCAGGAACCTTTTTAAAAGGTTCCTGACACCTTTTTCGCAACGTGACAAGTTGCACGCTGTGACCGCTCAATCCAATCCGACCGCCGGGCGCAAAATCCTGGTCACCGCTGCGCTGCCCTATGCCAATGGGCCGATTCATCTGGGGCATCTGGTCGAATATATCCAGACCGACATTTGGGTCCGCTTTCAGAAGCTCCGCGGCCATCGCTGCCTCTATCTGTGCGCCGACGACACGCACGGCACGGCGATCATGATTCGTGCCCGGCAGGAAGGCCGCGGCGAGGAGGCCCTGATCGCCGACATGCGGCAGGCCCACCTGCGCGATTTCGATCGCTTCCAGATCGAGTTCGATAATTACGGCAGCACCCACAGCCTCGACAATCGGGCCCTGTGCGGCGAGATTTGGGCCCGCTTGCGCCAGGCCGGCATGGTCTGCGAGAAGGAAGTGACACAGCTCTACGATCCGGTGGCCGGCACGTTTCTGGCCGACCGGTTCGTCAAAGGAACCTGCCCCAACTGCGGTTCACCCGATCAATATGGCGACAATTGTGACAAGTGCGGAACGGCGTATAGCGCAACCGAGTTGAAGAACCCGAGAAGCGTGTTTTCGGGAGCCACGCCGGAACTGCGCAACGCGACGCATCTGTTCGTGCAGGTCGAGCAGTTGCACGCTTTTTTGAACGCCTGGACGCAGACCGGCGATCATCTGCAAAGAGAAGTCGCCAATTATCTGGCCGGCCATTTTTTGGGCGAGCCGCTGCGCGATTGGGACATTTCGCGGCCGGCCCCTTATTTCGGCTTCGAAATCTCCGACAGCCCCGGCAACTATTGGTTTGTCTGGTTCGACGCGCCGATCGGATATATCGCCTCGACGGCCGAGTGGTGCCGGCGCGAGGACCAGCGGCTCGACGCCTGGTGGCGTAACGACGAGGTGGAGATTCACCACTTCATCGGCAAGGACATCACGTATTTTCACACGCTCTTCTGGCCGGCCATGCTCAAGACCGCGGGCTTCAGCCTGCCAAGGAAAGTTCACGTCCACGGGTTTCTGACTGTCGGCGGCGAGAAAATGTCCAAAAGCAAGGGCACGTTCGTCCGCGCGTCGACCTATCTGAACCATTTGAACCCGGCCTATCTGCGCTACTACTACGCCTCGAAGCTTGGGCCGGGCTTGGACGACTTGGACCTGAACCGCGACGAGCTTGTCAACAAGATCAATTCGGATCTGGTCGGCAAAGTCGTCAACCTGGCCAGCCGCACGGCTAAGTTCGTGCGCGAGACGGGCCTGTCGCCCGACTATCCCGACGACGGCGGGCTGTTTGCACATGCGGCCGCCGAGGGAGCCGCGATCGCCGCGGCCTATGAGACGTGCGATTTCAATCGGGCCATGCGGCTGGTGATGGCGCTGGCCGATCGGGCCAATCAATACGTCGACAGCGTCGCTCCGTGGAAGCTGCGCGCCGATCGCGGCCGGGCCGTCGAGCTGCAAGCGAGTTGCACGATCGCCTTGAATTTATTTCGCCAACTGGTGATCTACTTGTCGCCGGTGCTGCCTGGTTTGCAGCGGCAAACCGAGGAACTGCTGGGCCAACCGATCGACGATTGGCGACAGGCCCAACAGCCGTTGGTGGGCGTGCCGGTCCACGAATTTACCCACATGCTCAAACGGGTCGAGGCCGCGCAGGTCGAGGCCATGATCGCAGAAAGCAAAGAGGAACCCGCCATGTCAGAATCCGCCACCCCCGAACCGACCCCTGCGACTTCCGGCGCCGCGCCCACCGCGGCGGCCGTTGCCGACAGCGGAGCCGCGTTGGAAAAAGAGCCGTTGGTCGGCGACGTGATCGGCATCGACGATTTTACGAAAGTCGATCTGCGCGTGGCCCGCGTGATCGCGGCCGAAGAAGTGCCCAAGGCCAAGAAGCTTTTGAAACTGACGCTTTCGTTGGGCGGCGACGAGCGGCGCACCGTGTTTGCGGGCATCAAAAGCGCCTACGAAGCGGGCCCGCTGGTCGGGCGGCTCGTGATCTGCGTCGCCAACCTGGCGCCACGACAGATGACTTTCGGCGTGAGCGAAGGCATGGTCGTCGCGGCCGGCGCCGGCGGCCAAGAGATCTACCTGCTCAGCGCCGACTCCGGCGCCCAGCCCGGCCAACGCGTCCACTAAAAAAAGGTTCCTGACACCTTTTTTAGGAGAGCAGGGCGTCGATGGCCTGGCCTTTGCCGTCTTTGGTCAGGTAGAACGGGCGGCCTTCGATGGTGTAGTTCGTGTCGGGCGCAATGCCGAGGGCCTTGTGGATCGTGGCGTGCACGTCGGTGAGCGAAACCGGGTTCTCGATGGGCACCATCGGATGGCGATCGGCCGTGCGGCCATAGACCAGACCCGGCTTGAAACCACCGCCGAAAAACAGCAGGCTGTTGGCGCTGCTGAAGTGGCCGTGAAAGCCGTACATTTTTTCGTCTTCGATCACCAGGTTCTCGCCCGACTGGCTTTCGGCGAAACCGATCGGCTCGACGCCCGCCTTGGGCTGATTGGCAATCGTGCGGCCAAACTCGGTGGCCACCACGACCAGGGTCCGCTCGAGCAACCCCCGGTCGGCCAGGTCGCGGATCAACTGCGCGATCGGCCCGTCGATTTGCTTCTTCATTTCGACCATCCGCGACTGGCCGTTTTCGTGCATGTCAAATCCGCGGAACGGCCCGTACTGGTATTCGACCTGCACGAACCGCGCGCCGGTTTCGACCAGCCGCCGCGCCAAGAGCAGCCCGTGACCAAACCGCTTGCCGAAATAGTACGACTTGTCCTGCACTTCGCCCTGGGCGATCTTGGGCTCGTACGCTTCCAGCGTGGCGGGCTTCTCCTGTCGGGCATAGTCGAACGCGCGCTTGACCGGCGAATCCATCATCGCGCGGGCCGATTCCATGATCTTCAAATAGTCCTCGGCCTTGGGCGCGTTGCGCAGAGGTTCGGCCGCCAGGCTGCCGACCGACTTCAAAACCTTCAGACGCCGATCGAGCCGCTCCACTGTCATGCCGGCCGCGGTCGACAACGTGGACAGACCTTGCGTCGGATCCGGAATCATGAACGGCGCATGCTGCACGCCATAAAAGCCCGGGCCGATGTATTCGCTAATGAACTGCTTTTCGCTGTCGCTGGTGTCGATGTCGCGGCCGATGTAGATATAGGGAGGCACGTTTTCTTGTCGCGGGCCGAGCGTGCGGGCCAGGGCCGCGCCGATGCTCGGCGCCTTCAGGCCGACCGGAAACAAGTAGCCGGTCATCATGTAGTATTGGGCCTTCAAGTGCACCGCGCCGAACTTCGTTTCGTTGGTCAGGCTGCGCAACAACGTGCCGTGGTGCATGACCGAGGCCATGTTCTCCAAGCCCTGGCCAAAGCGCAAGCCGTCGACCGACGTGGGAATGGCCGGACAGGTGCCCAAAATCTCGCTCCCCTTCATGCCCGGCGTGAAGGGAGTGAATTGCTTGGTGTCCCAGGTATCGGTTTGCGCGATTCCGCCCGGCAGCCAAATGAAGATCACCGCGTCGGCCTTGGCCGACGGCTTCGCGGCGCGGCGCGCGTCGGCCGCCCGAGCCGCGATCGCCTGCAGCCCGCCAGAGGCGAGCATCGCGCCGCCCGTGAGAGAGAGCTTGACGAATTGTCTACGATCCAGCGATCTGGACATGACGCGGCCTTACTTGAGATATTGAAATTCCGGACTGCAGACCAGCGCCCACAGCAGATCCTTCATGCCCTCGGTGGGCGACTCGGCCGATTGCAGAAACGCCCGGCCGGCGTTTTTTTCCGGCACGTTGGCCGGTCGGCTGAGCGCGGCGCGATAAAGCCGATCGACCAGCCGGCGCGGATCTTGGCGCGAGGCCGCTTCGGTGAACAGCGTGTTGGAATAGATCATCTCGTGCAACTCGCGTCCGTTGAGCAGTTCCAGCGCCTGAACCACCGCGGCGTCGTCCGGCCGGGACGTGCTGATCTCGTTGCGCGAGGCCGGGCGCCCCAGCGCCCGCGCCAGCGCGGTCGAGCGCACGTCGAGAAAACAGCGCTCCGCCGGCACGAATTGTCCGGAAGCCGCCACGCGCACGCTGTCGAGCAACTGTTCGGCGGTGAGCCGTCGCAGGCTCGGCGAGCGGAAATAGCGCGGGGCGTTCTGCTGCCCGGCGCCAAAATGGTCCTCCAGGCGCGGATCGTAACGAAGCTGGTACGTGCGGCTGGTCAGCAGCAGTCGAATCGTGTGTTTTAAATCGCAGCCGTGTTCGAGAAAATCGTAGGCCAGCCAATCCAACAGCTCGGGATGGCTGGGGCGCACGTCGAGACGAAAATCGTCGGCCGGCTCGAACAAACCCAGGCCAAAATAGCGCTTCCATAGCCGGTTGACAATCGTCTTGGCAAACCGCGGATTGGCCGGGTCAGTGATCAATTGCGCGGCCAGGTGCAATCGCCCACGCAAATCGTCCGGCACGCTTTGCGGCGCCCCAGGCAGGTCGAAGGGAAAGCGGGCCGGCACCGTTTTTCCGCTTTTCAGCTCGCAGCGCACGTGTTCCAAATCGTGGGGCGACAACAAACCGGCGAAGGCCAGGAAACGGTCTTGCGGCCATTCGCTATTCTCAAAATGGTCGTGGCAACTGGCGCACTTCATGCCCGTGCCCAAGAAAACCTGGCCCACGTTGGCCGCCGTTTGCAGCGACGCCGTGTGATCTTCGTTGCGCACGTATTCGATCGTGAACTTCGAGCCCAACACGTCCTCGGTCTGGGGGCCTCTGCGGCCGGGCATCGTCGGATCGAGCAGTTCGGCCACCATCACGTCGTAGGGCCGGTTGTTTTCGAAACTTTGCACGATCCAGTCGCGGTAGTTGCCGCGCGTCAGAATGCCCCCCTGGGCCAACACGTTCTGGCTGGCCAACGCGTCTTCCCAAAAGGGAGTCCAGTGCGCGGCGTAGTCGCTTGTGCGGGCGAGCAACTGGTCGACCAGCTTTTCGCGCTTGGCCTGCGGGGCGCCGGAGGCCAAAAACCGGTTGGCCTCGGCCGGCAGCGGAATCACGCCCACCAGGTCGAGATAGACGCGGCGTAAAAACGTCGCGTCATCGCAGAGTTGCGGCTCGACCTTGCCGGGCGCCTTGGCCCATTGGGCCGCGATGCATTGATCGATTGGGTTGAACGTCGGGGCGTCGACCATCGGCGGGGCCGGCGCAGGGGGCAATTGCTTCAGCCGCAGAGCTCGCCGCTGGATCAACAGTTGTTCGCTGTCCAGGGCCGCTTCGTTCTCGACCGAAAACGGCGCGTCGGACGCCTCGCCGGCGCTAAGCAGACGTGGGCCGGTCTGCCCCGCCAGCGCGCAACAGAACGCGGCGATCCCAAAAATCGCCACGCCGGCCCGATGCCATGTGCTTGCTGCGCGAATGCGCATTACGAGAAACCTCGCGGGCCGACTTCCTGCTACTTTGCGTTGCTGTAGGAAGGGCCGTTAATATCCGAGTCGGCGATAATATCGTGACGAAATTCGATCTTGGGAAGCGCCTTGCTGTCGGCCCCTTTCACCGTGTGCGGCACGTAGCGCACGTAGGTCTTTTGCAGCGGATCGTAAAACCGATCCCCCTTCTGAAAGATCGGCCGATATTCGGTGATCTCTCCGAACCACGGCGGGCCGACCACCTGGGCCGGAATCCAGTGCCCCTTGCC
>JBGQKM010000276.1:0-7543 GCA_041499515.1 Planctomycetia bacterium | reverse complement strand
TCATGCTCATGGCCGACAGCCCGCAGCGGCTCAACCGACGGCTGCCGGTGCGCGTGAGCAACCAATCGGACGCGGTGCCTCCCAACGGCGAGCCGAGCACGACGGCCACCAGCGGCAGACTGGTCAACTCGCCGGCCGCTTCAAGCGATACGCCACGACCCTTGGCCAGGTACGTGGGAAACCAGGTGGCAAAAAAAATATAAGCCGCCGCCCGAAAGAATTGCTGGCCGCAAATGGCCCACATCGAGACGCTGGTCAACATCTCGCGCCACGGGACCGGTGTGGGCGACGCGTGTTGAGAGGTTGTTTCCAGCGGATCCGTCGCATCGCCCGCGATCCAGTTGCGCTCGGCGGCGTTGGCGGCGGGGTGCTCGGCCGGCGAATCGCGAAACCAGAACCACCACGCGACGGCCCAGGCCAGGCCCGGGATCGAAAAGATCAGAAACAGCGATCTCCAGTCGACCCACCCCAGCAGCCTGCCCGCAAGAAAGGCGGACAACGCGCCGCCGAGCGACATGGCGCTGGCCAACGTGCCGCTGCCAAAGGCGCGTCGCGTGCCGGGCAGCCAGCGGCGGATCGAACTGGCCGCACAAGGAAAAACGCCGGCCTGCGCGCTTCCGGCGATGAACCATAGCGCGGCGAGGCTCGCATAGTTATCGGCGATGGCCATCGATCCGGCCGCCAACGACCAGAGCGTGGCAAACAGGGCCAGCGACTTTCGGCTGCCCCAGCGATCGGCCAGCCAGCCCGAGGGAATCTGGAACACGGCATAGCCGACGAAGAAGCTGGCCATGACCGATCCCAATTCGGTTTCGTCCAGCGCCAGCTCGGACCCCACCGGCCCGGCCACGACCGACATCAATTGGCGCTGTGAATAGGCGATGGCCGCGACCAAGGACAAACCGGCCAGCACGCCGTGCCGCACGTTCGTGGGGCGCGACTGCGCTTCAAGGAGTGAGGCGGGACCGATCGGCGCTTTCAAGGCGGCTTCCTCACTCGGCGCGAAGGTAGGATCGGCGCAAGCGGCCGGCTTAGCTCGACTGCGAAATCAAGTGGGCCTTCACGAAATCCTCATCGAGCGTCACTCCCAGACCCGGCTTGTCCGGCACGCTGATCCAGCCGTCGACGGCCTGAACTTTTTCGACCGTCAATTCGTGCCGCAGCGGCGAATCTTCCACGCAATCCTCGAACAAGAACGCGTCGCGGCACGTGCTCAGCCAGTGCAGACTGGCCGCCGCCGTCAGTGGGCTGGTGTAACAATGGTTGCAAAGCCTTGCGCCACGCTCTTCGACGCGGGCCCGAATATACGCGGCGTCCGTGAACCCGTTGCGCGACAAGTCGACCTGATACACGTCCAACGCGTGGCGGTCGATCCAGGGCCGAAACGACTCGCGGCCGCACTCGCCCTCGCCCGAGGCGATCGGCACCGGCGAGCGATCGCGCAGCCACACGTAGCCGTCGATGTCGTCTTCGCGGAGCGGCTCTTCGAGCCATTCGATCCCGAACTCGGCAAAGGCCTGGGCACGACGCAAGGCCGTACGGGCGTCCCACACGCAGCCGGCATCGATCAGCAACGTGCCCTCGCCCAATCCCTCGCGAGCGCCGCGCACCAATTCCAGGTCGAGCGCTTCGCTTTGCCCCATCGGCTCCCAGCCGAATTTGATGGCCTGATAGCCGGCCTCGCGCCAGCGACGGGCGATCTTGGCCGTTTGGCGGCCGTCGCGACCGAACAGAATCGAGGCGTAGGCCTTGATCCGCTCGTGCTGCTTGCCGCCGAGCAGCCGGTGAATCGGCTCGCCGTAGTGCTTGCCCTTGAGATCCCACAGGGCCATGTCGACCGCGGCCATGGCGGCGATGCCGACCGACGTGCGGCCGAAGTACATCGTGCGGCGGTACATCTTTTGCCACAGCCGCTCGGTCTCCAAGGGATTTTCGCCGATCACGATCTCGCGCAGCCCGCAGGCGATATTGTGGCTGAACGGCGCGTCGACGATCGCCTTGACCACTTCGGGCGAAGCATCGGCCTCGCCGATGCCTTCCAGACCCGAGTCGCTGCGCACGCGCACGATGACGGCATCCTGGCTGCTGGCCGTTTTGGCTTCGACGTTCTGGATTCGCAGGATCTGGCAGACGATCTGGGTGATTTTCATGGCAGAAGATTTCTTAGACCGATTGTCATGCACGGGGTGCACGACCTACAGAATCTGACGTATCAGGTTACCGCTGACGTCGGTCAGGCGGAAGTCGCGGCCTTGGAATTTGTAGGTCAGGCGTTTGTGGTCCAGGCCCAGCAGGTGCAGGATCGTGGCTTGCATGTCGTGGACGTGCACGGGGTCTTCGGTGATGTGGAATCCCAGTTCGTCGGTTTTTCCAAGCGTGATGCCCGATCGGACGCCGCCGCCGGCAAGCCACATGGTGAAGGCCTGCGGGTGATGATCGCGGCCCAATTTGCGGCCCAGCGCGGCGTTCGATTCGACCATCGGCGTGCGGCCGAATTCGCCGCCCCAAATCACCAGCGTTTCGTCCAGCAGGCCGCGCTGCTTGAGATCCTTGATCAACGCCGCGCACGGCTTGTCGGTCAGGCCGCACTGGGTGCGCAGTCCGCCTTCGACGTCGCTGTGGTGGTCCCAGGCCTCGTGAAAGATGTTCACGAACCGCACGCCCCGCTCGACCAGGCGGCGCGCCAGCAGGCAATTGTTGGCAAACGAGGCCTTGCCCGGCTCGGCGCCGTACATGTCCAACGTCTGTTGACTCTCGCCGGCCAGATTCATCAATTCCGGCGCCGAGGTCTGCAAGCGGTAGGCCATTTCATAGGCACTCGTGCGCGTGGCGATCTCTGGATCGGCCACGATGTCGAGCCGGCGCTGGTTGAGTTTTGACACGACGTCGATCGTATCGCGCTGCAGCCGCGGATCGACACCGGCCGGATTCGAGACATTCAAAATCGGATCGCCCTTGGACCGCAGGGGCACGCCGGCAAACGTGGTGGGCAGAAAACCGCTCGACCAGTTGGCCACGCCGCCGCTGTTTCCGCCGCTGGGAAGCACGACAAAGGCCGGCAGATTCTCCGACTCGCTGCCGATGCCATAAGAAACCCACGAACCCATGCACGGACGGCCGGGCAGCGAACTGCCGGTGTTCATCAGCAGTTGGCCAGGGGCGTGATTGAACTGATCGGTGTGCATCGACTTGATGATCGCCAGGTCGTCGACCACTTCGGCCAGGCCCGGGATAATCTCCGAGATTTCCGCGCCGCACTGGCCGTGCCTGGCAAACTTGAACCGGGGGGCCAGCAGCTTCGCGTCGCGGCGGATGAAGGCATAGCGCTGATCGCGCACGATCTCGGCCGGTATTGGCTGGCCGTCGTGTTCCAATAACATCGGCTTGTAATCGAACAGGTCGAGCTGGCTGGGCGCGCCGGCCATGAACAGATAAATCACCCGCGTGACTCGCGGCCGGTAGTGCGACGGCTTGGGAGCCAGCGGATGGGCCGCGTCCGGACCGGAGGCCGCCGCGCTGGTCCGATGCAACAGGTCGCCGGCCAACAGTGAAGCCAGCGCAATCTTGCCCAGCCCGACGCCGCACTGTTCGTAGAAGTGCCGCCGGGTGATTTGCCGCAGTTGCTCGCTGGGTGAATGCATCCGCTCTCCCCCCTGCCTCATTCCTTGGTGACGAACTCGTCGAGGTTCAGAATCGCCCGGGCTACCAGGGTCCAGGAGGCCAGCTCGGTCACGGAATTTGGATCGGCCTCGCCGCCGGCGATCGCCTTGGCGTCGAGTTGGTTCTGCTCGCAACGGGTTCGCTGCGCCTGGTAAAACTGCTGAAGATCGTCAAGCTCCTGGGCATTGGGCTCGCGCGTGAGGCACAGCCGGAATACGCATCGAACCCGTTGGCGCTCGTCGGCCAACTGGGTTTGCAGCACGCGGCGGCCCAGGGCCTGCGCCGCCTCGACGAACACCGCGTCGTTGAGCATCGTCAGCGCCTGCAGCGGCGTGTTCGATCGCTCGCGGCGCAGCGTGCAGCTTTCGCCGCTGGGACCATCGAAGGTGGTGAAAGCCGCGTAGGGGCTGGTGCGTTTCAAATGGGTATACAATCCGCGGCGGAAACGATCGGGCCCCTGGCTGGTCGGCCAGGCGGCGCCCCCAAAAGCCAGATCCGTCACGCCGGCCGGCTGCGGTGGAAACACGCTGGGCCCTCCGATCGCGTCGTTCAACAAGCCGCTGGCGCACAAGGCGATATCGCGCACCGTCTCGGCCTCGACGCGCAGACGCGGCCCCCGCGCCAGCAGGATATTCTGCGGATCGTGCTCGTGCAACTTGGGACTCGCGTGCGACGATTGGCGGTAGGTGGCGCTGGTGACGATGAGCCGGTGCATGTGCTTCATCGACCAGCGGCGCGCGACAAACTCGGTGGCCAGATAGTCCAGCAATTCCGGATGAGACGGCGGCTCGCCGCGAAGTCCGAAATCCTCACTGGTGCGAACCAGTCCGCGGCCGAAGAAATACTGCCATTGCCGGTTCATGGTCACCCGCCCGACCAGCGGATTGCCAGGATCGACCAGCCAGTGGGCCAATGCCAGGCGGCCTGGCGGAGCGTCCGACGACAAGGCGTGCAAAACGGCGGGAACGCCCGGCTCGACGGGTTCGCGAGGGCTCAAGAATTCTCCCCGATAGGCCCAGCGTGTGACGCGGGCATGAGGCGGATCACGCTCTTGCATCACCAGAGTCGTGGGTTGCTTGGGCAGACTCTTGCGCAATTCTTCGATTGGCTGATTCAAATCGGCCAATTCCGGCGCGATCGTGAGATAATACGCCTTAAGCGTCTCTTGTTCTTCCACGCTTCGCCGCTGCGGATCGACCACCAGCGCCGCTTCCACCTCGGCGGGCAGCGGAGTCGCATGAGGCGCATCGGCGGCCGTGAGCGACAGTCGGAAACGGCCGATGGTCATTTGGTGGATGTAGCGCTGCTGGAGCGTGACCCGCAACTTGACGCCCGCGGCGGCCTCGATGGAGTGCTCCAGTGGAAACACGGCCTGGCTGGCTACGCCGGTGCGGCCTTTGATCGACCAGCCGGTGTCCAGGTCGCCGTCGATGGCATCGGCCGCCGACATTTTCTCCGACGCATAGCTGTGCGTGGCATCGTGCAGTCGCAACGCAACCGGATCTTGATCGGGCGCGGGGGGTACCAGCGCGAGCGAAAACTCGCCGAGCATGAAATCGCCTTCCGAAAACAGCGGCGCCCGGCCGGGTCCTCCTTGCGGCAAGCTCTCGTGCGGCAACACCTCCAGGCGAATCGCCGTGACGCGCGGCAGATCGCTGGAGAGTTCGACCACGTATGTGTCCTGGTTCGGTTTGTCACCGGTGACCAACACCGACCGGTCGGCCAGGACGGTCAACGTGGCATGGCCGGTGGACAGGGCCGAAGCGGGCGCAATGGGCGTCCACGGCTGCGCGGTTTTGGCCGCTTCGGACGCCCAGGCGACGCATTTTGGTTCGTCGAAGCGCGCGGCCCGTTGCCGCACGAGCTCAGCGATTTTGGCTTCGATCTCCGCGCGCTGCTGGGTGATTGGCGCTTGCGGGACTTCCAGCTCCGGTTCGTCGGCGTTGTTCAGAAACGCGAAGAGCTGGTAATACTCGCGCTGGCTGATCGGGTCGAATTTATGGTTGTGGCATTGGGCGCATCCGACCGTGAGGCCCAGCCAGACCGCGGCGGTGGTGTTGACGCGATCGACCATCGCCTGGAAACGAAATTCCTCGACGTCGATGCCCCCCTCTTCGTTGACCATCGTGTTGCGGTGAAAGCCGGTGGCGATTTTGTCATCGAGATTTGCACCCGGCAGCAAATCGCCGGCGATCTGCTGGATCGTGAAGCGGTCGAACGGCATGTCCGCGTTCAACGCGCGAATCACCCAATCGCGATAGGGCCAGATCGAACGCGGCCGGTCTTTTTCATAGCCGTTGGTGTCGGCATAGCGGGCCAGATCGAGCCAGCGGCGCGCCCAGCGTTCGCCATAGCGGGGCGAATCCAGCAGCCGATCGACCAGTTCGTCGTACGCCTCGGGCCGCGCGTCTTGCACGAACGCGTCGGCCTCTTCTGGCGTCGGCAGCAGGCCCAGAAGATCCAAATAGACGCGCCGAATGAGCGTCAGCCGGTCGGCCGGCGGCGAAAAGCTGAGACCCTCGCGCTCCAAGCGGCTGAGCACGAACAGGTCGATCTCGTTTTGCACGCGGTCGCGATCCGCCACCACCGGCAGCGGCGGTCGTTGCAGCGCCACGAGCGACCAATGCGCTTGCCGTGCGGCGCCTTCGGCGATCCACTGTTTGAGCAAGACTTTTTGGGGTTCGCTGAGCGTCTTGTTGCTGTCGGCCGGGGGCATGCGCTCGGATTCATCCGCGGCGTAAATTCGCGCGATCAGTTCGCTCTCGTCCGGTTTGCCGGGGACGATGGCCATTTTGCCCGATTCGGCCGGTTTGGTGGCCGCTTCGGCCAGGTCGAGCCGCAACCCCGCCTGACGCTCCTTTTCGTCCGGCCCGTGACATTGGAAGCAGTTGTTGGACAGGATGGGCCGAATGTCGCGGTTGAAGTCGATTTTTCCCGCCGGCGCCTCGGCGGCCCGCGCGCCGCCGGATGTCAACAGAATGACAACTGCTAAAATGCACAGTCCGGCTGTGGAAAGGCCCGAAATTCGCAGTGCCTGGCGGATAGGGTCCATGGCCGGAACGATCTGGGGTGGGCAAAAACGAGGCCGTGTCGCAGCCGCGCCAGCCGGACGCGGCGCCGAGATCCATCATATTTGGCCCGCTGGGCAACTGTCCAGCAGGCCGCCGGCTTTCGCGAGGCCTGAAAGGGCCGATATTGGCCCCAGTTAACGGGCCGATAAAAAAGGACTTACGGCGATACTCCGCAAGTCCCTTCTGATGACCAATGCCGAAGACAGGACTTGAACCTGCACCCGGTTACCCGGACTAGCTCCTGAGGCTAGCGCGTCTGCCAATTCCGCCACTTCGGCTCGATCAGACTTTATAGGAGTTGCGGGCCGACAATTCAAGGCGTGAGGTGTTCTTGGGACCCGCGCGGCGGTCGCGTGCAATCTATATGAATAGCTCGGACCCGTCAGTCCTCGTCGAGAATCATCCAAATTCTCGTTGCACCCAGGTACCAAAAGTGGGACCGTCAAATGCTGTTTCGGTCGTGCCATCAAAGCTGATAACGATCGAGTACCGCTCAGGCGAAAGTGCATCAACGACACTGAGCAGAGCTGACAAACCGTCAGAGGGATAGACAAACTGCCGAGTTTCTCTAGATAAAAGTGGCCCCTGGCCGAGCTGAACGAATTCGGCAACCTTGTTCATTTTCTGAACGCGCTCGTCGAGTGGATCATCGTAATCGAATCGCCACATGACGTTTAGGGCATTCACGGCGCAATCAAGAGGGTTCTCGACGTTAATGACGATTTCAAATTGGCCCGTCTCCCCTTCTTCTTGTTTTTCCAATGTGAGGTTCAATGGGAGATCATCGCGCATGTTTGGAGCCTCCATTCGAG
>JBGQKM010000275.1:0-7565 GCA_041499515.1 Planctomycetia bacterium | reverse complement strand
CGGGGTGGATAGCAGCGTGGCGGCCCACTTGCTGCGCGATGCCGGCCACGACGTGATCGGCGTGTTCATGCGACACGGCGAGCCGGCAGTCTCGAGTTGTTCGACCGACGCGGCGCAGAGTTCGCGGCCGCTGCCGATCATTTCAAAACGCGCCGTCCACAAACAGGGCTGCTGTAGCGCCAGCGACGCCGAGGATGCCCGCCGCGTGGCCGACCGGCTGGACATTCCGTTTTACGCCATCGACTTCCAGCAAGAGTTCAGCCAGATCATCGACTACTTCATTGACGAGTACACCGCCGCCCGGACCCCCAATCCGTGCGTGATGTGCAACAACTGGATCAAATTCGGACGGCTGTTCGACTATGCCGACAGCGTCGGCGCCGATTTCGTGGCCACGGGCCACTACGCCCGGCTGGCCCCCGCGCCGGACGGCCTGCCAGGCTTGTGCCGCGGCGTCGACCCGACCAAGGACCAGTCGTATGTCTTGTTCGGCATCGAGCGGCGGCTGTTGCCGCGGATGCTGCTGCCGGTCGGCGATTACCATAAAGTGCAAATCCGCGACATCGCCCAGCAGCTCGAGCTGCGTGTGGCCGACAAACGGGACAGCCAGGAGATCTGCTTCGTGCCCGAGGGCGATCATGCCGCCTTCATTCGTCGCAAGCGGGGCGCGTCGGCCAGCGCCGGCGAGGTAGTGACCAGCGACGGCCAGATCGTCGGCACGCACGACGGCCTCGAGCGGTTCACCATCGGCCAGCGCAAGGGCCTGGGCATCGCCCTGGGCGAGCCGCGGTTCGTGATTCGTCTGGAAAGCGACACGCACCGCGTCGTCTTGGGCACCAAAGCGGAATTGGCGCGCGGCGAACTGACGGCCGATCGGACCAACTGGCTGGTCGATCCGCCGCTCGACTCCCGGCCTTGCGAGGTGAAAATCCGCTATAATGCCCCGCCCAAAAGGGGCACGGTCCAGGCGCTGGACGGCGGCCGGCTGCACGTTGCTTTCGACGAGCCCCAATACGGCGTCGCGCCCGGCCAGGCGGTCGTCTGCTATGCCGGCGATCGGGTGCTGGGCGGCGGTTGGATCGAATATGCGGCTCCAATTGGCCGCCGCGCCCTGTTGTGACTGCTGTTCGCCGGGCAGAGAGTCCGCTATGCTTAGCCGTGGCGGTTCACGTTAACTTTGCGGCATCGTGTTGGGTTGACTTCACCGTCGCAACGAACTTTAAACTTCGAGGATTTGCTATGGCTACGCACTGGCCCACCCTGATCGCGCAACCACCGCTGCGCCTCGACAACGTCGACTCGATCCATTGGGCTTATCTGCTGGTGGGCGTGATCGCCATCGCGGTGCTGTTCATGTTCATCATCACGATCCTGGCCTATGGACGGCTGTGGTTTCAGGCCTATATGTCCAACGCCCGGGTCGGCTTCTTGAGCCTGGTCGGCATGAGCCTGCGGCAAGTCAACTCGCGCGTGATCTTGCAGGCCAAGATCATGGCTCTTCAGGCCGGCGTGGGCAGCGATCCGCAGACGGGCATCACCACCCGGCGGCTGGAGGCCCATTATCTGGCCGGCGGCAACGTGCCCAACGTGATCAACGCCATCATCGCCGCGCATCGCGCCGACATCGACCTGGATTTCGATCGCGCGGCGGCCATCGACCTGGCGGGCCGCGACGTGCTCGAGGCAGTGCGGACCAGCGTCTATCCCAAGGTGATCGACTGCCCCGATCCGACCAAGTCCAAAAAATCGCACTTAAGCGCCGTGGCCAAAAACGGCGTCGAGTTGCGAATCCGCGCCCGCGTGACCGTGCGCACCAACCTGGCCCAACTGATCGGCGGAGCCACCGAAGAGACGATCATCGCGCGGGTGGGCGAGGGGATCATCACCTCGATCGGTTCGTCCGAAAGCCACCTGGAAGTGATGGAAAACCCGCACCGCATCTCCAAGGCGGTGCTCGACCGCGGCCTGGATGCCCACACCGCTTTTGAGATCGTTTCGATCGACATCGCCGACATCGACGTGGGCGAGAACATCGGGGCCCGGCTGCAGGCCGATCAGGCCGAGGCCGACACCCGCGTGGCCCGCGCCAAGGCCGAAGAACGCCGCGCCAACGCGATCGCGCGCGAGCAGGAGATGAAAGCCCGCACGGCCGAAAATCGGGCCCGGGTGATTTTGGCCGAGGCCGACGTGCCGCTGGCCATGGCCGAAGCGTTTCGGGCCGGAAACTTCCTCAGCCGCACGCTGTCCGACGAGCCCCGCGACAACGGCAAGCGGGCCTGATGGGCCGTTGAAAGGGACGTTTGGCCCATTTTGGTGTGTGCCACTTCCTTTGCCAGTGTTCGGTAGTTTTGCCAAACGCACTGGCGAATGTTTAGGGCGAGTTGTTTCCGCGATTCGAGGTTGAAACGATGCGCACCGTACTTGCGCTGGCTTGTGTCGTGTGCGGCCTGGGGGTTGCGATCGCGGCCGATGCGCCGGCCGAGCGGCTGGCCCTGCTGACGACGTTTCGCCGCGAGTTTGTCGACATTACGCCGGGCTTCGCTAACTTTCCGGCCGAGTTTCAGATGGGCCGCGACGATGGCGAACCGTTTGAAGGTCCGCGACACCGCGTCAAGCTCGTCGGCCGCTTTGCCATCGCCCGCTACGAGGCGCCGCAGAACCTGTGGCAAGTCGTGATGGGCGGCAACCCGAGCCGCTGGAAGGGACCGCGCAACGCCGTGGAAATGCTCTCCTACGACGAGGCCGTCGACTTTTGCCGCAAAGTGACCGAGGCACTGCGCGCGGAAAAACTGATCGCGCCCGGCGAGATCGTACGGCTTCCTTCCGAGGCCGAATGGGAGTACGCGGCCCGGGCGGGCACGAGCACGCAGTATTCCTTTGGCGACGACGCCGAGCGGCTGGGCGACCATGCCTGGAGCACGCACAACGCCGCGGGGAACGATCCCCCGGTGGGAGCCAAACGGCCCAATGGCTGGAACCTGTACGACGTGCACGGCTATCTGTGGGAGTGGTGTGCCGACACGTGGCACGACACCTACGCCGGCGCGCCGGCCGATGGCGCGGCCTGGACCGACGGCGATGCCGCGCGGCGGGTGCTGCGCGGCGGCAGTTGGAAGGATCCGGCCCCCAAGCTGACCAGCACCTTTCGCCGGGCCGGCCCGCGCGAGCTGAAAGACGACGCGGTCGGCCTGCGTTGCGTCCTGGCCGACGAGCCGGGTCGGTAGCGGTTCGTCCACGGTTATTTGTCGTGCCGTGTGCCACTGCTGGCTTGCCCAGCAGTGAGGAACACAGTTGGACTAACCGCCCCGAGTTGCCTGACACCTAATTTTTTAGGTAACCCGTCTTGACACCGGCGCGGCGGCGCGCATAATACACCTAAGTTCTTAGGTGAGATGGTTGCGTAAGTGCCCTTGAGCCTATCCGAGAACCCTCTCCCCTTGCGGGAGAGGGCAGGGTGAGGGGTGGTTCCCGGATACGCTCTCAGATTCCCGCTCATGGAGGTGCTGTTTTGAACGATCGCATTCCCTCGGGCCGCGAGCTCGAAATCCTGAAAATCCTCTGGGACCTGGGCCCGGCCAGCGTGCGCGAGGTGTATCAAAAGATGTGCCCGGCCGGCGAGTTGGCTTATAACACCATACAGACGCTGCTGCGGATCATGGACGAGAAAGGGCTGGTCAAGCACGAGCTGCGCGGCCGCACGTTCGTCTACACGCCCAAGCACACCCGCGAGCGCGAAACCTCGCGACTTTTGGAAAACGTGTTCGACGGCGCTTTGGATCAATTTGTCGTCAGTTTGCTCAAATCCAAAAACCCTAGCGCCAGCGAGTTGAAAAAGCTGGAGCGGATCATCGGCGACGCGCGGCGGCGCAAGCAGGCACTTCGTACCAAGGGGAGCGATTGATCCCTAGGTAAATAACGGAATAGGGCCGACCAACGGAAGGCCCGGAAAATGGGCCAGTTCGCCTGGAACACGAGTTTCATTCGTTTGCGAGGGATCAATAAACATGGCCTGGCATATCGCAATCTACACTCTGCTCGTTCACGCGGCACTGGCCAGCCTGCTGCTCTTGGCGCTGGCCACGGCCGCGGTCTTGCTCACCGCTCAGCCGGCCCGGCGGATTCGGATCATCGAGCTGACGCTAGCCGGCTTGCTAGTGCTGCCGCTGGTGGCCCTGGTGCCCGGCGTTCCGCGCTGGTCGATTCTGCCTTCCACTCTCGGGCAGTTGAAAATGGGACTCCCCTCCGAGTCGATCGGCGTAAGTTCTGCAAAAGGCAATGGCCCCGAGGTGCCTGTCCCAATTTTTCAAGACCCGGGTAGCGAGCCGAAGCCCGCGCTGATCCGCGAAGTCGAACCGGTGTTGGTTATCGAAGCCGAGCCGGCGCCTGAACCGATTGCGGCGTTTGATCAACAAGCCGAGCCCTTCGCCCCGGAAATGATCTCGGACTTGCCGGCGGCAGCCGACGAACCGATCGCACCGGAAAGCGAAGTGCGGCCGCTGGCGATCGAGGCTGCCGACGAACCCGTGCGAGAACCGGCTGTGGCGCCAATTGTGACGAGCTCCGCCGTTTCGGAGGCCCAGACCACGTCGCGGCCGGCAGGGTGGTCGAAACTGTGGCCGGAACTGCCGAGCGATTTTCGCTTCTGGATCGTGGCTGCGTATCTCACGGGCGTTGCCGCGATGATGGCCTGGTCGCTTGTGGGCTTGCTGGCGGTCCGCAGGCTGTTGCGCTCCTTGCGGCCGGCCGATGACGCCTGCCGCGCCGTGCTGCGCGAGATTGCCGGGCCGGCGAGCGATCGCGTGGCGCTGTTGGTCTCGCCGCGCGCGAGTCAGCCGTGTGCGTTGGCCTGGCGGCCGACGACCATCGTGCTGCCGGAAACAATGGCCCTGGGCGACGACCCGCAAAAACTGCGTTGGGCCCTGGCCCACGAGTGGTCGCACGTCGAGCGCTTGGACATTTGGAGTTGGACGGTCAGCGGAGTGGTGCGCTGGTTTTACTTCTACCAGCCGCTCTTGTGGTGGCTGAGGCGGCATTTGCAATTGTGCCAGGATTTCGTGGCCGACGCCCGGGCTGCCCGCTTGGGGGCGATGGCCGAGGACTATGCCGAGTTTCTGACCGTCGTGTCGTCGCGTTTTTCCCATCCCCCGTTGGCGGCCGGATTGGGAATCGGCGGCCGCACCTCCGATCTGCACAGGAGAGTCGTCATGCTCGTGGAAAATCATGATTCGCTGGAAACCGCCAGTCCCCGCAAGTGGAACCTGGTGGTATTGCCGATCGCCGTATTGGTCGTCGTCCTGCTGGCATGCGCCCAAGGCGACCAGCCGGCCAGCGCCGCGGCCGAATCTGACACGCCGACCGAGACCCAAGCAGAACGTTCGCAGCCGGTAGATACGCTCGAGAAAGCGGAGGCCGAGAAAGCTGTCATCTCTGTGCGAGAGCGACATATGCGCGAATTGCATGCCGCCGAGGGCAAAGCGTACGTCGAGAAAGCCGCCGTCGCCGCCGAGAAAGCGGCCGCAGAGAAAGCAGTCGTGGCCGCCGAGGCCAAAACGGCCGCCGAGAAATCAGCCGCCGATGCCGAGAAAGCGGCCATCGCCGAGGCCAAAACGGCCGTTGAGAAAGTCACTGGGCCGCGCAAGATCGGGCCCGGAGACGTGTTGATCATCGACGTAATTCCCAACATCGAAACGGCGGTTCAGGGGCAAGTGCGCGTTTTGCTGCGACCGAACCTTACCGTCGCCGTGGATCCTGACGGAACGCTCTCCTTGGGCTCCCATTACGGCAGAGTCACGATCCAGGGAAAGACCTTGGATGAAGCCGAAAAAATAATCCAGGATGTCATCGCAAGCCGTCTTAAGAACGACGCAAATTACCGAGTGGTCGTAGGGGACACGCGGGGCCAGGGGGTGGAAACACTGACCCACGAGCTCAACGTGCGGGTCTCGTATGCCGCGCCGGCGAAGGCGAGCACGGCGGCACGGATCTCGTCCGACTCGTATCAGGCCGGCCCGACCGTCAGCCCCTATTTGAATTTGCTACCAGGGACGACCACTTACACCAATAACGGTCCGTCAGCCAATCCGTATGCGTCGTCCGTGGTTCAGCCCCAGTTGCCCTCCGCGCCTTCGCGTGCCGGAAACGGACCGGCTCAGGCCCCGCCGCTACTGTATTTCATCCAACCGCTCGACACGATCGAAATCAGGACTACGGAGAAAGAGGACTCGAACATGGCCGGGGTCTACCTTGTCGAACCCGAAGGCGATATTCGATTGCCCGAATCGTATGGTCGTGTCCAGGTGAAGGGGCTTGATGTCAACGAGGCGGGCAAGGCCATTCGCGCTCGGATACAGAGAAAACTGTCGCTGCCGCCGCTGCACGTCACGAAACGAGGCCGTGCGGTTTTTCCGCCGGGCAAATCACCCGGCGAGGGGACAACCACTCACGACGTGTACCGCATCCGGATTGGTGATCGGCTGACCGTTTGCGAGTCGCAACAAGGGATGGATCAAGCGCCCGACTATGAAGTGCAACCCGATGGATCCATAACCACGCGTTTTGGAGACGTGACCGTGGTGGGCATGACCCTGGCCGAGGCGGACAAAGCGATCTCCGAACAAAAGCAAAAACTAATGCCCGCGGACCGTGCCATTGATTTTGTAGTCGGGCCGGACTACGTCACGCTGGGAGGCTGGAAAGAAGATATCGAGGAACCCAAAGGAACGGGCCAGGTCGGGGCGTATCAACAACAACAATTCCCGGCGGTCGGTTCGTATGCCAAACCCGCGCCGGCGCCCTCGAACATCCCAACGCGGATCAAGCCGAGGGACATCTTGAATATCGAAGTCGACGGCGGTTATCCGGACGAAAACAACAAGAATCCACGAAGAGTCGTGGTGGAGGCGGATGGAAACGTGGCGCTGGGAGTTCTATATGGCCGCGTGAACGTCGGGGGAAAAACCCTGCAGGAGGCCGAGGCGGCCATCGAAAAACAGCTTGCGCCAATCTTGAAGAGCCCCAAAGTCCAAGTGACGTACGCAATCGCGAAGTCGCTGGACCAGGCACTCGACAACGCCGGTGAGGCGCCGATTCAGGGATCGGATCCGTTCAGAAAGGCCAAACCAGCGGGGCCAGGGCGACGGTGATGACCCAGATCAGGATGTCCAGCGGAACGCCAATTTTCAGGTAGTCGCTGAAACGATATCCGCCCGGGCCGTACACCATCAGGTTGGTTTGATACCCGATCGGCGTCGCAAAACCGGCGGAGGCGGCCATCATCACCGCCACCACGAACGGCAAGTAGCTGACATCCAACACGCGGGCCGTATCCATCGCAAACGGAAACATCAGCGCCGCGGCGGCGTTGTTGGTGATCAACTCGGTGACGACTAGCGTAATGCCATAAACGACTGCCAAGGAAACCCAGGGACTGTTGCCGGCCAGCGTGATCAGGTTTTCGGCGATCGCGCGCGCGGCGCCCGTTTTTTCCAGGGCCGTGCCCAGCGCGAACGACGCGGCGATCGCCAACAGCACTTCCCAATCGACGCTGCGCCGTGCCGAGTCGGTGG
>JBGQKM010000274.1:0-7577 GCA_041499515.1 Planctomycetia bacterium | reverse complement strand
TCGTCGAAACCCAACTCCTCGGCGTGCACGATCAGTTCCAGATCTTCGTCATAGCACTGCGCCGTGGGTTTTTCCGGCGGGTGAAACGGCATGATGAACATGCCATAACGAATCGGTTGCGCTGCAGGATTCATGACACGGTCCCTGGGTTGGCTTTCGCGCGGCCCCGCCGCCGGTTCGCTCGGGAACGATGGTCTCCCACCGACGAAAGCTACCGGAGCCGCCGGGCCATGTCAATCATCGACGCCAACAACCGATCGGCGAACTCGCCGCGGCTCCCATCACACTCTTAACTCGTGGTATCCGGGCAGTTATACTGGCGTGATCGCGTGTTTTCAGCCGAACCGTGATGCTTTTTGTCTCCGCTTGTCAACCCGCGTCCGACGAACTGAAATACCATGCCGCGGACCGCGCCTATCGCCCTGTTCCTTTCGCTGCTGGCCGGCGCCAGCGTGCGGGCCGATGACGGTACGTTCTTTCGCCAGCAGGTCGCGCCCATTTTGGAGCGGCACTGCGTCCATTGTCACCAAGGCGACAAGCCCAAGGGAGGGCTGGCGCTCACGAATCCGCAAGCGGCCCTGGCTGGGGGCGAAAGCGGCCCAGCGATCGCCCTGGGCAAGCCGGAGGAAAGCCTGCTCATCGAGTACGTCTCGGGCCAGAAGCCCGAAATGCCCAAAGAGGCGCCGCCACTCGCAGCCGAGCAAGTCGCCACGCTCCGCCGTTGGATTGCCGAGGGGGCCAAATGGCCCGACGCGCTGGTGCTGGTGGACAAGAAACCGCGCGACACGCGTTGGTGGTCGCTGCTGCCGCTGGCCCAAAACCCGCCGCCCAAGAGCGATTCGCCCTGGGTTCGCACGCCGATCGACGCGTTCATTCTGGCTAAACTTGAAGAGCAGCACTTGTCCCCGTCGCGTGAGGCCGACCGCCGGACGCTCGTTCGCCGGCTGACCTACGATTTGCTCGGCCTGCCGCCGACGCCCGAGGAGATCGCCGCGTTCCGGGACGACACCAGCAACGACGCCTACGCGAACCTGGTCGACCGGCTGCTGGCTTCGCCCCGCTATGGCGAACGCTGGGGTCGCTACTGGCTGGACGTGGTCCACTACGGCGAATCGCACGGCTATGACAAAGACAAGCCGCGGCCCAACGCCTGGCCTTATCGCGACTATGTCATTCGCAGCCTGAACCAGGACAAGCCCTACGACCGATTTGTCGAAGAACAGATCGCCGGCGACGCGCTCTATCCCGACGATCCCCAGGCCACCGTGGCTACCGGTTTCATCGCGGCCGGGCCGTGGGATTTCGTCGGGCACGTCGAACTGCGCGAAGGAACCGTCGACAAAGACATCGCCCGCTCGAACGACCGCGACGATATGGTGGCCAACACGATGTCGACCTTCACCAGTCTCACCGTCCATTGTGCCCGCTGCCACGATCACAAGTTCGATCCGATCTCTCAGGAAGACTATTATGGCCTGCAAGCCGTGTTCGCCGGCGTCGAGCGGGCCGACCGCCCGTACGACGTCGATCCCCAGGTGGCCAGGCAGCGCACGGCCTTGGCTGCGACCAAAGCGCACGTCGAGACCCAACTCGAAAGCGTGCGCCAGCGGATCGCCAAAATCACGAGCCCTCAAATCGCCGCGCTCGATGCCCAATTGGCCCAATGGAAATCCGAGCTGGCCGCCCTGCCTGACGACAAACCCAGCAAGACGCTCGGCTATCACAGCCAGATCATGCCCAGCCAGGATGCGACCAAGTGGGTGCAGGTCGACCTGGGCAAGACGACGACCATCGATCAGATCGTGCTCGTGCCGGCGCACGTCGTCTACGGCGGGCATCCCGGGCCCGGTTTCGGGTTTCCGCCACGTTTCAAAGTAGAACTTTCCGACACGGCCGATTTTGCCGAGTCGCGGACGATCGTCGATCACACCACGGCCGATTTCCCACACCCCGGGGGCAAACCGTATCGCATTGCCGCCGCCGGCGCCGCGGGGCGCTACGTGCGCGTCACGGCCACCAAGCTTTGGAAACGAACCGACGACTGGATCTTTGCCCTGGCCGAGCTGCTGGTCCTCTCGGGCTCTGAAAACGTCGCGTCGGGCAAGACGGTCACGGCGCTGGATACGATCGAGGCCCCGCCCATCTGGGGTTTGAACAATCTGGTCGACGGTTACAACAGCCAAACCCAGATCGTGCTCGACGAAACCAGCGGCCAGCCGCGCCGACAAGCGCTGGAAACAGAAATCGCCACGGCTGGCGAAACGCGCCACAAGCTCGTCCTGGACCGGATGGACGACGCGACGCGCCAGGAACTGGCCCAGCTCGAGGGCAGCCTGCAGGACATTGAGAACCAGATTTCGGCGCTCCCCAAGCAGCAGATGGTGTACGCGGCGACCGGCAGCTTTGAGCCCCCGCGCGAACCGCGTCCAATCTACCTGCTGGCCCGCGGCGACGTCCGCAACCCGCAACAACTCATCGGCCCGGCCGGCGTGGCCTGCGTGCAGGGGCCAGATGCGAAATTTGCCATCGCGAATCCGAATGACGAATCGCAGCGCCGCGCGGCGCTGGCCCGCTGGTTGAGCGATCCGCGCAACGCGCTGCTGCGGCGGTCGATCGTGAATCGCGTGTGGCAATATCATTTCGGCCAGGGCCTGGTCGACACGCCCAACGATTTCGGCCACATGGGCTCGCCGCCGACACATCCGGAATTGCTCGACTGGCTCTCGGGCTGGTTGATCGAAAACGGCCACTCGCTCAAGAAACTGCATCGGCTGTTGGTCACGAGCGCCGTCTATCGCCAATCGTCGGAATCGAAGCCCGAGTATGCCCGGCTCGACGGCGGCAATCGATATCTGTGGCGCATGAACCGGCAGCGGCTCGACGCCGAGTGCATTCGCGACGCCATGCTGGCCGTTTCCGGCAAGCTCGATCTGGCGACCGGTGGACCCTCGGTGCAACAGTTTTATTTCAAGGACGACCATTCGCCGATCTACGACTACACGCGTTTCGACGTCGACGACCCGCGCAGCCTGCGACGCAGCGTTTATCGCTTCCTGGTCCGCAGCGTCCCCGATCCGTTCATGGAATGCCTGGATTGCGCCGATCCGTCGATCATGACGCCCAAGCGCAATACGACGTTGACCTCGATCCAGGCCCTGGCTTTGTTGAACAATCCGCTGGCCACGCGCCAAAGTGAGCATTTCGCGGCGCGACTGCAGGCCATGCACCGCGATGCGCCGGCCCAAATCGAAGCGGCCTATTTATTGGCTCTGGGGCGCAAACCGACCGAGCGCGAGTCCGCGGCCCTAGTCGCATTCATCGACAAGCACGGATTGGCCAACGCCTGCCGCGTGATCTTCAACAGCAACGAGTTTGTGTTCGTGGATTGACGTTTCGAACGCGAAACCGCGCGTTTCACACAGATTGACAACCACGCCATGCAAATCAAACCGACCATGACGCCCAACGCCTCGGCCACCAACCGCCGCGAGTTCTTGTGGAACTTGGGCGGCGGCCTGGGCGGAATCGCGCTGGTGCAATTGCTCTCCGACGCCGGGCTGCTGGCCGATGCTCACGCCGCCGAAACGCAAGGCCGGCCAGCCAGCGGCCTGCACCATCCGGCCAAGGCCAAACGCGTCGTGCAGTTCTTCATGTCCGGCGCCGCCAGTCAGTGCGACCTGTTCGACTATAAGCCCGAATTGATCAAGCGCAACGGCCAACCGTTCGACCCCGGCGAAAAGGTCGAGCTGTTTCAGAGCAATCCGGGCGATTGCATGGCCAGCCCCTGGGCCTGGAAACAGTATGGACAGTGCGGCAAGTGGATCAGCGACCTGGTGCCCCACCTGGCCACGTGCGTCGACGACATCGCCTTCATCCATTCGATGGTCTCGAAGTCGAACGTGCACGGCCCGGCCACCTTCATGCAGAACACGGGTTTCGTCCTGCCGGGTTTTCCGAGCATGGGGGCCTGGATGTCGTATGGCCTGGGGAGCATGTCGGACAATCTGCCGACGTTTGTCGTGCTGCCCGACGCCCGCGGATTTCCACCCAACGGCCCGGGCAACTGGAGCGCCGGTTTTCTGCCGGCGGCCCATCAAGGCACGCTCATCAAGCCGGCGGCCAAAAACCCGATCGCCGATTTGTTCCCCCCGGCCGAGGCCCAATTCGTCACGCCAAACAGCGAGACAGATACGCTGCGGCTGCTCAAACAACTCAACACCCAGCATCTCGAGAGCCGCGAAGGCGATTCGCGCCTCGATGCCCGCATCGCGTCGTATGAACTGGCCGCGAAGCTTCAATTGAGCGCTCCGGAAGTCCTGAACCTTGCCGGCGAGACCGAAGCGACGCGACGGATGTATGGGCTGGATCAAAAGATCACCGAAGACTTCGGGCGCAACTGCCTGATCGCCCGGCGGCTGCTGGAGCGGGGCGTGCGCTTCGTGCAGCTTTGGAGCGGCGCCGACAACGGCTTTCCACGGCGGAACTGGGACAGCCACGAAGACTTGAAACGCGATCACGGCGAAATGGGCATCAGCATGGACCAGCCAGCCGCCGCACTGATCAAGGACCTGAAAGCTCGCGGAATGCTCGACGACACGATCGTGATCTGGACCACCGAGTTCGGCCGCATGCCGTGCAGTCAGGGGAGCAAGGGGCGCGATCATAATCCGTTCACGTTTACGTCCTGGCTGGCCGGCGGCGGCGTTCGCGGCGGCGTGAGCTACGGTGAAAGTGACCAATGGTCCTATAAGGCGGTTGCTCAGCCCACGTACTGCTATGATCTGCATGCCACCGTGCTGCACCTGTTGGGCATCGACCACCAGCGCCTGACCTTCCGCCACAACGGCATCAATCGCCGCCTGACCGACGTTCACGGCCAGGTGATCCGCGAGATATTGACTTGAACGGCAATCGACAACGACACGAAACCGCGGGCTGTAAAAGGTTCCTGACACCTTTTTAAGGAGGCAACGATGACCAACACCGGCGAGCAGGGAACTTCGAGGAGTTCGCGGAGGGCGTTTCTGGCGGCCAGCGGTGGGCTGGCCGTGGGCTTGACGATCGTTCCGCGGCACGTGCTGGGCGGCGCGGGGTTCGTGCCGCCCAGCGAACGCGTGCGCGTGGCCGGGATCGGCGCCGGGGGCATGGGGGGCGGCGACATCGCCACCCACGCTCGCAACGGCGCCGAGATCGTGGCCCTCTGCGACGTCGACGACGCTCGGGCCGCCGGCTCGTTCCAGGCGTTCCCCAAGGCGCGGCGCTACAAGGATTTTCGCGTCATGCTCGACAAGGAAGCCAACAACATCGACGCGGTGACCGTCGGCACGCCCGACCACGTCCACGCCGTCGCGTCGATGGCGGCGATCCGCGCTGGCAAACACGTCTATTGCCAGAAGCCGCTGACCCACACGCTGCACGAATGCCGCGAGTTGACCAAGGCCGCCCACACCGCGGGCGTCGCGACGCAAATGGGCAACCAGGGACACGCCAGCGAAGGCTCGCGGTTGACCAACGAGTGGATTCAGGCCGGGATTCTCGGCGAGGTGCGCGAAGTCCACGTCTGGTCCGATCGCGCCGGCCTGCTCTGGAAACAAGGCATCGGCCGCCCCACCGAAACGCCGCCGGTCCCCTCGACCTTGGACTGGAATCTCTGGCTTGGGCCGGTCCAGGAACGGCCCTATCACCCAGCCTATCTGCCGGTGCTTTGGCGCGGCTGGCGAGATTTTGGCACCGGCGCACTGGGCGACATGGGCTGCCACATCATCGACCATCCGGTCTGGGCGCTGGGCCTGGGCGCGCCGAGCTCGGTCGAAGCCAGCTCGACGCTCGACGGCTCGTTGCTCGCCGGCAACCAGCCGAACTTCGAGACGTTTCCAATTGCCTCGATCATCACTTTCGAGTTTCCGGCGCGCGGCAGCCAACCTCCGGTCCGCATGACCTGGTACGAAGGCGGACTCATGCCGCCTGAGCCCGCAGAAATGCCGTCGGGCCAGCGGCTGCCCGGCAACGGCGTCTTGTACGTCGGTACGAAAGGAAAGATGTTCCATGGATCTCACGGCGGCATGCCCCAGGTGTTGCCGCTGGCCCTACACGAGGCGGCCCAGCAAGTGCCCAAGACGATGGCGCGTTCACCGGGGCACTACGAAGAGTGGCTGCAAGCCTGCAAGGGCGGCCCGCGCCCGGTCTCGAATTTCGACTATTCCGGTCCGCTCACCGAAATCGTGTTGGTTGGCGTGCTGGCCCTGCGAGCGCCGGGAAAAAAACTGGAGTGGGACAGCGCGAACCTGAAAGTCAAGAACGCGCCGGAGCTCGACGCCTTCGTGCACGCCGACTACCGCAAGGGTTGGACCCTGTAGTGGACCCTGTAACCGCGCGTGCGTCGCTCTAGCGGCCCCGTCGCGCTCGGCTGGGAGCCGTTGACCGGCCGGAAAGATCCGGCCTACGGCGTTGAATACGAGCCGGGAGAAAACTACAATAGGGGCGACTGAAGTAGCCAGCGACTTCCCTGCCCCGCTTATCCCACCCGCGGTCACGCCATGCTGCGAGCAGTGCTTTTGGTTCTTCTGTTGGCCAGCCCGGCCACGCTGCTGGCCTGGCAGGCGCCCGAACCGATCCCTTTCGAGACCCACGTTCGGCCGATTCTCAAAGCCCATTGTTGGCAATGCCACGGCGAAGAGGACGAGTTGAAGGGGGATTTTGACGCCCGCTTGGCGCGGTTTCTGCTGAAGGGAGGCGAATCGGGCCCGGCCATCGTGCCGGGGAACCATGCCGAGAGTCTGCTCTACCAGCGCGTTGCGTTGGGCGAAATGCCCCCTGGCAAAAAAAAGCTCACGCCGGTGCAAATCGAAACGCTGGCCCGGTGGATCGACGCCGGGGCCAAAACGGCGCACGAAGAACCCCAGGCGCTTGCGGCCGGAGACACGTTCACCGAAGAGGAGCGGGCCCATTGGTCGTTCCAGCCGATTCGCCGGCCGCCGCTGCCGCCGGTGCAAAAGCCAGAGCTCGTGGCCTCGCCGATCGACGCGTTTCTGCTGTCGAGGCTCGAATCGAAGCAATTGAGCTTTGGCCCCCAGGCCGATCGGGCAACGCTGATTCGCCGGCTCTCGTACGACCTGACTGGCTTGCCGCCGGCGCCCGAGGCGGTGGAACGTTTCGTGCAGGATCCGGCGCCGGACGCCTACGAGTCTCTGGTCGATGCGCTGCTGGCGTCTCCGGCCTATGGCGAACATTGGGGACGACACTGGCTCGACGTGGCCGGGTATGCCGACAGCGACGGCTACAACGATAAGGATTTCGAGCGCAAGTGGGCCTACAAATATCGCGATTATACGATTCGCGCCATGAACGCCGACAAACCGTGGGACGAGTTCCTGGTCGAACAACTCGCCGGCGACGAATTGCTCGCGCCGCCTTTCGCCAATCTGAAGCCCGAGGAAGCCGACCGCCTGATCGCGACCGGCATGTTGCGCATGGGACCCGATGGCACGGGCGATCCCGGCGTCGATCAAAACGTGGCTCGCAACGACGTGATCGCCGACACGATCAAGATCGTGTCGACCTCGGTCTTGGGTTTGACG
>JBGQKM010000273.1:0-7618 GCA_041499515.1 Planctomycetia bacterium | reverse complement strand
TGCGCGGCATCGTTTTTGCGTCGGTCATGGGCCCTAGCATAGCGAAATAAACGCGGGGCTTCCATGACCCTTAACCGTTGCACTGATTTTCCTTGCGCCACGCAGGGGATTCCCGATTTACGGCCAAAGCGGCCGACAAATCAACATATCAACACTTGTTTGTAAATCCTGCTTGCAAGAAGGCTTGGGGCGCGCGATAATCATCGTGCACGCATAGGACCCACCGACGAACGAACCTGCCGTTGAAAAGCGGGACTCCGGTCCGAATGGATCGGCCTAAGTCCCGTTATAAAGAGCGACCGTGAGGTGCCTGCACCCGTTTTTTGGGCAGGCAGCTCAGGATGGCCTCGAACTTTCGGGAGAACAGCGTCATGAAGTCTCGGATAACTCTGATGGCTGCCACCGTGCTTCTCGCGGGTGCCTGGGGACCTTTCTCGGCGATCGCCGGCACCATTGCCGATGCCGCCCGGCCGAAGACGCCGGGGGTGGGCGATCCAGGCCAACTGGCCGAAGTGCAGATCGACAGCGGCCGCACGGTCGACGGCGCTTTCACGCTCGATGGCCAGGATTCCCGCCAACAACTGGTGGTCACCGGCAAGTATGCCACCGGCCAGCTTCGCGATCTGACCTCGAAAGTGACCTATGAAGTCGCGCCCGAGGGCGTGTTGACGATCGATAAGTCGGGCCTGATCATTCCGCGATCGGACGGTACGGCCACGATTACGGCCAAGACCGCCGAAGGCCCCGCCGGCACGATCCGGGCCACCGTGGTCCATTTTGCCCACGATCCGCTGGTGAACTTCCCCAATCAAATCGTGCCGATCTTTACCAAGCTCGGCTGCAATAGCGGCGGCTGCCACGGCAAAGCCAGCGGCCAAAACGGCTTCAAGCTATCGCTTTTGGGCTTCGAGCCGAGTGAAGACTACGAACACCTGGTGAAGGAAGGCCGCGGCCGGCGGCTGTTTCCGGCCTCGCCCGACAAGAGCCTGTTGCTTTTGAAGCCGACGGGCGAAATGCCGCACGGCGGCGGCACGCGGATGGAGGTCGATACGCATTCCTACCGGCTGATGCGCCGCTGGATCCTGCAAGGCATGCCCTATGGCAGCGACAGCGATCCGACCGTGGCCCGCATCGAAGTGTTTCCGGCCGAACGCACCATGCCCCAAAACGGCGAACAGCAGTTGCAAGTGATCGCCCATTACAGCAACGGCGCCACCGAAGACGTCACCGGAACGGTAAAGTTCGAGCCGAACTCTCCGGAAATGGCCGAAGTGACCGCCAGCGGGCTGGTCAAGACGCTCGACCTGACCGGCGACGTGGCCGTGATGGCCCGCTATCAAGGCCAGGTCGGCGTGTTTCGCGCCAGCGTGCCGTTGGGCGTGCCGGTCGAAAGCACTCCGCCGCCGAAGAATTTCATCGACGAGTTGGTTTTCCAGAAACTCAAGACCTTGGGCGTGCCTCCCTCGCCGGTGTGTGACGATGCGACGTTCTTGCGACGCGCCGCGGTGGACATTGCCGGCCGGCTGCCGACGCCCGAGGAAACGCAAGCCTTCATGGCCAACACGAATCCGGCCAAGCGCGACCAATGGGTCGACACGTTGTTGGCCAGCACCGACTATGCCGACTATTTTGCCAGCAAGTGGAGCGCCATCCTGCGCAACAAGCGCCGCAATGAGACGTTTGCTCGCGGCACGCGCATTTTCCACGATTGGATTCGCGACAGCCTGCACGCCAACGTGCCGTACGATCAGATCGTGCGGCAGTTGGTGACCGCGACCGGCGAAATTGGCCAGAACCCGCCGGTGGCCTGGTATCGCGAGGTGAACGAGACCAACGAGCAGGTCGAGGACACGGCCCAATTGTTCCTGGGTCTGCGGATTCAGTGTGCCCGCTGCCATCACCATCCGTTCGAGAAGTGGAGCCAGCAAGACTACTACGGATTCGCGGCTTTCTTCTCGCGCATGCAGCGCAAGCCGGGCGCCCAGTTCGGCGAAGAACGGATTGTCTACAATCGCGGCGTGCCGACGGCCACGCATCCCAAGACGCAAAAAGCGATTCCGCCGGCCGGCCTGGGCGCCGCACCGGCCTCGATCTCCACCGAAGACGACCCGCGGCAGGCCCTGGCCGATTGGATGACCGCCAAGGACAACAAGTTCTTTGCCCCGGCCCTGGTCAACCGCTACTGGAAGCATTTCTTCAGCCGCGGCCTGGTCGATCCGGAAGACGACATGCGCGTCACGAATCCCGCGACGAATCCGGCTCTGCTGGCCGCCCTGAGTCAGCACTTCCTGGAGAGCGGCTTCAACCTCAAGGATTTGGTGCGCACGATTTGCACCTCGCAGGTCTATCAGTTGACCTCCACGCCCAACGATTACAACGCCAACGACAAGCAGAACTATTCCCGCTATTATCCCAAACGGCTGCCGGCCGAAGTGCTGTTGGACGCCATCGACGCGGTAACCGAATCGAAAACCAGTTTCGGCAGCGTGCCGCAAAACGTGCGGGCCGTGCAATTGCCCGACAGCAGCTTTGGTTCGTACTTCCTCACGGTTTTCGGCCGTCCAGAATCGACCAGCGCCTGCGAATGCGAGCGTTCGTCCGAGGCCAACCTGGCCCAAAGTCTGCACCTGCTCAACTCGTCGGAAGTCCAGGGCAAGCTCTCGGCCGCCACCGGCAGGGCCGCGCTGTTGGCCGGCGACAAAGGCCGCTCGCAAGAGCAAAAAATCCGCGAAATCTACCTGCGCGTCTACTCGCGCGAGCCGCTGCCCGACGAAGCCGCCGTGGCCTTGCAGCATCTGTCCAAAGCCAAAGACGAAAAGCTGGCCTACGAGGACATTCTTTGGGCCCTGGTCAACACCAAGGAATTCCTGTTCAATCACTAGAACCGGTTTCAAAACTGCCAGGAGAAGGGGACCGTCCCATTTTGCTGCGCGAACTTCGCAAAATTGGGACAGCCCCGCAGTTTTGAATCCGGTTCTTGAGTCGGTTCCGCTTTTTCATTCCCACCCGGGGTCCTTGAGATTATCATAGGACCGTACGCACCACGGCCTCCCTGCGCGGCGGGTGCGCACGCCGCTACCGCGTCCTACCGAAAACGAACCAGGCAAGCTCCTTCCCACCAGGTGACTTCGTGAACGCACTTTGCAAGCCTGTTGCGCGTTTGTTCGCTTCGCTGTTGCTATTGATCGCCGCTCGCGCCTGGGCCGCCGACGCGCCCCAGCCGATCGCGATCGCCGAGGTCAAGCACGAAGGCCCGGTCCATTTCGAAAAAGAGATCCTGCCCATCCTGGCCAAAAACTGCACGGCCTGCCACAACACGAAGAAGTCCGAAAACTCGCTGGTGCTCGAGACGCCGCAAACCATCCTTAAAGGGGGCGATTCCGGTCCGGCCGTCGTGCCGAAAAACAGCGCCGAGAGCCTGCTCTTGAAGGCCGCCGCGCACCAGGATGAACCGTTCATGCCGCCGGCCGACAATAAAGTCGGCGCCGTGGCGCTCTCCGGCGAACAGTTGGGACTCATCAAACGCTGGATCGACGAAGGCGCCACCGGCGAAGTCGGGCATTCCGCCGGACCGATCGCCTGGCAGTCGCTCCCCTCGGGCATCAATCCGATCTACGCCGTGGCCATGACCCCCGACGGCCAATACGCCGCCTGCGGGCGGGCCAATCAAATTTTCGTCTACCAGGTCGCCTCGGGTCAGTTGGTCACGCGGCTGACCGACCCGGAGTTGATCAAGTCGGGCCTGTATCAAAACCAGGGGGTTGCGCATCTCGACCTGGTGCAATCGCTGGCCTTCAGCCCCGATGGCGATCTGCTGGCCTCGGGCGGCTACCGCGAAGTGAAGCTCTGGCGCCGGCCGCACAACGTGCACCGGGTCGACCTGGCCGGCCTCAGCTCCGGCGTGCAAGCCATCGCGATGAGCCCCGACGGCAAGTGGGCCGCCACCGGCGAAATTTCCGGCGCGATCAAGCTCTGGGACCTGGCGACGGCCAAAGATCCCAAAACGCTCACCGGCCATACGGCCGCGGTCACGAGCCTGCGCTACTTGCCCAGCGGCGCCAAGCTCGTCTCGGGCTCGCTCGACAAAACAATCCGGCTGTGGAACACGGCCGACGGCGCGCCGGCCGGACAGGTCGAAACGCCGGCCCCGGTCCAGGCCTTGGCCGTCGTGGCCGATGGCGCGCAGGTCGCCTCGGGAGGCGCCGACAACGCGATCCGCCTGTGGACGCTGCCGGCCGATGCCGCCATGCCGTTTGTGGCCGGCCCGCAAATCGCCGGGCACACCCAGCCGATCACGGCGCTAGCGGCTTCGCCGACCGACAAGACGCAACTCATTTCGGCCAGTGCCGACGGCACGATACGACAGTGGAACTTGACGAACAATCAGCAGATCCGCGAGATCAAACATGGCGCGGCCGTAACGGCATTGGCGGTGCGGAGCGATGGGCTGCAAATTGCCTCGGCCGGGGCCGACAACTTGATCAAGCTGTGGAACGCGGCCGACGGACAACCCTGGACTGCCCCGGACAAGCAGCCCTTGCTGGCGATGCAAGGCGATTTCCGCGCGCAGTTCCGCGTGGCCCAAAGTGAACGCGCCTTGGCGGCCGTCACGGCCAAATTGGCCGACGACAAGAAAGCGGTTGCAGACGCCGAGGCCGCGATCATCACCACGTCGCAAGCGGTCGCCGCCACCACCACGGCCAAGGAAGCCGCGGTCAAGACGCGGGCCGAAAAAGCCGCGGCCGTCAAAGGGCCAACTGACGCCAAGGCGGCGGCCGACAAGGAACTCGCGGCGGCCGTCGAAGCCTCGAAGGCGGCTGCCGAAAAAGCGGCCCAGGCCAAAGCCGCCGCCGACAAGGACGCCGCCAATGCCGACCTGGCCAAGGCCAGCGCCGCGGCCAAGCAGGCCGCCGAAGAGGCCGACAAAAAGGCCAAGGAATTGGAGAAAAAATCGCAAGAGGCGACCGCCGCGCTGACTAAGGCCACGCAAGAAGCCACCGCAGCCGAAGTCGCCCACACCGCGGCCGAGCAAGCCGCCGCGGCGGCCGTGGCGGCCGTCAAGAAAGCCGTCACCGACGTGCCCAAGACCGAAGCGGCACTCAAGAGCTCCGAGGCTTCGCTGGCCACCATTCAGGCCGGCACTGAAGCCGCCAAACAGGCCGCGGCGGCGGCCGAAAAACCGGTCCGCGCGTTGGCCTACTCGGCCGACGGCTCGCAGTTGGCCAGCGCCGGCGACAACCAACTCGTGCGCACCTGGACCAGCGACAACGGCGCGCCGATCGAGACGTTTGCCGGCCACAAGGGCGCCGTGCTGGCCGCGGCCTTCACGCCCGACGGCGCCGTTCTCTCCGGCGGCGCCGACCCCTCGGCCATCCTCTGGAATTCGAGCCCGGCTTGGACGCTGGAGCGCACGATCGGCAACGTCGACAACCCGGCCACGTTTGTCGATCGCGTGACGTCGCTGGCCTTCAGCCCCGACGGCAAGTTATTGGCCACCGGCGGCGGAGAGCCCTCGCGCAGCGGCGAATTGAAGTGCTTCAACGTCGCCGACGGCTCGCTGGCCAGGGCGATCGTCGACGCCCATAGCGACACGATTTTCGGTCTGGAGTTCTCGCCCGACGGGCTGTACCTGGCTTCGTCCGCGGCCGACCGGTTCGTCAAGATTTTCGACATGACCAGCGGCAAGCACTATAAATCGTACGAGGGGCACACGCACCACGTGCTCGACGTGGCATGGCGATCCGACGGCAAGGTGCTGGCCAGTTGCGGCGCCGACAACGTGATTAAAGTCTGGGATTTCATCACCGGCGATCAGCGGCGCACGACGGCGCCATTCGGCAAGGAAATCACCGCCATGACTTTCGTCGCTGCGACGCCCAAAGTCTTCGTCTGTTCAGGCGATAAGACCGTGCGACTGTTGAACACCGACAATGGCGCGGTCGAGCGCACTTTTTCAGGCAGCAACGACTTCATGTACAGCGTCGCCACCAGCGCCGACGGCCGCCTGGGCGTCGCCGGCGGCCAGGATAGCGTGCTACTGGTGTGGCTGATCGACACCGGACAATTGCTCAAATCACTTCCCGCCCCCAAACCGACCGACAACAAGCCGGTCGCCGCCCAAACCGCCGGCGGATGATCGTCAGGCGGCCGCAGGCCCGCGCTCTCTTCCGGACGAGAAACAGCAGGCCGGGTGAGCGTTTTTTTCAGGGGCGGCGTTACCACCCCACCACGCCCCCCCCCAGAGGAAGTCGTCGTACTCGGAAAAGTACCGCTGCGCCCTCCCTTTGCTTATCACCTTACCGCAAACCCCGGGCGGGTTTATGGCCCGAAACACGGCCGATTGCTGGTTTTGAAACCTAGAGTTTCTTATCGGGGCCCGGTGGGTCCTAGGACTCCGCGCGGTTGGAGATAGGGTAGATGCTGTTTTCCTTTAAAGAACGCAAGAAAACCGTTGATTTTCAGCGGTACATTCGCCGCATCATCGACCTCACGATTCCGAACAAAACGGACTCGGGGAATCTGCCGCGCTACGAAAATCGGTACAACCGGTCCGTCCCTGTGTTGTTGTGCCCCTGGAAAGATGATGAACCGGTGCTCTCGGAGGCTGTCGTGGCGATCATCAAGGACATCGCCGACCGTGGGGTTGGGGTCATTCTGACCCAGCCCTTTGCGGCCGAAGACGTCGTGCTCGGTTTTTGCCTCGACGAAGAAACCGCACTGGAACCTTGGTTCTTCCTCGGCGTAAGTCGACACGACATGGCCATCGGCGCCGACTTCCACGTGCTGGGCATCGAGTTGGCCGAGTTCATCAGCGACACCTGTCGTAAGCAGCTCGCGCCCTTGGTTCCGTTGGCGCAAAAACTGCTTCCGCCTTCCGGTTAGAAAGCCCAATGCGCAGGTCACGTCTGGGCCCGCTCAACGAGCGAGCCGCGTCCCCCGAGATTACGGACTCTCGCCGCTTATGTCCCACAGATAGAGATCAAACGCACCGTCGCGCTCTGAGATGGTCAACAGGTGGCGGCCGTCGGGGTGCCATTGGGCAAAATCGTCGCGCTCCGGATGGTGGGTCATGCGGCGCAAGCCCGAACCATCGACGTTGATCGTATAGATTTCGTAGTTGCCGTCGCGCAGGCTGGTGAAGGCCAGTTGCCGGCCGTCGCTCGACCAGGCGGGGCGCATGTCGATGCCGGGGCTTTCGGTCAGCCGTCGCGGCTGGCTGCCGTCAGCGTTCATCACGTAAATCTCGAAATCGCCGTCGCGGCTCGAACCAAACGCGATCTGCCGTCCGTCGGGCGAAAAGGCGGCCCAGTCGTCGATCGCATCGGATGGCGGCGTCAAGTTGCGCCGATTCTGACCCTGCAGGTCGATCGACACCAGTTGCTGCCCCACGGTCCGCGGCAGGCTGAAGACGATCTGCTGGCCGCGCGGGTCGATCGTCGGGTTGCCCAAGTGGGCCCGATCGCTGCCGGGATCGAAGATGACGTCGCAGTTGTCGCGCGTGTCGCGAATGACCAGCTTGACGTTCGTCACACCGCGAAACTCGACGAACACATGATAGCGCTGGTCGCTCGAAAACGAGGGCTCGAACTGGCTGGTGGCGGCCTGGGGATACAGCGGC
>JBGQKM010000272.1:0-7673 GCA_041499515.1 Planctomycetia bacterium | reverse complement strand
GGTCTGCTCATTTCATCGGCAAGTCTAGCCGGCCTTTATGTAACGCGGACGGAAAAGCCAGCACCACAGATTTAAGACACTTTCGAATCAAGGGCCGCGTTGACGAACCGGGGGCTTCCTGTTACAAACAACTCCTTCCGCCAAGGGCGGAAACGAGCGGAGAATCAACGGCGCATTTTTTCTAGAGGAGTCGCACGTGGGTGGGATTAGTGAACGTGGCAAAGAGATCAAGCGCCGCCGTCATCGTCGCAAAAAGCTGCTGCAATTGAGCAAGCGGCTGAAGAAGGCCACCGTCTCGGAAAAGGTCATGATCGCGACCAAGCTGCGCAATCTGACCCCCGGCGCCGAAGTGATCATCGATCACTGGCAACTGCGCGAACGCGACCGCTGAGGTCGGGGCGAACGCGACCGCTAAAGCCGGGGCGAAAAGAATTGCCACACCGGGCATACCCGGCAAATCCCGCGAAGCTCAGCGCGTCTCGGCCGGTTCTTCTTCTTGGGCTTCGCTGCGCGCGAACGTGAATTCGTCGTTGCGGTAGTCGATGCGAATCGTAACGCCCTCGCCGAAACGCCCTTTCAGGATCTCGCCGGCCAGCGGATTTTGAATCTGCTGCTGGATCACGCGCTTCAGCGGTCGGGCGCCGTACGTCGGGTCGTAGCCGTCGCGGGCAATCGCGTCCAGCGCCTTGTCGCTCACGCTGAGCGTCATGCCCTGCTGCTCCAACTGGCGGGCCAGCCGCTGGACTTGCAGGCCGACGATCTTACGGATCTGCGCCCGGTCGAGCGGATGGAAGATGATCGACTCGTCGACCCGATTGAGGAACTCGGGCAAAAAGCTGGTTTGTAGCGCGCCGCGGACCGCCTCGCGCATTTCTTCCTCGCTGCCGCCCTCGGAGGCAATTTGCTGGATCATCTGGCTGCCGATGTTCGAGGTCATCACGATGATCGTGTTGGTGAAGTCGACCGTGCGCCCGTGGCCGTCGGTCAGCCGCCCGTCGTCGAGCACCTGCAACAGCACGTTGAACACGTCGCGATGGGCTTTTTCGATTTCGTCCAACAGCACCACGCAATACGGCCGGCGGCGGACCGCTTCGGTCAGGCGGCCACCTTCTTCATAGCCGACGTAGCCCGGCGGAGCGCCGATCAGCCGGCTCACGGTGTGCCGCTCCATGAACTCGCTCATGTCGACGCGGACCATGGCGTCTTCGTCGTCGAAGAGCACTTCGGCCAGCGCCTTGCACAATTCGGTCTTGCCGACGCCGGTCGGGCCCAGAACGATGAACGAGCCGATCGGCCGATGGGGATCCTGCAAGCCCGAGCGGTTGCGACGCACGGCGTTGGATACCGCGCCGACCGCTTCGTCCTGTCCGACGACACGCAGGTGCAGCCGTTCCTCGAGGACCAGCAGCTTGGCGCGTTCGGTTTCCAGCATGCGGTTCAGCGGAATGCCGGTCCAGGCGCTGACTACCTCGGCGATTTCCTCGGGTCCGACTTCCTGGCGCAGCAGGCGGCGCGCGCCGGGAGCGGCTTCGGCCGGCTCGTCTTTCTCGGCGCTTTCGGACTCGACGCGGGCCAGCAGTTGCTTGCGCTTCGTGTCGAGTTCGAAGAGTTTTTGATATTCGGCCTCGTTCACCGGCGCGCCGGCGGCTTGTTTTTCCTTGATGCCGGTTTCCAATTGACGGAAGGCGTTTTCCACTTCTTGAAGCTGTTGGCGCGTGACCTGCACGTTGCCCAGACCGAGCTTTTCGGCCTCCCATTGTTCGCGCAGGCTCGCCAGCTTGCGACGGAGATCCTTGATCTCCTCTCCAATTTCTGCGCGTCGTTCGACCGCATGCTCCTCGGTTTCCTCGGCCAGTTGGCGGTCCGCCAGTTCGAGCTGGGTTAGCCGCCTTTGCACCTGGTCGATTTCGCCCGGGACGCTTTCGAGCTCCATGGCAATCCGGCTCATGGCCTCGTCCATCAGGTCGATGGCCTTGTCGGGCAGAAAGCGGTCGGTGATATAGCGGTGCGACAATTTGGCCGCGGCGACCAGGGCCGAGTCTTTGATCCGCACGTTGTGGTGGGCTTCGTAACGCGGCTTGAGCCCGCGCAAGATGGCGATCGTGTCGTCGACGTTGGGCTCGTCGACATAGATCGGCTGGAAGCGTCGTTCGAGCGCCGCGTCTTTTTCGATATGTTTGCGATACTCGTCGAGGGTCGTGGCGCCGACGCATCGCAGTTCGCCGCGCGCCAGGGCCGGCTTGAGCAGGTTGGCGGCGTCGCTGGCCCCCTCGGCCGCGCCCGCTCCGACGACGGTGTGCAGTTCGTCGATGAACAGAATGATATTTCCGCCGGCCGACTGCACTTCGCGGAGCACGGCCTTGAGCCGTTCTTCGAATTCTCCGCGAAATTTCGTGCCGGCGACCAGGGCCCCCAGATCGAGCGCGATCACGCGCTTGTTTTTCAGGCTTTGCGGCACGTCGCTTTGCACGATCCGCAGCGCCAGCCCCTCGGCGATGGCCGTTTTGCCCACGCCCGGTTCGCCGATCAACACGGGGTTGTTTTTCGTGCGGCGCGAAAGGACCTGGATGACGCGGCGGATTTCCTGGTCGCGGCCGATGACCGGATCGAGCTTGCCCTGGCTGGCGCGCTCGACCAGGTCGATGCCATATTTTTGCAGGGCCTGGAATTTTTCCTCGGGGTTCTGGTCGGTCACCCGAGCGCTGCCGCGGACCGACTGCAGGGCCTTGAGCATCGCGGCCTCGTCGATCGCGTTGAGCTTCAGCACGTTTTTGGCCTTCGAGTCGACCTGGATCAGCGAGAGCAGCAGGTGTTCGGTCGAAACGAATTCATCCTTCATCGTTTCGGCCTGTTTCTGAGCCGCTTCGAGCACTTTGACGGCGCTATCGCCCAATTGCGGCGTGGCGCCGCCGGAGATCTTGGGCAGGTGCCCCAGTTCGGCTTCGATGATCTTTTCCAACTGCGGGCGATTGGCGCCGATCTTGTCGAGAATCGGGCGGATGACCCCTTCGCCTTCGCCCACCAAGGCGGCCAGCAGGTGCAGCGCTTCGATCTGAGGGTTTCCGCGATCGGCCGCCAGCGATTGCGCGCGCTGGATCGCCTCTTGGGCCTTGATCGTCAGTTTATCGAATCGAATGGCCATGAGCGGCCGAGCTCCTTCTTGTCACTTAGCTGCCGTGAGCTCGAAAATATCGAGCGCTGGAAAGTGTGCCTGGCATGGCTCGCCTTCCAGCGCCGCGATGAGATCTTCTAGTCCACGTTAAGTTGCCGATTGGCTTGGCAGTCTGCTATGCGTTACTCCTTGACTTCGAACTCAGCGTCGACGACTTCCTCTTCGCCGGGAGTCTTGGCATCGGCGGCCGCCTTGCCGGGCTCGCCGGCGCCGGCCTGACGCGTCTCGTAGAGCGTCTTGCTCAACGCGTGCGAGGCTTGTTCCAACTCGCTGGTGGCCGACTTGATCGCGTCGACGTGGTCGCCCTTGGCGGCCTCGCGCGTCTTCTTGATAGCGGCCTCCAGCGGAGCCTTGTCAGAATCCTTGATCTTGTCGGCGTGTTCCTTCATCAGCTTCTCGACCTGGTAGCACATCGAATCGGCGACATTGCGGGCTTCGGCCAGTTGTCGTTTCTGCTTGTCCTCTTCGGCATGCAACTCGGCGTCTTTGCGCATCTTTTCGATCTCGGCTTCGTTCAAGCCGCTGGACTGTTCGATGCGTACGATTTGCTCTTTGCCCGAGCCGAGGTCTTTGGCCGCGACGTTCAAGATGCCGTTGGCGTCGATGTCGAACTTGACTTCGATCTGCGGAATGCCGCGCGGCGCCGGCGGAATGCCCTCGAGGTTGAACTGCCCCAGCAGGCGGTTGTCGCTGGCCATTTCGCGCTCACCCTGGAAGACGCGGATGGTCACGGCCGTCTGGCTGTCGGCCGCGGTGCTGAAGGTTTGTTTGCGTTCGGCCGGAATGGTGGTGTTTTTTTCCACCAGCCGGGTCATCACGCCCCCTTCGGTTTCGATGCCCAACGAGAGCGGCGTGACGTCCAGCAGCAGCACGTCCTGCACCTCGCCGGCCAGAACGCCGCCTTGAATCGCGGCCCCGACGGCCACGACTTCATCGGGATTGACCCCTTTGTGCGGATCCTTGCCGAACATTTTGGTGACCAGCTCTTGCACCTTGGGAATGCGCGTCGAGCCGCCCACCAACACCAGCTCGTCAATCTCGCTGGGTTGCAGCTTGGCGTCTTTCATGGCCTGCGTCAGCGGCCCGCGACAGCGCTCGATCAAGTGATCGACGAGCTGTTCGAACTTGCTGCGGGTGATGTTGATCTGCAAGTGTTTCGGCCCGGCGGCGTCGGCCGTGATGAACGGCAGGTTGATGTCGGTCGTGCTGGCCGAGCTCAATTCCTTCTTGGCTTTTTCGCAGGCTTCTTGCAGACGCTGCAGGGCCATCGTGTCTTTGCGCAAATCGATGCCGTTCTCGCGCTTGAATTCGTCGGCGACATAATGGATCAACACTTCGTCGAAATCGTCGCCGCCCAAGTGCGTATCGCCGTTGGTGCTGATGACGCGGAAGACGCCCTCGGCAACCTCCAGCACCGAAACGTCGAACGTGCCGCCTCCGAGATCGAACACGATGATCTTTTCGTGCTCTTTGCGATCCAGGCCGTAGGCCAGGGCCGCGGCAGTCGGCTCGTTGATGATGCGGGCCACTTCCAAGCCGGCGATTGGTCCGGCGTCTTTGGTTGCCTGGCGCTGGGCGTCGTTAAAGTAGGCCGGCACGGTGATCACGGCCTTGTTGACCTTGTAGCCCAAGTACGACTCGGCCGCTTCTTTCAGCTTGCGGAGAATGCGGGCCGAAATCTCGGGCGGAGTATATTCCTTGTCGCCGGCGCGAACCTTGACGTAGTCCTCGGCCCCGCCTACCACCTCGTAGGGAACCATCTTCTCTTCGGTCTGCACTTCGCTGTGCCGGCGACCCATGAAACGCTTGATCGAATAAACCGTCTTTTTGGGATTGGTGACCGCCTGGCGGCGCGCTAAATCGCCGACCAGCACGTCGCCCTTGTCGGTGAAGGCCACGACGCTGGAGGTCAACCGATTCCCTTCCTGATTAGGAATGACTTTGGCCTCCTTGCCTTCCATGACGGCGACCACCGAGTTCGTGGTGCCCAAGTCGATTCCGATGATTTTTTCACCTCGAGCCATGTCATGCTCCTTTCACAGTGATCCGTGCATAGCGCAGCCGCGGGGGCGTTCGATCGGCTGCTCGTGCGTAAATCGTGTTGAATATGGGTTGAAGACTGATCGTGTCGTAATGGATGATTTCGAGCCCGGCCGAGCGTCGCTCGTCGGGCTTGTCACTCACAGGAACAGCAAAGAATATGCCGCCACCGGGAGCGTCCGGGCGGCGTTTTGTAAGTCTTTATATAAATACAGCTTAAGAAATTGTCGCTGATGGTTTTTCTTCCTCAAGCCGACGCAAGCCGCCAGACGGCTGCCTTTTTGGCACGGCTCAAAACGCGCATCCGGCCCTCCTGCCATATTGACAGCACCAGATTTCCGCCGCAATGGGCCGTCCGGCGGCCAGGCGCCTGGAACGCGAGTGCCGGTGAAACAGGCTGCGGCGGCGAAGTTTTTTGCAGCCTGGTTCCGCCATGCGTTGGCCTGTTACCTATACTTCGTGAAGGCCGGTCGCTTGACACTCTGATTTGACCCAAGTACAAGGTGTGTCAACGCTTTACCGATGCTTGCGCGGCGCCAAAGGCTGGTCAAGTGTCGGGAGGCCCCAAAACCGTAAGGGGGGATCGTCGACGACCGGTTCACGATCGGCGCAGTTCCGCATAACCCGCTGGCCGGCGGCAGGTCCGGCGACCCTTGGGCGTTCTACTGAGACTCACAAGCCATGGCAAAGGAGAAAGCGGGGAAAAAAGCGAACGCCCCTTCCGGTGCGCGAGCACCGTCGATTGCCGTTTTGCGCGGCAAAATCGATCGCATTGACCAGGAATTGGTCAAAGGCATGAACGAGCGGGCGAAAGTCGCGCTGGAGATCGGCAAGCTCAAGAACAATAGCGGCATCTCCGCCTATGCCCCGGTGCGCGAGGACGAAGTGCTCAGCCGCGTGCTGGCGCTGAGCAAAGGTCCGCTTGCGGACCGCTGCGTGCGGGCCGTCTTTCGCGAGCTGATCAGCGGCTCGCGGTCGCTGGAGAAAGACCTTCGCGTCGCCTACCTGGGGCCCGCTTATAGCTATAGCCACCTGGCGGCCATCCACCGTTTCGGTCAAAGCGTGGAGCTGGTGCCGGTGAGCAGTATTCCGGCGGTTTTCGAAGAGATCAATCGCCGCCACGCCGACTATGGGATCGTGCCGATCGAGAATTCGACCGACGGCCGCGTGGCCGACACGCTGGACATGTTCGCCCGACTGCCGGCCCGAATTTGCGGCGAAGTGCAACTGCGCATTCACCACAACCTGTTGGGCAAGTGCGCTCGGGCCGAGGTGGAAGAAGTTTATAGCAAGCCGCAAGCACTGTCGCAGTGCCGCAATTGGCTGGCCCGCCACCTGCCCGGGGCGCGGACGATTGAAGTCACGAGCACCTCGACGGCGGCCCAGCTTGCGCAGGACAAGCCCGGCGCGGCGGCCATTGCCAGCCTGCAAGCGGGCGTCCATTATGGGCTCGATGTTCTGGCGGCCGATATCGAGGACAACCAGGGCAACTTGACGCGTTTCGCGGTGATCGGCGATGATACGGGGCGACGTACCGGCCACGACAAGTGCGCGTTGATGTTCGAGATCGAGCATCGCCCCGGGGCTTTGGCCGAGGCGATGAACGTGTTCAAGCGAAACCGCTTGAATCTTACCTGGATCGAATCCTTTCCGATCGCCCGTCCCGAAGGCGGCTACATGTTTTTCGTGGAATTGGAGGGGCACGAGGACGACGCCCGCGTGCGCCGAGCCATCGCGGCCTTGGAGCGCAAGGCGGTGCGTTTGGAAGTGCTGGGGTCCTACGCAAGGATGGTCCCGGTGGAGTAAACTCTCCAGAGGCGCTTCTGGGTCGTGGCCGGCTGCTGTCGGCCGGTTCGGATCGTTTCCGGCATGAACCACGCGACCACCTGGCCGAAAGAATCGTGCAGCCGTGATTATTATTCTCAAAGCGGGCGTGACCGAAGATCAAATCAGCCACGTCATCGCGCGCGTCGAGTCGCTGGGGCTGAAGGCTCATTTGAGCCGCGGCACGCATCGCACGATCATCGGAGTGATCGGCGACAAATCGCAGTTGCAGCCGGCCCGCTTTCAAGCGATCTCCGGCGTGGCCGACGTGATCTCGGTGCTCCCCTCGTATAAGTTGGCCAGCAACGAAGCCCATCCCGAACCGAGCGTCGTGGACGTCGCGGGCGTGAAGATCGGCGGCGGAAGTCTGGCCATGATCGCCGGGCCGTGCGCGGTGGAAAGCGCCGAACGGATGGACGCCATCGCCGGGAGCGTGCGAGCCTCGGGGGCCAACATCCTGCGGGGCGGCGCCTTCAAGCCGCGCACCAGCCCTTACGCGTACCAGGGAATGGGCGAAGACGGATTGAAGATTCTCCGCGAAGCCGGCGACAAGCACGGCCTGCCGGTCGTGACCGAAGTCATGGACCCGCGACGCGTGGACATGGTCCAGCAGTATGCCGACATGATTCAGATCGGG
>JBGQKM010000271.1:0-7879 GCA_041499515.1 Planctomycetia bacterium | reverse complement strand
GGTGCGCGAAATGATTTTGCAACTGAAAACCGGCCGGCTCGAGGTGCGCTACTTCCGCGACAAGTTCGGCGTCGACATCATCGACGACTGGCGCGACGCCTGGCAGTCGTTCCAGGACGAGGGTTTCTTGAGTTTCGACTCCGAGCAGGTGGCGTTGACACGCGCCGGATTGTTGCGGGTCGATGGGTTGTTGCCGGCCTTCTTCGAGCCCGAGCATCGCGGGGTCCGCTATACATGAGCGACGAGCTCGTATTCATGATGGGCCTGTTCGAAGCCCGATTTCCGACCGATCGCCAGTACGCCAAGAATCATATGTGGGCCCAGGCCCAAGAGGGCGGCTACCGCTTCGGTTTTTCGGCCTATGCCGTGCGGCTGTTGCAGGATGTGTATTTCCTGGATTGGTCGGTCGACGCGGGCACGACCCTGCGCGAAAAGCAGGAAATCGGCTCGATCGAGAGCTCGAAAGCCGAGAGCGACCTGTACGCCCCCATGGCCGGGCGGTTGGCGGAATTCAACGAAAACTTGCTCTCCGACCCGTCCATGATTAATGTCGACAAGTACGGCCAGGGCTGGCTTTTTGCCCTCGAAGGGACCGGCGAGGGCTTGTTGTCTCCCGAGGAGTACCTGATACACTTGGAAGCTGCCTGGAAGGTCGCCGAGCGGACGATCAAGGGCCAAATGAACGATTAAGGCCCCCGATACGGCGCTCGGTGTGCCACTGCTGGCTCGCGCGAGCAGTGTGGATTCGTGTGCCACTGCTGGCTTGTCCAGCAGTGTTCATCGCGCAAGTAGCGGCATGAGCATCGTCGCTGCTAGAGATTGTTGTCCCGTGAGTGGTTGCGTCCATGGCCAAAAGAATTTCGGTCGTCATTTCGCAGGGTCAAAGCGCCAATCCCGACAAGCGCGGCCTGGAAGAGTCGCTCGTCGGCGCGCTGCTGATGGAGCGTGGCGTCGAAGTGACGGTGATCCCGCATCTGTATGATCTGGCGCCGGGCAACACCGGCATGCTCTGCCTGGAAGGCATCGCCGGCGACATGATCGTGTTGAGTTGGCTCTATCCCCGCGCGGCCCACTGGACGCTGGACCGCAACGGCATCAAAGGCCACTTCGGCCGCACGCTGTTGGAAAGCGAGGCGGCGGACGAGGACGAAGAATCGGAACAAGAGGAAGCCGAGGCGGAAGCCGAAGACGATAAGCCGCGCGTCGGCGGCCGCGACTTGCCGAACCGCACGATCTATCACTTGCACTTAAGCGCTCAGACTCAGGCCGAACCGTTCCTGGCCGAAATCCGGCGGATCGTGACGGAGGCCAACGTCGAGACCGTCGGCCTGATGGACTGGATCAACGGCTCGCCCAAGCCCGAATCGCTGGCTCGCTTTCTCGACCCCGCAGCTCATAACGGCCACGGCGACGCGACAAACGGCGACGGCAGCTCGACCTCAGGCGGCCCCTTGAATATCGTGGCGCCCCCGGGCGAGCCGACGCGGGTGGACGAAACGCCCGCCCGGCGCTGGTATCCGGTGATCGACTACAGCCGCTGCACGAACTGCATGGAGTGCATCGACTTTTGCTTGTTCGGCGTGTACGGCGTCGACGGAGTTGAAACCATTCTGGTCGAGCAGCCCGACAACTGCCGCAAGGGCTGTCCGGCGTGCAGCCGCGTCTGTCCGGAAAACGCGATCATCTTTCCGCAGCACAAGTCGCCTGCTATTGCCGGCAGCCCGGATGAAAACGCGGGCGGGCTGAAGATCGATCTCTCGCAGCTTTTCGGCGCGCCCAACGCGATCGAAGTCGCCGCTCAGGAGCGTGACACCGAACTGGTGGCCGTCGGCCGCGACGCGGTGGGCCTGAGCGTCGGCATCCCCAAGCGCCAGGCCGGCAAAGACCACGGTCCCAAAGACGAGCTGGATAGCTTGATGGACCAGCTCGATAATCTGGATCTTTAAAATGATGGCGCGTGACGCCGCGATCCGACGCACAATCGCCGGCCCCGATGCACGCCGGGCCGTACCTCGACTGACCATTGTGCGCGTGCTCATCGCAATTGCATGCTGGTTCATCGCCGGGCGAGTCGGGTTTTGCGACCCGCCGCGGCTCTCGAACGACGAGATCACGGTGCTGCACGAGCTCCGCTATCGCGAGGGCACGATCCGGCACTGCACGCTCGACTTGGCGATGCCGAAACAATCGCCCGACACGCCGCGGCCGGCGATCGTGGTCATTCATGGCGGCGGCTGGGTGGAAGGCGACAAGTCCAGCTTCTCCACGACAGTCAATCCGCCCCCTGGCAACATTCTCGATTTCGCAAAACTCGGATTTGTCGCCGCCACGATCAACTACCGCATGTCGGGCGAGGCGCCGTTCCCCGCGGCCCTGGAGGATTGCCAGTGCGCGATCCGCTGGCTGCGGGCCCATGCCGGCCAATACCACGTCAACGCCGACCGGATTGGCGCCTGGGGCAACTCGGCCGGCGGTCATCTGGCATTGCTGCTGGGAATGATCGACCCGGCCGCTGGCCTCGATAAAAAAGAACCGTACGCCGATCAGTCGAGCATGGTGCAGGCGGTGGTGAGCGACAGCGGCCCGATCGACCTTCTCACCCAGCACGAACACAACCAACTCAGAGTGGTGATCGAAAAGTTCATGGGCGGCCCGCCCGAGGGACCGCGCCTGGCCGAATACCGCCGGGCGTCGCCGGTCAGCTATGTTTCGGCAAAACTCCCTCCACTGCTGTTGATCTACGGCGAGGCCGACACGCAAGTCGACGTCACGCTGACCGATCAGTTCGTGGCCGCGTTGAGCCGGGCAGGACACAAACAGATCAGCTACATACGCCTGGCCAATGTGGATCATTGCCCTCATTCGCTCATCCGCGTTCCCTATCTCCAGGCGGTCGTCGAGGAATTCTTCCTCCGCACTTTGCGGCCCGCCGGCGACGAAAAGCGATAGGCTCCTCGGGCACTAGGCGACCAATCAAGCTCTTCTGGCGGGTTTACCCGACCCGTTGTCGGCCTGCCGGACTTTAATTTTATGAAAGCCAGTGTTGACAAAAACGAAAGATAGCTTTAATATATCGCAACATGACTTTAATAAAAGGCAAGGACGGACTGGCCGAGCATCCGCTTTTGGGCCTGGAGCGGGAGGACCTGGACCTCGTCACCGAACTGGTGCTGCGTTCCGGGTCGCTCAAGGACCTGGCCGAGGCGTACTCCGTCAGCTATCCGACGATCCGGCTGCGGCTCGACCGGTTGATCGAACGGCTGCGGGCAGCGGTCAAAGGACGCAAAGCCGATCCCCTCAGCGAGCTGTTGGCCAGGCTCGTGGAGCGCGGCGAGCTGTCGGTCGCCAGCGCGCGGGCCGTGCGCGATCTGGCTCGCAAAGTCGCCAGCAGCGACACAGACGACGACCAACCCGACAAGTGAGGTGGCACGATGGACCCGTGGTGGACTCAGCAGCAGGCCGGGCTGGTAGGCGGAATCGGGGGCAGCGTCGTGGGGATTGTGGGAGGGCTGGTCGGCGCTATGGCCGGCTGGGTCAATCGCGGCAAATGCAAGCCGCTGGTCGTTGGCGTGTTTGGCCTGGCAATCGCCGGCAGCAGCACCGTGCTGATCGCGGGTCTGGCGGCCCTGGCACTGCACCAACCTTGGCATGTCTGCTATCCGTTGGTGCAAGTAGGATGTTCGATTTTTTTGTTCGTGCCTTTCGCCTTCATGTATCAAGGTCGATATCGTCAGGCCGAAATGCGCCATCTGGAAGCCGAAGAGATGCGCCGCGGTTGACTCAGGAATAGCCCATTTGGGTTGCACTGTTTTCGAGATTGAAACTCGTCCAGAAAGTGAGGTAGCGCGATGGACCCGTGGTGGAGCGAACAACAAGCAGCCTGGATCGGCGCGGTCGGCGGAACGGCCTGCGGCATTCTCGGAGGCGTTCTGGGAACCCTCGGCGGCATCTGCGCGCCTCGCGGAAAATGCAAAGCGCTAGTTTACTCACTCGCCATCGTTCCACTGGCGATCAGCGCCATTGCGCTGGTCGCGGGCATCGTTGCCGTGGCGACGGGTCAGCCGTATGCCGTCTGGTATCCGCTGATATTGCTCGGCGGCATTCTGACCGTCGTGCTGGGCGGCCTCCTGCCGGTGTTACGGCTCCGATATCGCGAGGCCGAGACACGCCGCCTGGAAGCCGAAGAGCTGCGCCGCAGTTGATCGCAGGAATGCGAAATCCGCGCAAACGGCTAGTTCGCATTCAAGCTCACCACCGGCAGGCTGTCCGCGCCGTTGGTCTCCAGCCCGGCCGGCATCACCGGATTGTCATAAGCCCCGAAATCGTTGAAGAAGTGTTTCTTCACGAAGCGGTAGAAGAAACTTTTTTCGGGGATCTCGTGGCCGGGGTCGAACTGGCTGCCGCGCGGGTGCATGGCCTCCAGCTCGGCCATCGCGGCCTGCCGGGCCGTGGTGTCGCGGGCGCCGTGTTTGACCACCAGGGCCTTGATCAGGTCGGGCCGCTCGAGCACGATGCAGCCGCGCGTAGCGGAGGCGGCCATCTGCCGAAAATCGCGCAGAAACTCCGACTGGTTGAAAACTTCTCGCAGCGGCCGGGCGTCGTGAATCGATTCTTTGGCGAACTGCACGATCGGGCAAGGCTCGATGTCGCCCCAGGGGCTGATATGGTGCGTAAAGCCGGTCGCCGCCGGGCACAGGGCCTGGCCCCGATCGTCGTAGTAGGCGTCGACCACGCCGATCGGTTTGTTGACGCGCGTATCGACCACGAACTGCCGCACGCGACGCTGCTGCTGGGGCGTGAGGGCCAGCTCGGGCTTGGCCTCAGGCCCCACCGGACGATAGGTGTGATACCACAAATACATCACGCCCATCTCGATCAGCCGGTCGACCCAGCGGTCGCACAACAAATCGTCGATGTTGGTCTGGCACAAACTGGTGCAGACGCCGGTGATCACTTTGTGCTTCAGGCAGTTTTCCAGCCCGGCCATCGAACGGCTGAAAACGTGGGGCCGGCCGCGGCGCTGGTCGCTGATGATCTCGCTGCCTTCGATGCTCACCAGCGGCGTCACGTTGCCCAACCGGCGTAATTCCCGGGCGACCTCGTCGGTGATGAACTGGCCGTTGGTGAACACCTGAAAGTAGCAATCCGGATGCGCCGCGAGGATTTGCAACAGCTCGGGGTGCATGAACGGCTCGCCGCCCAGGATGCCGAAGAAACTGTTGCCGGCCGCTTTGGCTTCGCCGATCATGCGGTTCATGCTGGCCAGGTCGATCGTCTGCTGTTTGGCCGCCACGTCGACCCAGCAGCCCTGGCAGCGGAGGTTGCAACTGTTGATGATCGAGATGTACAAGAACGGCGGAAAGAATTCGCCCCGCTTGAGCCGCTGTTTATATTTGCGCACGGCGCGCATGCCCTTGAAGCCCATGTTGTAGACGAGCTTCCACACCAGACGTTTGTCGGTTTCGACCAGCACGCGTTTGGCCATCCGCAAGTACATGTCGCATTGCTCCGGTCGTATTGACGTATCCCGACTAGCCGTTCGGCTTTATGCGCTTGCGTAGGATTATACCAAGCGGCGCGGGCCGCCGACAGCAAGCAACTGGGGACCTCGCTAAGGGGGGACTATCGACAGAGTCTCGGAAAGCATCTACACTTTCTGGATGTCCGTGGCTCGCAAGGAATCGGCCGCCAGCCTGAGGGCGGGATGGGAATCCGCTTCTGGCCGGCGAAGGGTTTTCACATCGAAGCCACGTATCGTCCCCCAGGGCATGAAAAATCTATGGTCGATCCCGATCGACTCTCGGCCGCCTATGAGACGGCCCGATGCGACTTGCTCGCAGAGAGTGTAGCGGCGGGGCACTGGACGGGCGAGTTGTCCAGTTCCGCGCTTTCCACCGCCACCGCGATTAGTGCCCTCACGCTCGTCGAGCGCCATTTGCCGACCATCGCGGGCTGCGTCGCCGACGAAAAACGCGAATGCCGCACTAGCGAACTGATCATGACCAGTTTGCGCTGGCTGGCCAAACACCAAAACCCCGACGGCGGTTGGGGCGATACCGACAAGAGCCTCTCGAATATCGCCACCACCATGCTGGTGCGTGCCGCGTTCGCACTGACTTGCGTGCCGGCCAATCACCCGGGCATCCTGGAGCGGGCCGACGCGTACATCCGGGCGCAAGGGGGCCTGCGCGGCCTGCGTCGCCGTTATGGCAAAGACAAAACTTTTGCCGTGCCGATCCTGACCAACTGCGCGCTGGCCGGTTTGATCCCGTGGCGCAAAGTGCCGGCGCTGCCGTTTGAGCTGGCGTGTTTTCCACAAAGGGCCTGGAAATTTTTGCGGCTGCCGGTGGTGAGCTATGCAATTCCGGCGCTGGTGGCGATCGGGCAGGCGCGCTATTTCCACCGCAAGCCGCTCAATCCCGTCACGCGATTGCTGCGGCGCGGCACGCTCGCAAAAAGCCTGCAAGTCCTCGAAACGCTGCTGCCGGCCAGCGGCGGATTTCTGGAAGCCGCGCCGCTGACCAGCTTCGTCGTGATGAGTCTGGCCAGCATCGGCCGGGCCGATCATCCGGTGGCGCGGCGCGGAGTCGACTTTTTGCTCAACTCGGTGCGCCCCGACGGAAGCTGGCCCATCGACACCAACCTGGCCACCTGGGTCACGACGCTGTCGGTCAATGCCTTGGCCGCGGCCGGCGAGGACGTGCGCGAGCTGGGGTGTCTCGATTGGGTGTTGTCGTGTCAGCATCGGCAGCCGCATCCCTATACCGGCGCGACGCCGGGAGGCTGGGCCTGGACCGATTTGCCGGGGGGCGTGCCCGACGTGGACGACACGTCCGGGGCGCTATTGTCGCTGGCCGCCTGGCACAAGGCCGAGCCGGCGGCGCAAGACAAGATTCAATCGGCGGTCGCAACCGGCGTGCAGTGGCTGTTGGGGGTGCAAAACGCCGACGGCGGCTGGCCGACTTTTTGCCGCGGCTGGGGGAAACTGCCGTTCGACCGCAGCGGTTGCGATCTGACGGCCCACGCGATGCGAGCGCTCGACGCCTGGCGCACGCCACTGGTCAAAGTTTCCGAGAACTCGCACGAATTGCAGACCGTGCTGGACCAGCGCAGCCGCGCGGCGATCGAACGCGGCTTTCGCTATCTGGAAGCCCAGCAAGATGCCGATGGTTTTTGGCGGCCGTTGTGGTTCGGCAATCAACATCGGCCCCAGGAGGACAACCCGATCTACGGCACGACCAAGGTGCTTGCGGCCTATCGCGATTTGAACCGGCTGGATCGCGCGGCGGCCCAGCGCGCGCTGGAATGGCTGATGACGATGAAGCACGGCGACGGCAGTTGGGGAGGCACGGTCGGCGCCCTTCCGGAGACGGCGGCCCGTCAGGCCAGCGTGGAAGAAACGGCCCTGGCCGTCGAAACGCTGGTGACCTGCGGCCAAACCAAGGCCCACGAAACCGCTGCCCTGCAAGGGCTTAAGTGGCTGATCGACGCGGTGGAGGCCAATCGGCATCAGGAAAGTTCGCCGATCGGTTTCTACTTTGCCAAGCTGTGGTATTATGAGAAGCTATATCCGCTCATCATGACCGTCGCCGCGCTCGGCCAGGCAGCGCGGCGCATGTTACCCCAGCCTGAGCCCCCCTCGGTGGTTCATTCCGGAAAAACCTAAGCGAGAGAAGCGACCTTGGCGATTGCACCCGCGGACCAACACCCGGCCCAAGGAGACTCTGTCTCCCCACCCAAAAAATCGCGTCGCCGGAATACCAGCCATTTGAAGGTGGTGCCCGACTCGAAAACCCTGCGCGAGCAGATCCGCGATCGGACCGCCCTAGTGGCCGACCGGCTCGACAAATCGCGGCCGCTGGGCAAGGACGAAATGGAG
>JBGQKM010000270.1:0-7892 GCA_041499515.1 Planctomycetia bacterium | reverse complement strand
GCTGGCAGCCAGAAGGTCAGGGGTTCAAGTCCCCTATCCTCCATTCGACTCGCTACGCTCGCTCATGGCAGGCCATTCGACAAAGACGCGAAACACTGTGGCGACTCGACAAGTAGACACCTCGGGTCGAATGTCCTCAGCGACCAACGGGAGTCGAATGTCCTGAGCGACCAACGGGAGTCGAAGGGCTAGGTGGTAGCAGGGCGTCTCCAATGACCACCGTTCCCGTTTGGTGGACCTATATACTTGCATGCCGCGATGGTAGTTTTTATGTAGGTTCCGCGGGCGATCTGGAGGCTCGGCTCGAAGTTCACCAGTCGGGGAATGGTCCTGCCTACACTTCCACGCGACTCCCGATTCGGCTCATGTATTGCGAGCAGCATTCAACGCTGCAAGCCGCCGTCAGTCGGGAAAGGCAGCTCAAACACTGGAGCCGCGCAAAGAAGGTGGCACTCATCGCGGGCGACGGTGACAGATTGCACGCGCTGAGCCGGTGCCATCAATCAACGAAGCCGCGCTAAGCACCGGTCCCACATCGGCCTGACGATGGGTAAGCTGGCTGGCCCTCTCCAAGTTTTGTGGGCGCTCCAACGAGATGGCATAATGCTGTCGAAAGGAGCTGCCGTTGGGACGCAGGACGTATTCGCGAGAGCTTAAGTTATCGGCCGCCGGGCAAACACCTATTGGGTTGGTGGCGCCATGAAGTCGCCCTGCCTTTCCCGTTTGAATTGGCGTGCGTTTTTGATTTCTTCGGCTAGTTCGATGGCGGCGTCTTGGCAACCGGGCGGGGCAAACACTTGGGCGCGTCTTTGACCTGGTTCGCCACCGGAAAGCACGAGGATGAATTGTCCGCGGCCGGTGAGCTTTTTTAACAAGAAGGCCGCGGGCGCCTCCTTTGCCGCGCCGGGCCAAACTTCGTAGGCGGTGAGTATCTTTCCTCGATGCCCGATGTCCTCATGCGTGAACATCAGGCCAAGCTGATCCGGCCTGCGCCGCTCATCGCCACCGGGCTCGCGGCCATACAGCCAATTACATGACCACACGCGGCAGCTTACAGGTCGTGTCGAGTAGATCGCGCAGCCCGCTTTGCATTCATGGGAACAAGGCGTGTAGTTCGGTTTGTTCAATTCGACAACGCCCACGATCGTGCAGCAAGCGGTGCATGTGCCACAGGTCCGGCTGCCCCGCAGCGTAGCCGCGAGTTGCTCGACCTTGCTCAGTTCATCTCCGGATAGTGTTTGAGTGTTTCGTGGCTCGCCCATGGTCGATCATCCTCGCGTGTTGCCATTATGACCGCCTGGTCGGCGCGTTTCAATTGGCTCCGCCGGTCGGCAAGCTCGGGTTGGTCCTCTGGATAAATTCTCGATCAACATAGGACGAGCAGGCCAGCCCTACTCAATGCTTCGCTTGAATGCCGCGACGGCGGCGGCGTCTTCCGCGCAATCGGATATCTAGCGTCGTACTATGGCCGCACGACGACGACGCGAAAGCCGATGTGGTCGTAACGCCGCTCCGGTTCGAACCGCAGGCGGAAGGCCGATCGGCAGGGCCAGCCCTCGTCGGCCCAGCAGCCGCCGCGGCGCACGCGCGACACGTCGCCAGTGCGGTTGACCAGCGCCGAGGTCTTGGCGGAATACAAATCGGGATCGACTCCGCCCGGCAGCCGCGCATGCGACCAGTCGCGGCACCACTCGTAGATGTTGCCGTGCATGTCGTGCAAGCCCCAGGCGTTGGCGGGGTAACTGCCGACTTTTGCGGCCCGATTGAGCGACGGCCCCGGCTCGCCCCCGTTGTACGGCTTGCCCTGGAAGTTCGCCTGCTTGCTGCTGAGCTTGTCGCCAAACGAGGTGGCCGTCGTCGTGCCGGCCCGGCAGGCGTATTCCCACTGCGCCTCGGTCGGAAGCCGGAACTCCCAATCCTTCGGCAGGTCGCCGGACTGACGGCCGAGCTCGGTGAGTTTCTGGCAGAATGCCTCCGTCTCGGCAAAGTTGACATTGCCAACCGGGAAGTCATCCCCCGCGGGCAACTCCGCGGTTAGCTCGCCCGGAAGCTTTCCGATGACCCGTTTCCACTGCCCCTGAGTCGCCTCGTACTTGCCGATCCAAAAACCTTTCGACAGCGTGACCTCGACCTGGTCTTCGCCGGGCCGTCGCTCGGGTTCGCTTCTCGGGCTGCCCATCGTGAATTTGCCGGGCGGGCACCAGCAGAGCTTGACGCCGAAGACTTGCCGCTGGTCGCCGGCTTTCGATCCGATGAAGGAGTCTGGCTCGACCGAGGATCGCCCCGCTGCAGGCGCGATCGCAAAGAGCGTCGTGATTTTGCCATCCGCATCCAACTTCCGCACGCGCGGCGTCCAGCCCTTAGGCTTGTCGATGTGATCGTATTCCAGCACGAACATATTCTTGCCCCGAATGGCAACTCCAGTCGGCGTCCAAGGCGATTCCGACTTCAGGATCGTTTCGATTTTGCCATCCGGCGAAATCTTCACGACGCACCGACACCCAGTGACGGCCGCATAAATGACTCCTTGATCGTCGACATCCAGACCTCGCAGGTACGGAGCGTGAAAAAAGGGTGAGGCGGTGTCATAGGAGAACGCTTCGTCGCAATCTTTTACCGCCACCGGATGGACCAACGTCGTTACCGTTCCGTCCATCGCGACTTTCAGGATCGCGTTGGGGCAGGCGACCAACAGCGAGCCATCGGGACCGGCGGTCAAACCAGTGACCGCTTCGTGCAAGTCGGCAAGGGTCGTCTTCAGGCCGGGCGCGAAGAGTGTCTTTTTTCCGTCCGGTGACATTCGGGTCAGCGTCAGACCACCGGGGGCCGTGTCATCGCCGCCGGGATACCCGCTGCCGTAATACAGCATTCCGTCGCGGTTTACCACCAGCGGCGCGCCACCGCTGGCGAAGAGCAACATCTGCTTGTCGCCCGCTGGCGTGATCTTCTTGAACAACCGGTTGTCGGCGGCCGAAGCGAAACTTCCGGCCGAGTCCAACGCTAAAAAGTGACCGCCGCTGTTCTGGTGGACGTTCGTCAGCGTGCCCTGCGAGTCGATCTTGCGCAAACCCTGTCCGGTGTGGACGAAGAAAAGGTCTCCCTTAGCGTCCACGACGATGCCCGAGGCCGGATGACCCCACGCGCTGGCTGCCATGAGCAGCCAGATCGCCACGAGTTCGAAGCGGGCCGTCATCAGCAATCGCCGCATGGCATACCTGTATCTGCGAGACTCGCCGGGCGGAACGGACTGCAACGACCGCTTCCCGCCAGATTGCCATCCTAGCGGAACAGCAGCGCGGAAAAATGTTGTTTACAATTGATGGTACTGTTTTTTTGATATAATAAGAGCCGCCCGGCTCGGCCGGCGGCATCCAAGGCCGATCAAATTCCTCGACATCGGCGGCTAGCGCGTGCCGGCATCCGTTTGGGGCAATGTCGACATCAGCGCGGCGGCGGCGAATCCGGTGGCCGTGGCCGAGATCCATTGATCGGGGCCGTGGGGAAAACCGCTCTCGAAATACGGCTGCAATGGCAGCGCTCGAGTCTTGACGTGCCACGAACCATCGTCGAGCTGCGTCCGCAACAGATATTCGACTCCCCGCGCGTACGCCGGGTCGGCCGCCGCGACTGCGCCCCCCTCGCGCAGCGCATACAGGGTCGTCGCCGTGGCATAGGCGTCGCTGGCCACCTCCGGCAGTTCCGACCAGCCGCCGTCGTCGTGCTGCTGCTTTACGAGCGCAGCCGCTTGGGACTGGATCGGCTCCTTCTCGGCGCGCGACCACGCCAGGCCCAGCAGTCGAAACGCATGTTCCGAGTTCGTCTTCGGCTGGACCGCGACGAGCCACGTGCGTGCTCGATCGACGCGCCGATCAAAAGCCTCTTTCAGGCCGGCGGGCCCATAGGCATGCATCGCGCGGACCGCCAGCGCCGTGGCGCTGATCCGCGAATACTCCAGCGGCGGCCGATGGCTAAAGGCGGTCCACGATCCCTCGGGCGTCTGCCGGCCGGCCAACTCGATGATCATCGCGTCGGTAGTCTCATCCGCCGGATAGTTCTCGGCCGCCAGGCCCAGCGCGATATAGCCGGCCGACGGAGCACTGTTCAGCGGGTGATCGACGCGCTGCAACAAACGGGCCCGCGCGCTTTTGACGACGAGCACCGTGACTTGAATCTGTTCGCGGGCCGACTGTTCGTCGACCGCCACACCGTGCCGGCGAGCCTCGCCCACCGCCAGCGAAGTCACCGAGTGCTGATGGCAGGCGACGCATCCGGTCTGGCGGAAAAACTCGGGATCGCACCGCTGCAACAGGGCCACGCTTTTTTCGGCGGCCGCTTTGACCTGCTGCGGCTCGGCGGCGATTGCGCCAGTGCTGGCTAGAGCGCCAAAAAGTGCCGCGATCGCTGCAATGAATCCCCACGGTCTGGCATTACCAGTCGTCAGAAAGGCGATCGGCGTGTCCGTTTTTTTGGCTGGCGTGATCATTCGGTTGCTCCTGCCTTTTCCAATAGCTCGATGACTTGTGCGTTGCCGGTTTTACGTGCGAGGCTCAAGGCGGTGGCGCCGCTGGAGGTTTTTGCTTTGACGTCGGCGCCTTTTTCCAGCAAAAGTTTGACGGCATCCGCGCCGCTCGTGGCCGAATATGCGGCGCCCATCAGCGGCGTCAAATGGCCGAATGGTCCGACGCGTGGGCTGGTGTTGGGATCGGCCCCATTTTCCAAAAGCAAACGCACGGCCTCGGTCGGGCCGCGCATGGTGGCGCTGACCAGGGCACCATTCAGGTGATCGCGGTTCGTGCCGGCTCCATGTTTCAGCAGGCAGGCGAGCGTTTCGAAGTTTCCTTCTTCCGAGGCCCAATCCAACGGACACCTTCCGCCTGAGTGCACGTCGGCCCCGGCTTCGATCAGGATCGCCGCCAGCTCGGCGTCGCCCCGCTTGCAGGCGCTGGTCAGGGCCGTTTCCTGGAACAGGTCCTTGTCCGCGACGCTCGCGCCGTTTTTGATCAGCAGCCGCGCGACTTCGGCATTGCCGGCATACGTGGCGGCGAACAGCAGGGGAGTAGGTCCCAGCACGCTGCGCGCGTCGGCCTTGGCTCCCTTGTCCAACAGCAGGCGAACCTTGTCCAGCTCGCCGGCTGCCCACATCAGCGGCGTGATCCCGTCTTGGTTCGCCGCGTTCACATCGGCGCCGTGCTCGACCAACACGCGCATCATGGGGGCGTCGGCCAAAAGGGCCGCGTGCAAAAGCGGCGTCGATCCGTGCTTGTCCGTGACGCTCTCCAGCGTGGAGTCGGCGAGCATGTCGGCCACCACCGAGCGTTTGCCGGAGCGGATGGCGGCAAACAGGGCCGTCGCTCGTTGATTTTCTGGCGACGCGCTCGACGGCAATGCCAGCGAGACTCCCTCGGGCCACTCGGCGCCTTGGTCGATCCACAGCGTCAAGATCTTGATTTGTTCGGCGGGCAGCCCCGGTTTTTCGCCGGGAAAAAACGGAAACGACGGCGGCATGATGATGCCCAGATCTTTATCGACCAGCCGCTGCACCAGCAGGCTCTCCTTGCCGCTACCCGGTTTGATGGGGCTGCCCGAGTCGCCGCCTTCCAAGGCAAGTTGTCGCTGGTCAAGCCGCAGGCCGGCCAGCGCAAGCACCTCGCAGTGGCATTCGACGCACGTCTGTTGCAGGATGGGCGCGACGTCCTTGCGGAAATCAATCCGCTGCGCCGGCTTCTGGGCCGCCTGCTCCGGTTCTGCCTGTGCAACGCAGAGCGACGGCCCGGCCGTCAGCAAAACGGTCGCCCAAAAAACAGATCCACAAACGCGTCCCGCCATTTTCATATATCTCACCGAAAGAACGAGGTTCTGATCCCGCGCCGTCAAAGCGGCCCGCTGAAAAACTACCGAACACTATTTCCTGCCGTGTGCCACTGGCTTTGCCAGTGCTCGGAGTCCCCCGTGATTTCGCACTGGCAGAGCCAGTGGCACCCGAACCGGTGGCACCCGAAAAGGCCTGGTGGAAGCAAAACGAGATTGGGCGGATGACATTCTCGTCTTGCGAGCCGCTGGATTGCAAGCCTATCCACGCCCAGCCCGGCAGGCAATTCGGCCGCCTATTTTCTTTGACTTGTGGGGGGCGGGCCATTAAGCTGGTTGGCGGACAGGCCATCGCACCGCGGAGAAAGCTAATGAGCCGTACCATATCGTTGCTCGCCGCCTCGGCGGTGCTTCTCTTCTCATGCCCGCCGGCGCGGGCCGTCACGATTTCCTGGGTCCCGGTCGGCAATCCGGGCAATGTCGCCGATACTGTCGGGATGACAACCGATGGTACGACCGGCTACGGCTCGGTGCCTTACGCTTACAGCATCGACAAGTACGATGTCACGGTCGGTCAATACACGGCCTTCTTGAATTCCGTGGCGGCCACCGACACCTACAGTCTTTACAACCCGTCGATGCGCACGGATCTGAATAGCGCCGGCATCTTCCGCGGCGGCGCGTCGGGCAGTTATAGTTACAGCGTGATCGGCTCGGCCAATCACCCGATAACGTACGTGAGTTGGGGCGACGCGGCCCGGTTTGCCAACTGGCTGCAAAACGGTCAGCCGAGTGGCGCCGAAGGCCCAGGCACGACGGAGACCGGCGCGTACACGCTGAACGGTGCCACAACCAACGCGGCGCTGAATGCCGTGACGCGCAACGCTGGCGCGACGATCTTCACTCCCAGCGAAAGCGAATCGTACAAGGCGGCCTATTACAATCCCGGTACCAGTTCTTATTATAAGTATCCATTTTCCAGCAGCACGCTGCCGACTTCGGCGATGCCGGGCAGCACGCCCAACACGGGAAACTTTTACGGCTCGACCGGCTTCGCCGTGACGCAGTCCACGAGTTCCAGCAGCAGCCAGGACTATCTGACCGACGTGGGAGCTTACACCGCATCGGCCAGCCCCTACGGCGCGCTCGACATGGGCGGCAACGTCTGGCAATGGAACGAAGCCTTGATTAGCGGCTTGTATCGGGGCGTGCGGGGCGGTTCGTGGCACCTCACCGCGGACAACGTGCAGTCCTCGTTCCGGGGCACCGACCATCCGACGGGCGAGAGTAACGTTACCGGATTCCGCGTGGCAAGTCTTGTTGTCCCCGAGCCGCATAGCTTCGTGCTCGCCGTGTTCGGTTTCGGTGGCATGCTTGCTTGGGCCTGGCGACGGCGAAAAAGGCTCGGCCCGTCATGATCGGAACCTACGTAAGAAGGAGGAAAGCGTTAGGCTCCACACTAGCCCGACGCGGTAGCGAGGGAGAATCGGCATTCCCTCGCTGGCGCTTCGGGCTAGTAAGAACATTCCTCATTCCGACTTTGCAGCCGGCCCTTTTTCCTTATGAACCTGGCGCCCGATCGGCCTACTCGGTCGCTTGCATCAGCCCGCGCATGTAACCGAAGGCGAACAGGCGGCCTTTGATCGTGTAGCCGGGTTCGCCGTCGTCTTCGCCGGCGAGTTGGGGCACGTGATCGGGACGAATCGGGCCGTCGAATCCGATCGCGCGGTAGGCACGCATGGCGGCGACCATGTCGGTCGGGCCGTTGTCGTGAAAGGTTTCGGTGAACGCATCGGCGGTTCCGCGCACGTCGCGAAAGTGCACGTAGCGAATGTGCTTGCCCAGTCGCCGGATCGTGGCCGGAATGTCGAGGCCCATTTCCGCAAACGTCCCCTGGCAAAAACAAATGGCATTGCTGGGGCTGGGCACGAGTTTGACCAAACGCTCAAAACCCTCGACGCTGTTCATGATCCGAGCTTTGCTGAGAAATTCCTCCAGCGGCGGGTCGTCCGGATGCATGGCCAGCACGACGCCGGACTTTTCGGCCACCGGAACGAGCGTCCGGGCTCGCTGAACTCCATCCG
>JBGQKM010000269.1:0-7975 GCA_041499515.1 Planctomycetia bacterium | reverse complement strand
GTTGATGCGCATGCTGGGCATCGGCAAGCTGAATCCGACGGCCGGCTCGAAGTTCAGCCGGATCGGACTGCGCACGCTCGTGGTCGCCTGGCTGACGATGGCCATCGGCTGGCTGGTGCAGGGAATGAGTCTGTGGGCCACGTTGCGGGGCATGGAGGCCACGGCGGCCGGCCCGTTTCAGGATCTCTGGCTGCACACCACGACCGTGTCGCTGTCGATCGTGGCCGGTTTTCTATCGCAAATTCCGGCCGGACTGGCGGTGCGCGAGTGGATTTCTTCGGAGTTCTTGCAGCCGCAATACGGTGCCGGGGTGGCCATTATTTCGGCGATTATTTTTCGCTTCGTTCTGCTAGTGTCGGAGCTTGCGATTTCGATTATTCTATATGCAGTCGGCTGGCGCCGGCCGGCCCGTCACGCGGTCGAGCCCGAGTTGACCGCCTCGAGCAACCACGAACCCGACCGGCTCGGTGCCCGTCGCGGCGCCGGCAGCCACTGAACATTCCTCGCGAGCCGGCGACCACTGTGCTGACACGACGCCCCTTCATCGTCCCCCGTGCGCTGGCCGCTCATGTTGTCCATCGTCATTCCGGCCTATAACGAACGCGAGAGCCTGGAGGCCTTGCATCGCGAGCTGGACCAGGTGGCGCGGGCCAACAGCTATGACCTGGACATCGTATTGGTCGACGACGGCTCGACCGATGGCTCGTGGGACGTGATTCGCAAGCTGGCCGAGCACGATTCGCGGGTGCGCGGAATTCGTTTTCGTCGCAATTTTGGCAAGTCGGCCGCCCTCTCGGCCGGCTTCCAGATCGCTTCGGGCGATCGTGTGATGACCCTGGATGCCGATTTGCAAGACGACCCGGGCGAAATCCCCCGTTTTCTGGCGGCGGCCGGCGATTGGGACGTCGTGAGCGGGTGGAAGCAGGTGCGTCATGATCCTTGGCACAAGGTGCTGAGCTCGCGCGTGTTCAACGCGCTGGTCAGTTGGCTGACGGGCGTGCGGCTGCACGATCACAATTGCGGAATGAAGTGCTACCGCCGCGAAGTGCTGTGCGAAGTGCGGCTGTACGGCGAACTGCATCGATTCGTGCCGGTGTTGGCCGCGGCGCGGGGTTTTTCGGTCGGAGAGATCGTGATCCAACATCGACCGCGAAAATTCGGGCGCTCCAAGTATGGTGTGGGGCGGATCGTCAAGGGATTTCTCGACCTGCTGACGGTCAAGTTTCTGACCGGCTTCGGCCAGCGGCCGCAGCACGTGCTCGGCGCGCTGGGCTTGCTTTCGTTCGTGCTGGGCGGCCTGGGACTGCTCTATTTGGCCGTCTACTGGGTCGTGGGCCAATGGAACCCCGATTGGCACCTGACGCCGCTGCACGAACGGCCCGCCGTGATTTATTCGATGGGCGCCCTGTTGCTCGGCGGCCAGTTGATGTCGATCGGTTTTTTGGCCGAGTTGATCACGGCCTATCACCTGCGGGATGCCGACACCTACTCCATCGCCGATCGCACGGCCCAACACGCGGACAAAAAGCCACCCTCCCATGAATGACTCGCGCGACTCTTTGGCCCGGCTCCGCTGGAGCGTTTACTTTCTGCTGATCGCGTTGGCCACCGGCGGCATGCTGGGGCGCATCTTGGCGGTCAACTCGGTTGACGTGCTGGCCCTGGAAAGCCACCTGCAGCGACAAGGCCGCAAAGATTGGTCTCGTGCGCGGCCGTTTCTTAGCGCCAACGATCGCAGCCGTTGGGTCACCGCTCGCGCTCTTGTCGAGCACGGCACCTATGCCATCGATGACATCGTGAGCGAGCGGGGCTGGGACACGATCGACATGGTCAAGCACCGCGGCCGCGACGGACAAGAACATCTCTACTCGAGCAAGCCGCCGCTGCTGGCCACGGTGATGGCCGGAGAATACTGGATTATCCACCAAATCACCGGCGCCACGCTGGCCGATTTTCCTTACGAGATCGGCCGATGCATGCTGGTGGTGAACAACGTCATTCCGATGTTGATCTATTTTATTCTGCTGGCGCTGCTGGCCGAGCGGTTCGGCACGACCGATTGGTCGCGCGTGTTCATGATGGCCGCGGCCACGTTCGGCACGTTTCTGACCACGTTTGTCGTCACGATCAACAACCATACGCCGGCGGCCGTATGCGTCGCGATCGCGCTCTACGCGGCGACGCGCATCGGGTACGACGGCCAGCGGGCGCTGCGATATTTTGTCGTTGCGGGCTTCTTCGCGGCCTTGGCCGTGACCAACGAACTGCCGGCGCTGTCGCTCTTTGCGCTGTTGGGCGTGGTTTTGCTTTGGCTGGCGCCGCGCGAGACGGCGCTGGCGTATCTGCCCGCTTCGCTGCTGGTGGCCGCCGCGGCGTTTGGCACTAATTACCTAGCTCACGACAGTTGGCGGCCGCCTTACATGCACCGCAGCCAGACCGATGCGGCGGATAACTGGTACGACTATTCGTACCTGCGCGACGGCCGGCTTCGCGACAGCTATTGGCGCGATCCGGTGGGGGTCGATCGGGGCGAACCGTCGGTGGCCCTGTATGCGTTGCACGCCACGGTGGGGCATCACGGCGTGTTCTCGCTGACGCCGATCTGGATTCTGAGCGTGTGGGGACTGGCGTTGTTCTGGCGCAGCGGCCAGCACCGTGCCTTGGCCGTATCGATCGCGACGCTCTCGCTGGTGTGCCTGGCTTTTTACTTGTCGCGCCCGCTGGGAGACCGCAACTATGGCGGCATGACCAGCGGCTTTCGCTGGATGTTTTGGTTTGCGCCTCTGTGGCTTGTGGCCCTGTTGCCGGCGGCCGATCGCCTGGCGACGTCGCGGATCGGCCGGGGCCTGGCACTGGTGCTGCTGGCGCTATCGGTCATTTCGGTCAGCTATCCGACCTGGAATCCTTGGACCCATCCCTGGCTGTGGAATTTCCTCTCCTACCTGGGTTTGAATTCCTGACAGGCGGATTTTTCAAACGGGCTCACATCGCGGCGTCAGTTCCAGCGCGTTCCAGGCCTCGCCCAATGGCGCCTCAAGCGTGATGGCTTCGTGCGTCGTCGGATGAAAAAATGCCAGGGTTCGCGCGTGCAGCGCGATCGCTCGCAGCCGCTGGTCCTCGGGCTGAGGCCCAAAGGGAATGCGCGAGCCGTAATGCGCATCACCCAAGATCGCAAATCCGCGCGAGGCGGCCTGCACGCGGATTTGATGCGTGCGTCCGGTTTCGAGTTCGATTTCCAACCACGAGCCGCAGGCGTGAAACCCCAGGGTCCGGTAGTGCAAAATGGCCTCTCGGCCCTCGGGGTGCAGGTGGTCGACGACTGCCGTGTGCGGCTGGCCGTGGACTTTGTGCAAATGATCGGTCCAGGTGCCTTGCAAAGGTTCGACCGCGCGCTCGACGCAGGCCCAGTACAGCTTCTTCACGCGGCGGCGCTCGAATTGTTTGGAAAGCTGCCGGGCCGCGCGGCGCGTTTTGGCAAACACGATCGCGCCGGAGACCGCGCGGTCCAGGCGATGCGGAATGCCCAGGTAGACCGAACGCGGCTCCTGTCCGGCCGAGGCCAAATACGTCTTGATCCGCACTTCAAGAGTATCGATGCCCGGCGGGGCCTGGGTGGCGACCCCCGCCGGCTTGGCCGCCACCAGCAGCGCATCATCTTCTCTGAGAATCTCGAAGCCGCGCATAAAAGGGGTCAGAACTATTTTAATCGCCATCGGCCGTTCCGGCCGTCGGGCTATTTGTTTTGCGGGGCCGGCCGCGGGGGCGGATCGTGAAGTCGAGGTCCAGCCGCTTGGCGAGACGCTTTGCCCAATCTGAGCTGCCGTACGGCAAGCCAGTCGCGCTTGATCGGCGGATCTCCTGCAATCGATCGTGCTCCATGACTCGGTGAACCTTCGCGGCCCATTGCCGTTGCCGAACCGTCGCATACGGCGAAAGCTCCTCGTAGTTGATCAGTCGATCGATCAGCTCGTTCGGTTCCCCCAGCCCATGAGCACGGTAACTGCTCCACCGGTAGTCTTCCGCACGGCGAACCACCTTCGCCCGCAACGGGTTGGCCTCGATGTACCGCAGTACGTTAAGCAGGTGTTCGTCATTCTGAATAACGGGACTCTTGAAGCGTCCCTGCCACACGTGGCCGCCAGATTGGTAGTGGCGATGATACCGCTGCGTGTGGGAGACTAGCAGGCTCTGCAGGATGCGGCTGATGCTCGTTGCAGTTGGCCGCATCAGGAGATGGAAGTGGTTGCTGAGCAGGCAGTAACCATAGAGTTTAAACGGTTTCCGCTCCTTCAGCTCGCCCAAGGCCGCCAGAAACGCCCGGAAGTCGCCTTCCTTCAGGAAGACGTCTTGCCGGTTATTGCCACGATTGATCACGTGGTAGATCAGACCGTTATCGATCGGTCGCAAAGGGCGGGGCATGCCGCGATCCTACCCACGTTCGCCCAGCAAGTCAATAAAATAGTTCTGACCCCTTTTTCCTAAACCTGGCCGGCGGGCGGCACCACGAACGGAGCGCGGTAGTCGCGGGTGAGCAGGGCGTCGGCCGCCGAGTTGTCGATGAATTTTTCGTTGGCGGTGTCGATAGCCAGTTTCGCGCCGTAGGCCAATTTGGTCGTGTTCAGATCGAGCTTATTGTCGGACAAGTGCTGCGTGAACCGGTCGTACGTCTCGACGAGATGCTCGGAGCTTGCCAGGCCCTGCAACCGCTCCTTGACTTCGCCCACGGAAATGTAATTGCCGAGTCGATACGAGATATTGCCCAAGTGGCACAGCGCGCTCGACAGGTGGCCTTCGAGAATATCGGCATGCAGGTCTTCGTGTTTGCGGCTGCGCACCGCCTGGAGGAAATTGCCGTAGTGGTCGCCGCCACCGTGAAACTCCTGAACCACGTTGCCCTGCGGGTCGAAAGCGGCGCCGTCGCTGTAGCTGGTCATGACCAGGTAGCCGTCGGCGCCTTCGAAAATCACGCCGACCGTGGCGTTTTTATAGGGCCCGGTGACCAGCCCGCGCACTTCGAACACCAGGGCCTTGTCGCCGTAGTCGTGAATGATCATTTGCGTGTTGGCCGCGTCGCCGGCATCTTCATAGCCCAAGCGCCCGCCATAGCTGAGCACGGTGTTGCTCAAGCGGTCGACGCCCAATCCCCAGCGGCATAGATCCATCTGATGGATGCCCTGGTTGCCCAGGTCGCCGTTGCCGTAGGGAAACTGCATGTGCCAGTCGTAGTGCAGATTTCTACGCGTCAGCGGAGCCAGCGGCGCCGGGCCGAGCCACAAGTCGTAATTGACCCCCTTGGGAATCGGATAGTCGCCCAGCGGGCCGATCGAACCGCGACGTTTATAGCACAACCCGCGGGCCACGTTGATTTTTCCGATCTTGCCTTCGTGCAAATACTGCATGGCGTCCCGCATGCCCTGGGTCGAGCGGCATTGCGTTCCGGTTTGGCAGATCTTGTTGTACTTTCGGGCGGCCTCGACCACGCGGCGGCCTTCGCTGACGTTGTGGCTGACCGGCTTCTCGACATACACGTCCTTGCCGGCCTGAATGGCCCAGATGCTCACCAGCGAATGCCAGTGATTGGGCGTGGCCGTGGTGACGATGTCGACCGATTTGTCGTCGAACGCCTCGCGCATGTCGGAGACGATTTTCGGCTCGCGTCCTTGTTTCTTGGCGACCTGCTGGGCTCGATTTCGGGCGTGGTTTGCGTCGACGTCGACCACGTACAGCACTTCGGTGTCCGAGCGACTGGCGAAATGATTCAGATGGTCTCCGCCACGGCCGCCGCAGCCGACCACGGCCACGCCGAGTTTTTCGCTGGGGTCCTTGGGTTGGGGCTTCTCGTCGGCCGCGAAAACCGAGGTGGCAGCATTGGCCGCCAGTGCGGCTGCCGCCGCGAACATCGAATCTTCCAAAAACTCTCGTCGTGTGCGCTTGGACATCGAGGGCTCCTTGAATCCGAAAGGTGGGCTCTGCATTCCAGGTAGGGGGACTCTCAACGCTCCTTAGAATAACGCAAACAGCCGGGCTTGTCAGCCACCGGCCCAACGGCCTTTTCCACGACAAAAGCTCGGCCCAAATGATCGCACTAGCCGTAGCGAGCCAAAATGCCGTCCAGCCCGCGGGGAAAGAGCCGGTTGATCCACACCAGCAGCTTGCCCGGCGCGCCGACCACGATTTCGTGCCGTCCGCGGCGGATGGCGGCCACGGTCCGGCGGGCCACGAATTCCGGCGAGGCGCCACGACGTTTTGCTTCCTGAGGCGTCGCGTCGATCGAGCGCTCGAAAAACTCGGTCCGCGTGGTGCCGGGGCTGACCAGCAGTACGTCGATGCCCAGCGAGGCGAATTCCGCCCGCAGCGACTCGCTCAGCCCACGCAAGGCAAATTTGCTGGCGCAGTATTCGGCCCGAAAGGGAATGGCCCGGTGGCCCAAGACGGAGCCGACGTTGACCACCATCGGGCGGTTGCCCGCTTGCAGCAGCCGCGTCGCGGAGCGAATCATTTCGGCGGCGGCGAAAAAGTTGACGTCCATCACCTTACGCAGCCGCTGGGGCGTGGCCTCGACAAACGGCCCCGCCGCGCCGATGCCGGCGTTGTTGATCAACAGATCGAGCCCGCCGAAGCTCGCCACCGCGCGATCGATCGTCGCCTGCCGATCTTCGGCCGAGGTCACGTCGCCGGCGACCACTTCGATCTGGCCGGGCGCGTCGACCAGCGCCGCGGTCAATTCCTGCAATCGTTCGGCCCGTCGGGCCAGCACGACCAGCCGCGCGCCTTTGCGCACCAATTGCACGGCGAGCGCGCGGCCGATGCCGCTGGACGCGCCGGTGAGAATTCCGCGACAGCCATCGATACGTCGTCTTGCCATGCGGCCAATATAGCGTAAGAGTCGGCGGTTTTCCGCCGTCCCGGTTTCGCAGGCAAGCCGTAAAGGTGCGTGTCTCCTAGCGTCGGTTCTTTTTCGCCGCGCCCGAGACCGAGCCGTTGCCGTTGCCCGAGGGTTTGACGAAGGCCGCTTTGCCATTTCCTGCCGGCGGCGGTGCGTGGCCGTTGCCGGCCTCCGGGGCAAAATGTCCGTGCGGCCGGCTCTCGCCATGCGGACGAATCTCGATGTCGGGACCGCGCAAGTGGCCCAGGGCCCGCTGGGGAATTCGGCAGTGGACGATCACGCGCGATTCGGTATAGCGTCTCGATAGCACCTCGCCGTGGCTGGACAACATCGCCAGCAGCCGTCCGTTTTCAACGCCCGTCTCGACGTCGACGTCGAGAAAGGTGTGACTCAGGGCCTGGCTCACGGCGCTGGCGAGTTGCTCGATGCCCTGGCCGGTAAACGCGCTGATCGGCAACGCGTGCGGATAGCGGGTCATCAGAGCGGCCAGCGAGCCGCGGTCGATGGCGTCGACCTTGTTGAGCACCAGCAGAGTATCCTTGGCCTGGATGCCGAGCTCTTCCAAAACCTGGTAGACCACGGCAATTTGACTCAGGGCGGCCGGATTGCTGGCGTCGGCGACGTGCAGCAGCAGATCGGCCTGGCGCGACTCTTCGAGCGTGGCCTTAAAGCTGGCGATCAAATGGTGGGGCAGATCGCGGATGAATCCGACCGTGTCGCTCAACAGCACGGGCCCCCAGCCGGGCAATTGCCAGCGACGGGTCCGCGTGTCGAGCGTGGCGAATAGCCGGTTTTCGGTCAGCACTCCGGCGCCGGTCAGCGCGTTGAGCAGCGTGCTCTTGCCGGCGTTGGTATATCCCACCAGCGAAACCGTCATCCGATCGACGCGCGCCGCCACCTGCCGCTCCTTGCGGCGATGAATCGACTTCAATTCATTGCTCAAATCGTGGATCCGCTTCTCGACCAGCCGACGGTCAACTTCCAACTGCTTTTCGCCGGGGCCACGCATGCCAATGCCCCCTTTGATGCGCTCCAAGTGCGTCCACAATCGTTTCAATCGGGGCAACGAATATTGAAGCTGCGCCAACT
>JBGQKM010000268.1:0-8081 GCA_041499515.1 Planctomycetia bacterium | reverse complement strand
CGGGGCGAAGTGATGCGCGGCAAGTTTCGCGACAGCTTTGAGAAGCCGGCGCCCTTCGAGCCCGGCAAAATGACCAAGGTCGAATACGTGATGCCCGACGCCTACCACACGTTTCGTCGCGGCCACCGGATCATGGTCCATATCCAAAGTTCGTGGTTCCCGCTGGTCGACCGCAACCCGCAGGTCTTCATGGATATTTACCACGCCAAGGCCGGCGATTTCCACAAAGCCACGCAGCGGTTGTATCGATCGCCCGAAGCAAAATCGCAGATCCGCGTCCAAGTGCTCCCGAGTCGCCCGTCGTGACGACAATTGCGCCGGCCGTTCGCAAGCGGCCAATAGTCAGATGCTTGGGCCCGTTGAAGAACCAGCGGACACAACTCAGCCCGATCCCTTGCAAACCGCGTTTCGCCGCCGCTGGCGGCTCAGCCGCGCACCCAATCCCAAGTTATTTCCAGATGCTCCAAACGAAAGGAGGACTCCAACAATGATCACTGTCCGAAAAAGTCAGCAGCGCGGCCATGCGGATCACGGCTGGCTGAACTCGTATCACACGTTTTCGTTCGCCGACTACCATGACCCCAATCACATGGGCTTTCGCTCGCTGCGGGTCATGAACGAGGACCGCGTCGCGCCCGGACAGGGCTTTGGAGAACATCCTCACCGCGACATGGAGATCGTGTCGTACGTGCTCGACGGCTCGCTGCAACATCGGGACAGCATGGGAAACGGCTCGGTGCTGCAGGCCGGCGATTTCCAGCGAATCACGGCCGGACGCGGAGTGCTGCACAGCGAGTTCAATCCGTCGGCGACAGAACCGGTTCACTTTTACCAGATCTGGCTGTTTCCGGACCAGCGCGGGCTCGATCCCAGCTACGAGGAGCGCTCGTTCTCGCCGAGCGAGAAGCACAACCGGCTGCGACTGGTCGCGTCTCGCGATGGTCGCGAGGGTTCGCTGACCGTGCATCAGGATGCCGACGTGTTTCTGAGCACGCTCGAGACCGGTGCGAGCGTGTCGCATCCACTTCGGCCCGGGCGACACGCATGGGTTCAGGTCATGCGTGGATCGGTCCGCGTCGGCGACACCATGCTGGGCGAAGGTGACGCCGCGGCCATCAGCGACCAGGCTGAGCTGCAACTGGTCGCCGTCGAGCCGGCGGAAGTCATGTTGTTCGATCTTAACTAAACTGCCAGCTCTCGGGCGCGTGACTCGACGGGATCATAACCGCGCTCAGAATGGCCAGGGACCATCATTAACTCGAAAAAGGAGGGAACCATGTTCGGTCTGACGCCGCTCGGCACCTTTCATACCGCGATCAGTCTGATTGCCGTGGTCGCTGGACTAGTGGCGCTCGTGCGCGACAAGCAAATCTCTTCGCGGAATCTGGTCGGGAAGATCTATGTGGTCACGACCGTCATCACCTGCCTGACCGCCTTTGGAATCTTTCAGCATGGCGGCTTCGGCAAGGCCCACGTGCTGGCCATCATCACGCTGGCCGTGCTGGGCGTCGCGTGGGTGGCGGGCAACTCAACCGTCTTCGGCCGGGCGTCGCGTTATGTCGAGACGGTCAGCTACTCGGCGACTTTCCTCTTCCACATGATTCCCGCCGTCACCGAGGCATCGACCCGCTTGCCGCCGGGAGAGCCGCTGGTGGCCAGCGCCGACGCCCCTGCCCTGCAGGCGGCAGCCGGCGTGTTGTTCATCGTGTTTCTGATCGGCGCCACGCTGCAAGTGTTGCGGTTGCGCGCGCGAGGCCAATGATAGACCAAAATCGCCGAAGCGGCGGAAGGAGTTTTTGTAATCCTTTGCGTTCGCCATCTAAAGCGCTCCGATACCCGATATAATTCGTTCCATGACCAAAGCCCGTTTTGCAATTTTGTCATTGGTACTCCTTGTGTCGATTGCCTCGGGGATGCACTTGTGCAGCGGTGACGAGGCAACCGCGGCCGCTGCCGGGGCGCCGTTCCGAAACAAAATTGTATTTTTTGGCAATTCCTCTGAGAGACACCGCCTGATCGAGACCATGAACCTCGACGGATCGGGATTGCACACGGTTTTGGAGATGAGTTTTGAACAGATGATTGGCCACGGCCGGGTGTCCCTGGACGGACGATGCGTCGCATTCACCGAGATAATTGATGGTCAGAAACCCGCCGTGTGGCTTCTCTCAGCCGACAGTCAGCGTCCGTTGATTGTGGACAATGGCTGGCTCGCGTGTTGGTCGCCCGACTCAAAGCGAATTGCATTCACGCGCGGCCTTGAGGAGCCCGAGAAGAACCATCGGGAAAGCCTGATCATCGATGTTATGAGTCGGCGCGTGCGAGCTTTGCGACTGCCCGGCGTCGACAATGTCGAGGACTGGTCGCCTGACGGCACGGAGTTGACGGTATCGGAGGGGAACCCTGACAAATTGTTTCAGCGGCCGGACGGAGAAACTTATCCGTTGCGGGCGCTTTATTTCATTAAGCCCGACGGCACGCGATTGGCACCCTTGACGCAAGACCCTAAAGGCGACTTCCTTCAGTCTCGATTCTCGCCTGACGGTCGGCAAATTGCATACTATCACCGATACCACTACGACGGCAAAACCTTTGAATCGTGTGTTGTGGCCAAGCGCGATGGTTCCAAACCTCGAGAAACGGTTTGTTTCACGACCTTGGCGGAAGGATTGGAGATTCGCCCCAATGGCGGCCCGTGCTGGTCGCCGGACTGCAAAACAGTGATCTGGATGGTCTTAACGCGTCCGTATGGGTCAGACACAACCGGCCATGAATTGATCTTTACCGCCGCCGATGGCTCTCGGACTCGCAGAATGCCGCTGGGGAAGGAGAGACAATGGTGGGGATTTATTGACTGTCGCTAGCGCTGAAGCCACCCCGCCAACAAAGCATTCACGCTGTCCCCAGCCCAAGCGACTTGGGCGATCTTTGGTGTAATCGGTTTATAACGGGCCGGCGAAGCTGGCTTGCCGGATACGAGTTCGTAGCCGCGAGCGTTGCACGAATGCGAGACACCTATTCAACGTTTTAAAGAGTTTGGTTCTCCTCCAATGGACCATCTTCGTGCGGTGGCGGGTCATCACCATTTTGTAAGGTCTGATCTGACAACTCCGGCTCTTCCATTTGTTGCAATTTGGCACGCACATTCCGCCGCACGAATATCATGGCGGCACACACTGAGAGCGACTCGGCAACGAGCCACGGCGAGCGCTCCACGATTGCAAGAATTACATTCCCGGTGACAAAAAGTACGCCGAAGAACTCGATAAACCAGATCGGCATTAGCGTCAGGCCGTTGCGCGCCCGAGTGCGCACCAGCAAGCGAACTAGCATCCAAAGCGAGGCGCCGGCAAACACTCCGAAAACAACTGCCGACCCAATCAATGCGCGTGCTTTCTCGGCATCCGTGGGCATGTCGAGTATCGCCATTGCCACGATACCCAAGAATGTCGGGCCGAAGATAAGCGTCGACACCGTCAGACAGAAGATCGCCAGAACACGACCGGATTTGCCAACTTCGCTGAGATAATCTGGCATAACTCTGACGGAAATCTACATGGCTCCTACACAGCCCGTCCTGGCGAATCATTCTCGATCGCTGGCGAAGGCCAGCCATTTGCCGTCGGGGGACCAGGCGGGATCGGAACTGCGGGCGACCTGGCCGGCAATCTCCTTGGGCGCTCCGGCGCCGTCCACCTCCAGCACGCAGATGCGGTGCTCGATGGCCACGGCCAACTGCTTGCCGTCGGGCGACCAGGCGATCGGGCCCTCCAATCCACGCTCGGAAAGTCGCACTCTCGATCCCGAACGGTCGCCGCTGACGATCACGAGGTCTCTTTGTTGCAGACTATTGTTCACTCCGATCACCGCCAGCCGCTTGCCGTCCGGCGACCAGTCAAACCCCGGCTCGATGCGCTCGTAGTTGCCATCGTACAGCAAGCGCCGGTCGCCTTGCACCACGTCAAGCGTCATCACGAGTTTCTCCGGCATGTCCATGAACACAAGCTGACTTCCATCGGGCGACCAGCGCGCGGCCACTCCGTCGAACATCCACGTTGCGCCTTTTCCGTCAACGTTTTGCACCCAGGTGCCAGCCTGGGCTCCGGCGGCGCCATAATGCGAATAAACAATCTGCTTGTCGTCCAACGACCAGTCGGGCATGGCATGCTCGCCCAGCTCCTGCAATCCGCTGCCGTCGAGATTGACCACGAAGAACTTGCGGGCCCCATTCGGTCCGCCCGAGGCATCGAAGGCCAGCCGCTTGCCGTCGTGCGACCAGCGCGGCGAACCGTGGGCCCGGTAATCTTCGATGCGCGCCACCTTGCGCACTCCGCCGCCGTCGGCCTGCATGACATAGATCGTCCAGGCCGCGTCATCGGCGCGCAACGACGACATGCCAAATAGGGCCGCCGACAGCAAGCAGAGCGCCGCGGTCGTCCGTACCAAGCATTTGTGAACCGTGCCGGTCGTTGCCTGAAGCTCCGTGGGTGAACTGAGATTGAAACAGGTCATGAGTCGATACCCTCAGGCCAGGCGGTAGTGGCGAATCGCGTTGTCGTGGAACAGCCGGCGCTGCTGGCTTTCGGGCCGATGGGCCACGATCTGGCACAGCGCGTCGAACCATTGCTTGTAGCTGGCGCCCAAGGTGCAAACCGGCCAATCGCCACCGAACATCACCCGATCAGGCCCGAACACGTCGAGCGTGTGATTGACGATCGGCGCCAGGTCGTCGAGGGTCCACTTGCCCGGCGTGGCCGAGGCGATAATGCCCGAGATCTTCACCACGACGTTGGCGCGCTGGGCGACCGCCGCGATATCGCGCTTCCAGGCGGTCTGGTCTTTGACCTGCAAGTCGGCATTGCCGCAATGATCGAGGATGAAGGACGTGCCCGGACAGGCATCGATCAGCCGGGCGGCGTCGGGCAGCTCTGGGGCCCGCATGCAGATGTCGAAGCTGAGGCCCAGCTCGCCCAGGTACTGAATGCCGGCGAGAAACGACTTTTGCAGGCAGTATCCCGGCGGAGTCGAGTCGCCGTGCAACACCTGCCGCAAGCCGCGGATGTAGCGATGGCCTTTGAACGGGGCGATATAGTCGCGAAAATGATCGGCCGCCGGGCGGCCCGAGATGACCGCCGCGGCCAATGGGCCCTCGCCGCGCCGGCAGAGATCGCTGATGGTGTCGGCTTCGGCCTGTTGTTGACTGGGCTCGAGGTCGACCTCCAAGTAGACGCTCTTCAGGATCGGGATGCCGGCCGTGGCCGCCAGGTAGTCGCGGATCGTGTAGTCGTGGGCCAGCGCCGGATTTTTGGCAAGCCAGGGGAGCCGGAATCGTTTCAGGTCCCACAAGTGTTGATGACTGTCGACGACTTTCGTGATGGGCATGGGCCTGGCCGAATCGGATGGAGGTTCGGCGGCGGGTGACCGCCCCGAGAGGCCAGTCGTCGCGGCGAGGGTGGCCGCCGCGAGCGAATGTTTGAGGAAGTCGCGGCGCGGCAGGTTTTGTCCGGAAGACGCTCCTCGTATGTTGAATCGAGGCGACATAATCGAGACTCCTGAAAACATCGACGCGCTGCCGGCCGGGGCTGCTGATTGTAACCTGTCTGGGGATTGCCTGGTAGAAAATGGAATCGGGATGCAGCGCAAACTGCCCTGGTCCCCGTGGCCGTCCGCGGCGCGGCCTGACGTGGACATTTGCCTGGAATTCAAGCGCTATCCGAAGTGTTCGGCCAGCGCCGGGCGCTAGCGAACCCAGCGGACCGAATTTATTCAGCCCTCGCAATCCTCTGGGCCTGGCCCGTCTTGCCGAAACGCCGCAATTGCCGGGGCCGCCCGCGGGTCGCCTCGATTTCACCGAGCCGGCCGGGCCTAACCAGGTCTCCAAAAGGCTCTTGCGGACAACCTTTATTGACTTGGACCGAGGCCATGAGTAGAGTTGCCCGGTTTTTTCAGCCCTGGGCCGCAAGGCTTCACCAGCGGGAGTCTCGAGCGATGGATACGACTGCATTTCTGCCGCGGATTCTGGCCGCGGCGTCGCTGTTCCTTGTGGCGATGTCCGAAATGGCGTCGGCCGCGGATGTCACGCATGTCATCTTCGATCTTCCGGACACGATCGAGTGCCAGGATGTCACTCCCGAACGATTCGCGGCGAAGTATCCCTCGTTGAAGGTGATCGAGGCCAAGCTTCGCATATCGGCCCGGATCGTTGACGGATCGGACGCGGACATCGTCGACTTCCTCTATATGATCACGAGTCCTGGCCTGCGGTTGAAGATCGAGGATTATCTTCCCAACACGACGCTGGAAAGCACCGTGGAAGGCGATCAAATTGAAATTGCCGACTCGAGCGAATCCACCAAGGCGACTGCCGAAGACGCTCACATCAATTACAAGGTTCTCGCCTTGGGCGGCACCAAGAACCAGGGTTCCAAGAAAACCCAATCGAGCCACTACAAGCAAATCGCTTCCAAGGCCTTGGTCGTGGCCAGCGGAACGACCGATCGAGAGCACGGCGTGTATTTCAAACTGCGGCCGTCGAAGGGAGCCTCGTTGGAAGGAGCGAAAACGTTTACTTTGCTGGCCATCGTCCCGGCGGAATGGAGAGGCGACTGGTGCGTCGTATCCTGCGCCGCGCGAGCCAAGAAGAAATCGTTCTTTTCCACGGCGATCGACACCGCCGGAGTCGAACAAGCCCACGTCGGCATGTATCTCTCCGGTGATCGCGAAGCCAAATTCCGAGCCGACGGACTTTTTGAAATTCAGCAAACCAACCAACGCGTGCTCTCGGCTCAATTGGCCAAACAAAGCAACGGACTGGTCACGGCGATGCACGCGGCGACGACCACGGATCGTTTCGGACATTCGTGGCTGCAATGCCTTTTCGGCGTCAAGCCGACCACCGACGGCGACAACCAGGACAACGATGATGTGCAGGACGAGCCCAGCGTCGAACAAAGGAGATTCGAAGTCCAAAAACAGATGATGGACGCGGAGGATCGCCTCGATCGGCTGTCGGGATCCACGCCTTATTGATTCCCGGCATTCCAATGAAACTCGAGTTGCAGGCGAAGTGGCCCATTCTCCGGGCCTTGGAGTTGGTCGGCCCTAGTGCGTCATTTGCCTGGGGCCCATTAGCGGATGGGGAATTGGCGCCATGTTTGGCCTGAATGTCGATTCCTGCATGGCGAGATTTCGCGGAGCCCGCCATCAGGTGCTGTTGCTGGCCGTGGTTATCATGCTGCTGGCGCAGCCGCTGACGCACGGAGCCCTTGCGGGCCTGATTCTCTACGATCTGATGCTGGCGCTGGTTCTGCTGGGCGCCTTCGCGGTGGTCTTCCAACGCATGCGCGAACGGTTCGCGTCGCTGGCGATCGTGGTGCCGGCGATCGTCGGCAATTGGGCCACCTATGGACTGACCGACCAGTCGCAATTTGTTTGCGCGGTGATTCACCATGCCGCCACGATTGCGTTTACCGGATTCACGGTCACGGTCATCCTGCGCGGCGTATTCAAGCAGAAAGTTATCCGCACGGATGACGTGGCCGGCGTGATCTGCGGTTATTTGCTGGCCGGTGTCGCCTGGGGACATTGCTACTTATTGGCCGAGTTGGTTGTGCCCGGATCGTTCAGTGTCAACCGTGAGATCGCCTGGCAGTTGAACGACGTGCACTCGCGGGGCTTCTTCTTCAACTGTTACAGCTTCGGCGCGCTCACCACGTCAGGCTATGACGACATCACGCCCATCCGTCCTTTCGTCTCCTCGCTTTCGTGGCTGGAAGCCATGTTTGGACAATTTTACCTGGCGGTGGTCGTCGCGCAATTGGTTGGCCTGAAGCTGGCCCAGGCCACCAGCAAGCCGGCATCGGTTCACGATCCGGCTTCGATGAGTCCGACGCTGAGCTTTCCCTCGAACGCGCCGGTCGCGAGCCTCCACCGACCGCATCTGCCGAGCCCGCGCGGTCTCAAGGAAGCCTGACCAGGCCGCTTTAGAAAACAACGGACGGAAGTATCCCGCCCCGGCGACTCCGCATCACCAAGGTTGTCGCCCGGACTCCCATGGATCGCTCGGGACGCCCACCCATGCG
>JBGQKM010000267.1:0-8152 GCA_041499515.1 Planctomycetia bacterium | reverse complement strand
CTGACGCAGCTCAAACAGCGGATGCCGTTTGCCGATCTGACGGCCTTTTCGGCCAATCCGGCCGTGCAGGATTTCGGCAACCTGCTGACGGTGCAAGACATGTGCCGCTATGTCGAAACCAAAATCGGCCCCGCCTGAGCGCGGGCGGCCGGGCGATCTTCGCTCGCAAGGAGTGATACGTCATGCGTTGGTTTTGGATCGATCGTTTCACCGAGTTCGAAAGCGGCCGGCGCGCCACGGCCATCAAGAACGTCACGTTGGCCGAAGAACACCTGCACGATCATTTCCCCGGTGCTCCGCTGATGCCCAATACGCTCGTGATCGAGGGGATCGCGCAGACCGGTGGATTGTTGGTGGCCGAACACGGCGGATTCGAGGAGCGGGTGGTGCTAGCGAAAATCGCCAGGGCCCACTTCCACTTTTCGGCCGCGCCAGGCGAGACGTTGGTCTATCGCGCGACGATCGAAGACATTCACAAGGACGGCGCGATCGTCAGCGGTACCAGCCACGTGGGCGAGCGGTTGCAGGCCGAGGTGCAGCTTTTTTTTGCCCACTTGGACGAAGCCACGGCCGGAAAATCGCTGTTCGATCCGGCCGGCCTGCTGGCGATGCTCAAACTACTGGCCGTGTTCGAGGTAGGACGCGACGCCCAGGGACACCCCCTGGAGATTCCGCCCGCCTTGGCGTTGGCCGAACAAGCAGCCCAGCAAGCGGACGATTGAGACCCGCACCCACACCGGGCCCACGAGAATCGAACGAACTTCCATTTCCCAATCAGGTACCAGCGGCATGAGACGACGCGTAGTGATAACGGGCATCGGTTGCGTCACGCCGATGGGCACGACCGTGGAGCCGGTGTGGGAAGGCCTGAAAAACGGCGCTTCGGGCGTGGGCGCCATCTCGATTTTCGACGCCAGTCGCTTTCCGACCAAGATCGCGGCCGAAGTGCGCAACTGGAACGTCAGCCAGGTGGGCGAAGATCCCGAAACCTGGAAGCTGCGCGGTCGGCACACGCGGTTCGCGGTCGGCGCGGCCAAGCAAGCGGTCGCCGACTCCGGCATTTTGGATGCCCGGCTCGACCCGACTCGTTGGGGCGTCTATTTGGGCAGCGGCGAAGGCCAGCAAGATTTTCATTGCTTTGCCCGCATGATGACCAGCGCCCTAGCCAGCGGATCGTTCGATATGGCGCTGTTCACCAAGGCCGGCCTGGAGTGGTTGCACCCGATGGTCGAATTGGAAGTCGAGCCCAACATGCCGGCCGGATACCTGGCTGCGATGTTTGACGCCCAAGGACCGAACGCCAACTGCCTGACTGCCTGCGCCGCCAGCAGCCAGGCAATCGGCGAGGCGGTCGAGCTGATCCGCCGCGGCGACGCCGACGCCATGCTCTCCGGCGGCACGCATAGCATGATTCACCCCTTCGGCGTCACCGGCTTCAATTTGCTCACCGCGCTGAGCACCAACAACGAACATCCAACCAAGGCCTCGCGACCGTTCGATCGCGATCGCGACGGGTTCGTCCTGGGCGAAGGGGCCGCGATGGTCGTGCTGGAAGAGCTCGAACACGCTCGGCGTCGCGGCGCGAGAATTTACGGCGAAGTCTCGGGCTATGGCTCGACGGCCGACGCCTATCGCATCACTGACACCCATCCCGAGGGTCGCGGCGCGGCACGTTGCATCCAGTTGGCTCTGCAAGACGCCGGCCTGGCGGGCGAGCAGATCCACTACGTCAACGCCCACGGCACAAGCACCAGCGTCAACGACAGGGTCGAAACGTTGGCCATCAAAAACGTCTTTGGGCCGTACGCGTACAAGCTGCCCGTGTCGAGCACCAAGAGCATGATGGGCCACTTGATCGCTGCCGCCGGCGCGACCGAGCTGATTATCTGCCTGCTGGCGATCCGCGATCGCGTTCTGCCGCCGACGATCAACTACGAAACGCCCGACCCCGCGTGCGATCTCGACTACATCCCCAACACGGCCCGCGAAGCGCCCTGCGACCACGCGCTGTCCAACAGCTTCGGCTTCGGCGGCCAAAACATCTCGCTGATCGTCAGCCGCATGAACTAGCCGCGAATCACGCCCTTACGCGACGACCTCGTATCCTTTGCGCTGCGGGCGCGACTGCCACGATTGGGCTTCCGAATCGCCGACAATTTGTTCGGCCACGGGGTCCCAGTTGATTTTACGGCCCAAGCGAATCGCGATGTTTGCCAGGTGACACGTCGTGATCGAGCGGTGATGCGTGAACACGTCGGAAATCGGTTGCTTGCGGCTCTTGACGCACTGGAAGAAATTGGCCATATGGCTGGTCGGCTTGCCGCCGTACAGTTTTTCGATGGCGCCGGCCGCCAGCGGGTGTTCTTTGAGCTCGTCGACGGCCTGGCCCGTCAAGTCGCCGCGGCCGACAAAAAACGAGCCCTTTTCGCCGTCGAAGACGAGCCCGTTTTCGCCACTGTCTCGAATGACGATTTCGACGTCGTCAGGGTACTTGCAGGTGATCAAAAACTCGGTGGCCGTGTTATAGCTGTTGGCATCGGTTGGGATCTTGGCGGTGCCTTCCACCGAAGTCGGTCCGCTCTTGTCGGCGCCGATGGCCCAAGTCGCGATGTCCACGTGATGAGCGCCCCAATCGGTCATTTTTCCGCCCGAGTATTCATACCACCAGCGAAACTCGTAGTGGCAACGTTTTTCGGTGTAGTCGACCAGCGGAGCCTGGCCAAGCCACATTTCCCAATTCAGTTCCGGCGGAACGGGCATCGCCGGAAACGGGCCGCCAGTGGGCCCGGTGCCGATCGAACAAGTGACTTTTTTCACTTTGCCGATCCGCCCGTCGCGAATCATGGCGATGGCCGTCAAAAAGCGCTGTCCCATTTCGGTCCGCTGCTGCGTGCCGACTTGGAACACGCGATTGGTCTCCTTGGCCACTTTGCATATCAGCTTGCCTTCCTCGATGGTCAGCGTGAGCGGCTTTTCGCAATACACGTCTTTGCCCGCCTTCATCGCCGCAATCGCGATCCGGCTGTGCCAATGGTCGGGCGTGACGATCGTCACGACGTCGATGTCCTTGCGATCCAGCAGCTTGCGATAGTCTTCGTAAATGTCGGCCTTGCCTCCGGACTTTTCCTTGCCCGACTCGGCATGTTTGCGGTCGACGTCGCACACCGCCACGATATCGCCGTGTGGAAGCACTCCCTTGTGCAGCCCGTTCCAGCGGTCGCCCGTGCCGATGCACCCGACTCGTGAGCGATCGTTCTTGCTTTGGTTTTCGGCCGCCATTGCCAGTTTGCCAGTAAACCAATACGGCACGCTCAGCCCGGCAGCGGCGGCGGCGGAAGTTTGCAGGAATCGACGGCGATTTGGCGAATCGTGGCTCATCGTGACGGCACCTTTGCGTGAATGGCTGAGGGAGGGTTGGCGGGAACCGCGTGCGAAGCCCCAAGTTTAACCGCCCCGCCGTTCCGATGCAAAAGGCACGTCGACAAATCTCGCGGACGTTACGCACTAGGCCCACAAACGAGCGAGCGGTCGATGCTGGCGATCGTGGGGCGGCCGGCCAGGGCCATGTCGAGGTCAAGCTCTTCGCGCAACAAACCAAGCAGATGCTCCACGCCGGCCTGACCGCCGACGGCCAACGCCCACAGATAGGGGCGGCCAATCAGCACGGCCCGCGCCCCCAGGGCCAGGGCCTTGAGAATATCGCTGCCGCGACGAATGCCGCCATCGACCAGTATTTCGGCCCGATCGCCCACCGCGCCTGCCACTTCGGCCAGCGCCTCGCTGGTCGCGATCGTGCCGTCGAGCTGACGACCGCCATGATTTGAAACCACGATGGCCGTCGCGCCATGGTCCAGCGCGCGGCGGGCATCTTCGGCCGTCAAAATGCCCTTGATCACCAGCGGCAACTCCGAAAGCCCGCGCAGCCACTCGATGGCTTTCCAAGTCAGCGACGGATCCCAGATCTCGGAAATATATTGCACCAGGGCCGAGCCGTCGTCGCGGGGGTCCATCCGATCCAAGCCCACCCGCTCCAGATTCTTCCAGGTCATGCCCGGCGGCAGGCCGAAACGGTTGCGGGTGTCGCGATCGCGCCGGCCGACAAGCGGCGCGTCGACCGTCAGGCACAGCGCGCGATAGCCGGCTTCGACGGCGCGATGTACCAGGCTCTTAGTGACCTCCCGATCTCGATAACAGTAGAGCTGAAACCAGCGGGCGCCACTGGGCGCCGCGGCGGCGACTTCTTCCAGCGTGTAAGTTCCCGCCGTGCTGACGACCTGCAGGATGCCGGCGACCGTGGCGGCTCGGGCCACGGCCAGCTCGCCGTCGGGATGGGCCAGGGCGTTGAAAGCGCAGGGAGCCGTCAGCACGGGGAAAGATACTTTCTGCCCCAGGACCGTCGTGCTCAGGTCGCGTGTGCCCACGTCGACCAACACCCGCGGGCGGAACCGCAGCCGCTGCCAGCCGAGGCGGTTTTCGCGCAGTGTCAGTTCGTCTTCGGCGCCGCCAAGGTAGTAGTCGAAGACCATCTGCGGCAGCCGCTGGCTCGCCAATTGCTCGTAGTCGTGCAGATTGATTGGATCCATGAAAAACCCCGAGCACTTGCGGCCATCGCCGTCCCCAAGCTAACAGAAGCGGGGCGATTCAAAAAGCCGCGTCAGCAGCGGTCGACCCCACGGGGACCCGGACGCGTCCCGGCCAAAGAACTTCTGGCCCGCGTGGGCGACAATCCCTTGGGAATGGGTTAAGATGAGCCCCGGCCTGGCACTGGCCGGGCATGTCTTGGCAGTTTGTTATTCATGGCAGGAAAGGACCAAGCGATGATCAAAAGCGTTTTGAGTTTTTGCACCATGCTGTCGGCGCTGGGGCTGGCCGCGGTGACGCAGGCGGCGGATAAACACGAGGAAGCGAACATCAACGAGGCGGTGGCCATTCTGGTTCCGACCAAGGCCAGCGGCGGCCAGGTGGCCGGCACGATCGTGCTCAAGCAGGAAAAAGACTACGTCCAGGTGACCGGCGAAGTCACCGGCCTGAAGCCCGGCAAACACGGCTTTCACATTCACATGTTCGGCGACCTGCGCTCGGCTGACGGCATGTCGGCCGGCGGACATTACAATCCGCAAGGCCACCCGCATGGCGGGCCCGAATCAAAAGAACGCCACGAAGGCGACTTGGGCAACATCGAGGCCAACGACCAAGGTGTCGCCAAAGTCAGCGTCAAGGTGGACCACCTGGCATTGCACCACGTCATCGGCCGCGGGTTGGTCGTACACGGCGACGCCGACGATCTGAAGTCGCAACCGGCCGGCAACGCCGGCCCACGGATCGCCGTCGGCGTGATCGCTTTGGCCGAAGTCAAACCGGCCGCCACCAAGAAGTAAGACTCGGCCAGCGCCGATATTACGCGCGAACAAACCTCCGGGTGATCGCCGGCACTATCCCCGGCCGCCCGGAGTTTTTTTGCGCTCTTAGAAAACCGCTGGGGGCTGTCCCAATTTTGCGGAGTCTTCGCAGTAAAATGGGACTGTCCCCCTGGCCCTGCCTAACGGATCGCTGCGACCGCCGTCATCACCCGCTCGAACAATCGGTCCACCTCGCGGCGCGTCGGCTCGTCGAGGACATAGCCGACCGGCCCGCGCACCAGCGTGTTGGAAAACACGCCCTGTTTGACCAGCAGATATTTCTCGACCGCCAGAAAAGCATCGAGGCTGTGTTGCAGCGAGACCAGCGCCGCCAACGGAAGCCAAACCGCATCGGCCGCCACCTCGTCGCCGGCCTTCAAAACGCGCCACAGCGCCACGATCGCGTCGATTAGATCGGCCCCGGGCATCGTGCCCACGATCCCCCGCCGAAAACTATCGACCAGCGCAATGCCCCCCGTGCCCTCAAAAACCCGCGCCCGGCCGCCAGTCGCCGCGTGCAACTCAGAAAGCCGGGGGCCGATGGGCACCGCCTCGGGCTTGAAATAGACTTGCAGTCCGAACTCGTCCAGCAGCCGCGCTTGCAGCGAAATGGGAAGCGGACGGCCGACATAACCGCTGGCGTCTTGCACCACCACCGGAATGCCGACCGCCTGCAAGATCCGCCGGTAGTATTGCAGCAGTTGCTCTTCGCCCAAGGCCACCGCAATCGGCGGCACGGCCATCACGGCGTCGGCGCCCACGCCCTCGGCATGGCGTGCATACTCGGCGGCCGTATGGCTGCTCTCGGCCCCCACGCTCACCACCACTACGCCGCGCGCGATGCCAAAGCGACAGGCATGCTCGGCCAGTTGGTTCCGCTCTGGGGTCGACAGCCGCAGGACTTCAGAAACCATGGCCAGCACGATGCCGTCGGCCCCCCGGTCGTAGAGCCAGTGGATTTCTTTTTCCAGTGTGGCGTAGTCGATCGACTCATCGGCATGATAGGGCGTCTGAAACACGCTCAGCACGCCGCAAAGCGATCGCGCGGTTTTTTTCGGTGTGTCCGGCACAAGCAATTCCACGACAGCCATGTGAGGGCGAAGGTCGACGATCGACCTCCACTAAACCTCACCCGGCGATCGTTGGCAAGCCTGTTGGGATACTTTTTATGCCGCGCGTCGCGTGGGGCGGGCCGCGGCCTTGGGCACGCTGCGCAACTCGGCCAGCACGTGCAGCACCACCGCCTCGGTCGCAAGGCCGATGACCTGGGCCTGAAGGGTCGGATCGAGTCGGATCGCTCCGTTGTGTAACGCCGCCAATTCGCGGTGGACGATATCCAGGGCTCGCGCACGCACGTAGCCGCGTGCTTCGGCGACGCGCATAGTGGCGGCCCGGCGTCGCACGCGATCGAGCACCGGCGCGGTACTACGCTGGGCCAGTTCGCCGCTCATTTGCGCGACCATCCGATTGGTGCGACTTCGGGTCAAAAAACTCCAAATGCCCATGGCAGACTCCGTGATGATGTGTCATTCGGACCGGCGCGGTCTATCTGAAACATCGAGCCTACTAGCCGACGGTCTTCAGTGAGCCGGACGCGTGCGGGGTGGCTTGCGTGGATCGCCCAGAATGCCACCTCGGGGGCGCTGGCCTTGACCTAAACCCAATGATCTTTTAGGTTACGAGGCGTCAGGCGCCGTCGCCAAGAGGCTAAGGCAGCGGATTGCAAATCCGCCATCGTGGGTTCGACTCCCACCGGCGCCTCTAAGGCTGCTGGCACTCGCCGCTACTGGCATAACTCCTTCGGAGGCTTCCACTTGAGCAGCCCCGGCGGTTTCTTATTGCCCGCTGGAGAATGCTCGAGGGGCCTAGGAATCAGCTCGCGCGATTCATCTTGTGCTCGCATGCGGCGGGCGGCACAATGGCCGGCTGCGGAGAACTGTTTTCCTCCCGAGTGTTCGCTTGAAGCCGCAACGTCAACCGTGGACCCGTTGGTTACTGGCCGCCGCCAAACTGGCCGTGTTCGCGGTGCTGTGCTGGTTCATTTACGGCGCCCTGACTTCGGCCAACGAGCAGTTGAACGGGCGGACCTGGCACGTCGAGCCGGCCTGGCTGGTGCTCTCCGGGGCGCTGTACCTGCTGGGCCTGTTGCCGGCGGCCCTGTTTTGGCACCGCGTGCTGTTGGAAACCGGGCAGCAAGCCACGTTGGGCGAATCGCTGCGGGCCTATTACATCTCGCAGTTGGGAAAGTACGTGCCCGGCAAATGGATGGTGATTCTGCTGCGTCGCGCGCTGCTGCGCGGTCCGGGGGTCGAGAACACGGTGGTGGCCGCCAGCGTGTTTTTCGAGACGCTCAGCATGCTGGCCGTCGGCTCGGCCATGGCCGCTTTGGTGCTGATCATCTGGCATCGTCATCAGCCGCTCTTGATCGCCGCGGCCGTCGGATCGATGTTGTTGCTCGGCCTGCCGACGATCCCGGTTTTGTTCCAGTGGTTGATGCGCATGCTGGGCATCGGCAAGCTGAATCCGACGGCCGGCTCGAAGTTCAGCCGGATCGGACTGCGCACGCTCGTGGTCGCCTGGCTGACGATGGCCATCGGCTGGCTGGTGCAGGGGATGAGTCTGTGGGCCACGTTGCGGGGCATGCAGGCCACGGCGGCCGGCCCGTTTGAGGATCTCTGGCTGCACACCACGACCGTGTCGCTGTCGATCGTGGCGGGTTTTCTTTCGCAAATCCCCGCCGGGCTGGCGGTGCG
>JBGQKM010000266.1:0-8276 GCA_041499515.1 Planctomycetia bacterium | reverse complement strand
TCGACGATCGTTACGACGACAAAAAACTTCACGCGCTGGTTTCCAGCCGCGTCCAGGCCGCGGGGTTCGAGCTGGCGACGCGGCTGAACGTGGCCAAAGCCGTGCTCTTGGATAAGAAGACCGACGTGTTGGCCGCGATCGCCAGGCGCTATCGACTGAAACTGTACTTCGTATCGAGCGCTGCGCGGGCCCAGCCGGGCGCGCTTGCAGAAATGCGTGACGCGGTGCGCGCGGCGGAACCGCGTGGCGAAAGCAGCCGGCTGGGCGGCGGGCTGCGCTACGTGCTGAGCGATCTGCGCGGCACGCCGCCGGCGGCCCTGATTCTGTTGACCGACGGCATCAATACCGAGGGCGAAAGCCTCGCCGACGCGGCCCGCTATGCGCGCCACAAGGGCGTGCCGCTGTTTGCCGTGGGGTTGGGCAGCGAACAGCCGGTGCGCGACCTGGAACTGGCCGATTTGTTGGTCGACGAAGTGGTGTTTGTCGACGACGTGGTGAACTTCGAGTACAAGCTCAGCGGCAGGGGGTTCGCCGGAAAAACCGTGGAAGTCGTGCTGCGAGAAAAGGACCATCCCACGGCCCTGGCGCAAATGAAAGTGAGAATCGACGAGGACGGCAAACCGCAACGGCTGCATCTGCCCTATCGTCCCACGAGAGTCGGCGACTTCGAGTACGTCGTCGAAGTCGAGCACCTGCCCGACGAATCGCAATTGGAGAACAACCGCCAACAGCGCCTGGTCAGTGTGCGCAAAGAGCAAATCAAGGTGCTCTTGGTGCAAGCCTACCCGAGCTACGAGTTTCGCTATTTGAAGAACATGCTCGAGCGCGACAACACGATTCAACTGAAGACCGTGCTGCAAGACGCCGACCTGGAATACGCGGAACTGGACCCATCGGCCCTGCGCGTGTTTCCGGTGCGGCGCGAGGAGCTGTTCGCCTACGACGTCGTGATTTTCGGCGACGTGAATCCGTCGTATCTCAGCGAAAGCGTGCTGGGCTATTTGAATGACTTCGTGGAGAAGAAAGGCGGCGGCATCGCGTTCATTGCCGGGCCGCAATACACGCCGCTGGCCTACCGCAACACGCCGCTGGAACCGCTGTTTCCGATCGACCTGGCCAGCGTCGTCACTCCCGCCGTCGGCCAGACGCACGACGACGGGTTCGTGGTGCAACCCACCGATCTCGGACTCGCCAGCCCGCAGATGCAACTGGGCGACAGTACGGCCGAAACCGCCCGCATCTGGCAGGAATTGCCGCCGCTTTACTGGCTGTTGGAGACCCAGCAGGTCAAGCCCGCGGCTCGCGTGCTGGCCGAGCATCCGACAAAGCTGACCAGCGATGGCCGGCATGTGCCGGTGTTCGTCATGCAATACGTCGGCGCCGGCAAGGTCTTGTTCCACGGCACCGATGACACCTGGCGGTGGCGCTTCCGCGTGGGCGACGTCCTGTTCGCGCGCTATTGGGTGCAGGCCGTGCGTTACCTGAGCCGTTCGAAGCTGTTGGGCAAGGATCACGCGGTGGAGTTGGCCGCGGACCGTCGCGAATATCGCCGCGGCGACGCGCCTCGCCTGAGAGTCCGCTTTATCGACGAACGCCAGGCGCCGGCCGAGGATGACGGCGTGACGGTCGTGCTGGAGCGCGAGGGACAAAAGAATCAACGCATCCGGCTGCAGCGAAACGCCACCAGCCGCGGCATTTTCGAGAGCACCTTCGGCGACGCCATGGTCGGCAAGTACCATGCGTGGGTCGCCACGCCCACGCTTGAAGGCCAGGCCCCTTCGGCCGACTTCCTGGTGGTCGCTCCGCCCGGCGAATTAGAACGCGTGCAGATGGATGCCGAAGAACTGAAGCTGGCGGCCGACGAGACGCGCGGGCGGTTTTATCGCATCGGCGAGGTCGACGGCCTGCTGGACGACTTGCCGCCCGGGCGGCAGGTGCCGATCGAAACGCTTCCGCCCGAGGTTTTATGGAACCGCTGGTGGTTGCTGCTGGCATTCTTGGGGCTGATCGTGACCGAATGGATTCTGCGTAAACGCAAGGGAATGTTATAATAACGGCGATCCGCCGCTCTCCAGGCGCGCGCGACGGCGTACGGCGTTTTACGCCCGCGCCATGGCGGCCGCACGCTCTCGGTCGGCCGCGTAAGGACAACCCAATGGCACATCCGCTGGAACAGAAAATCGCCCAGGTGCGGAGCCAGACCAGGCGGCTGCTGGTGCTCTATGCCCTGGGTTGGACCGTCGCGTCGGTGATCGCCACGGTGCTGCTGTTGGGCCTGGCCGACTACTTGCTCCGCTTTCAGGACCACGGCATCCGGGCGATGTGCAGCCTGGCCGTGCTGCTGGTAGCTGTTTGGGCCGGCCGTCGATTTTGGTTCGGCGCGCTGGGACGCCGGCTGGGGGACGTGCAGATCGCGCAGCGCATCGAGCGCCGCTTTCCGCAATTGACCGATCGCCTGGCCAGCACGGTTGAGTTCCTCAAGCAGTCGGAGGTCGATCCCCAGGCGGGTTCGGCCGCCCTGCGCCGCGCCGTGATCCTCGAAACGACCTCGGCCGTCGAGGACGTGGATCTTTCGCAAGTCTTTGAGCCCCGCCCGACCCGCCGCGCGCTGGCGGTCGGTGGGCTGGCGGGATTGGTCGCGCTTGGCGTCGCTCTGCTTTCGCCCGAGAACACGCGGATTGCAGCGCTGCGTCTGGCCCGTCCCTTCGGAAGCGACTCCTGGCCGAGGTTTTACAGCGTGCAGTTTGGCGAAGCTCCGACGCGCTTGGCCGTGGGCAAGACGTTCGAGGTGGAACTTGTCAACGACGCCGAGCACCGCGTGCCGGACGAAGTTCGCATTCATTTTCGTTATGAAACCGGCATGTCGAACGTCGAGGAAGAATCCGAGTCGATGCACTGGATCAACGGGGTGATGGTCGCGCGCAGAGAAAACGTGAGCCGGCCGTTTTGGTATCGGGCCGAAGGAGGCGACGACGCGTCGATGCCGTGGATCCGACTGGAAGTGGTCGAGCCGCCCCGCATCGAAGCGCTGCAACTGGTGCTCCACCCGCCGGACTACAGCGGCTTGCCGGTGGAATCGAGCGAAAAGAGCATCCACGCGCTGCGCGGCACGCGCGTCGAGCTTGCCGGCACGTCGACGAAAAAGTTGCGCGGCGTAAGAATTCACCAGCCGGACGGCAAGGAATTGACCGTGCCGGTGTCGTCCGATTTCTATAGCTTTTCGCTCGCGGTCGATGCGGCCGAGCCGTGGGTCATCGACAAGTCCGGATCGTTCTGGATCGACCTGGAAGATAGCGAAGGACTCATCGGCGGCGCCGACGATCGCTGGGAGATTCGGGCCATCGCCGACCAAGCGCCGACCGTGACCATCGAGCAGCCGGCCGGCAACATCTTCGTGACGGCTCAGGGCGAGGTGCCGCTGAAGATCGCGGCCAAGGACGACCTGGCGATTCGCGACATCGGCCTGCACTTCAGCCGTTCCGACCGCACGGACGTCGAGGACTTTGCCGTCCCGCTACGTCAAGGGCCGGACCAACGGCCCTCGCACGACACAACCGGCCTGCTGCTGGGCAGCCACTTGGGCGAAAACCAAACCCTGGAACACCGCTGGCTGCTGGCGGAGTTGGGTCTCAAACCGGGAACGCAAGTCACGTTTTGGGCCACGGCCAGCGACTACTTGCCGCAGACCGGCAAGAGCACGGTGCGCAGGCTCTCGATCATCACGCCGGCGGAACTCGAAGAGCGATTGGCCCAGCGACAAATGCTGATCTTCGCCGAATTGCAACGCGTGTTGAAACTCGAGCAGGAAGCTCGCGGACAGACCCAATCGCTGGAAATTCAGATCGACAAGGTCGGCTGGCTGAACAAGCAGGACGTCGATCATGCCCAGTCGGCCGAATTGAATCAGCGCCAGGTCAAACGCACGCTGACCAGCCAGACCGAGGGCATTCCGGCGCAAATCGCCGACTTTCTCGCCGACCTGGCCAGCAATCGGGTCGACAGTCCCGACATCGAACGGCACATGACGGCCATTCTGGAGGAACTGGACCGGTTGGGCCAGCGGCAATTGAACACGATCGAACGCGAACTGACCAGCCTCATCAAAGCCGCGCAATCCAAGGCCCCTCCATCCGCCCCGAACGAACAGGCGACGCCGGTGACCGATCCGCTGGTGAACCAAGCGCTGAGAGCCGCGGGCCAGAATCAGGACCAGGTGATCACCTCGCTGGAAAACATGTTGAACGAACTCGGCCAGTGGGACAGTTATCGCCGTTTTGCCCGCGAGATCGCGCAATTGCAGCGCGATCAGGAGGAGATCGCCCGCACGACCAAGGAGATCGGACAACGAACGTTGGGCCGCGATTCGAAGGAGCTCGACGCCCAGCAACAGGCCGATCTGAAAAAACTTTCGAATCAGCAAATCGAATTGAGCCGCCGATTGGAAAAGGTCCAGCAGCAAATGGCGCAGATGGGCCAGTCGCTCAAACTCACCGATCCGATCTCGGCGGCCACCATATCCGACGGCCTGCACCAGGCCCAGCAACAAGCCATCAGCGGCCAGATGCGTCAATCGAGCCAGCAGATCGAGAAGAACCAACTCGGCCAGGCCGCACAGCAACAGGCCAAGATCGCCAAGGATCTGGAAGACTTAATGGCGATTTTGTCCAACCGGCGCGAGCAAGAGCTCACCCGGCTGGTCAAACAACTGCGCGAATCGGAACAGGAATTGGCGCGGATGCGCACGCAACAGGCCGGCTTGCGCAAAGCGATGAAGGCCCTGGCGGAAAAGTCAAACCCCTTCCATAACGAAAAGCAGCAGTTGGAGAGGCTGGCGCGCGAACAACGCAAACTGGAGGAACAGGCGGGCCGGCTGGCCCGGCGCTTGGAACGCTTGCAGGCTGAGCAAGCCGGCCGCAGCACGTCCGGGGCGGCGGGCAAGATGGGGCAAGCCGGCGGCGCCGGTGAACAGGGCCAGGCCGCGGCCGCCGGGGAGCAAGCCGCCAAAGCCGAAAAGGATCTCGAAGAAGCCCAGCAACAACTGGCCGAGCGCCGTCGCCAGGCTGAAGAAGATCTGGCCCACGAACAGATGGCACGACTCGAAGACTCGCTCAAGAGCCTGCTGGAGCGCCAACAGAAGGTGATCCAAGACACCCAGCGGCTGGAAAACCTGCGCGCCACCGAGGGCCGCTTCACGCGGGCCCAGCTCGGCACGCTTAACGACGTGGCGCGGCAACAGAAATCGCTGCGCGGCGAAACCGCGCTGTTGGCCGAAAAACTTTCGCTCACCGAAGTCATCAACATGGCACTCGACGGGGCGGCCAAACAAATGATGCGCGCCGCTGAATTGCTCGAACACCGCGAAACCGGCAGCCAAACGCAAGGAGCCCAGGAAGCGGCCCGCCGGCGGTTCGCCCAACTTCTAACCGCGCTGGAAAACAATGCGAAACCCAAGCCGGCCGGGCAGGACGGCGGCGGCTCGGGCGGCGGCGGAAAGGGAGCGCGCGCCGATGGAGACCAGGTGCTCGCACAATTGAAACTTCTGAAAATCCTGCAGGAAGACCTCAGCAGCCGCTATCGAACGCTGGCCCCCGGATCGGACGACGCCGGACGAGCGGCTCAGGAATTGACCGACATTGCCACCGAGCAGGGCAAGCTGGCCGATCTGGCGCTCAAGCTGTCTCAACCGCCCGAATCGAACCCGGAGGACGATCCCGAGAAACTTCCGGACGTGCGCCCTGGCGGCCCGGATCGCGAGACCGAACAACCGCCGAACGAACCGCTGGAACCGGCGGGAAAGGAACCATCCTGATGCGCGGCAGATTCTCGACTCGCTGGCTGGCCATCCGTTTTGTATGCGTCCTGGGATGCGGCGCGGCGTTGGCCCTGGCATTCCACATGGCCCAAGCGGCCGCTGATCCGCCGGCCGGCGACTCTCCGAAGAAGCCGGCCCAGCCCCCGCTCGACGATGCACTGTTGCAGGACTTGGATAACGAACTGCTTGAGGGCGCCGGCGATTTGAAGAAGCGCCCGGCTGTGAAGTCCGAGAAAGTCGGGCCCAAAGGCGAAAAACGTCCCGCGCAGCCGGCAGACGGCGAAGATGTCGGCGTGTCGACGCAGGACGACGATCCGTTGTTTCACATCAGCCAGGAGATGCGATCGGCCGAAGGCCTGATTCCCGAGCACGCCAAACGCCTCGACGCCGAGCAACTCCAGCGCCGCGTCGTCGAAGACCTGGCCCGATTGATCGAACAGGCCGAACAGCAGCGTGCCCAGCAGCAATCCTCGTCGAAGGATAAGAAAGGTCAGCAAACCCGTAAACGGCAATCGGTTCAACAGCCCAAGTCGGCCGGCGCCGGCGGTTCGAAGAACTCGAATCAGCCAGCCAAAGATAGCAGCGAGCGGCTGGGCAAGTCCGAAGCCGCACACCCCGACCCCGAGATGATCAAAGGGTTATTGAAGGATTCGTGGGGCAATCTGCCCGCGAAGGATCGCGACCAAATGTTGCAGAACCCGCCCGAGCGGTTTTTGCCACAGTACGAATTGTTGATCGAGCGCTATTACCGGCGGTTGGCCGAAGAACAGAGCTCGAAGTAGACCCGAGGGAGCGCGCGATGCGAAACCTGATACTCGGTCGTCGATGCCCTGGTGAGGTCGATCTGCTGAACCGGCGGAGCTTCTTGGGTGGGACCGTGGCCGGCGCCCTTTCGCTGGGCGGCTTTGCCCGGTACGCGTTGGCCGAGCCCAAGGATCCGGAAAAATCGGCCGTCGAGTTGATCACGCCCACCGCGGCCCGCGCGATCGAACGCGGATTGAATTTTCTGGCCACGCGGCAGGACGAGGACGGTTCGTTCCGCTCCGGCGGGTATAGTCGCAACGTCGCGATTTGCGCTCTGGGGGGCATGGCATTCATGTCCGGGGGCAGCACGCCGGGCCGCGGTCCTTACGGTCGCCATGTCGAACGGTGTATCGACTTTATCCTGGCCAACACCCAGGAGAGCGGGTTCATTAACATCCCCAACGCCAGCAGCCACGGCCCGATGTACGGCCACGGATTTGCCACGCTGTTCTTGGCCGAGTGCTACGGCATGACCCGGCGGGCGGAGATTCGCGAAAAGTTGACCAAGGCCGTGCGTTTGATCGTCAACACGCAAAACAACGAAGGGGGCTGGCGATATCAGCCGGTGCGGCGCGACGCCGACATTTCGGTCACGATTTGCCAGGTGATGGCGCTGCGCGCGGCGCGCAACGCGGGACTGTTCGTGCCCCGCGAGACCATCGACCGCTGCACGGAATACGTCAAGCGCAGCCAAAATGCCGACGGCGGGTTCATGTATATGATCCAAGGCGGGCAGAGCGCTTTTCCGCGCTCGGCCGCCGGAGTCGTCGCCCTGTACAGCGCGGGCATTTACGAAGGCCCTGAAATCAAGAAGGGGCTCGACTATCTGGAAGGGTTCATGCCGCAGGCCAACGAGTTCAACCGCGAGAGCCATTATTTCTACGGCCACTATTACGCCGTGCAAGCCATGTGGCACGCCGGCGGCGAGTATTGGGCCAAGTGGTATCCGGCGGTTCGCGACGCGCTGGTGGCCCGCCAGGCGGACGACGGATCGTGGGCCGACTCGATCTGCATGGAGTACGGAACCAGCATGGCTTGCATCGTGTTGCAAATGCCGAACAACTATTTGCCGATTTTCCAGCGATAAATGAATCGCCTCCTGGTGTTCTTGATCGTGATATTTTGCGTCGTGTCGCGGCCGGTCGAGGTGCGCGCCTCGGAGGCGCCATTAGGCATTCCGGCCGAGGGCGAAGAGTTTCGCGGCCAACTGACGGCCGCCGACGCCGCCTGGAAACTGCGCTTCGTCGATGCCGACGCGACGCGCGAAATCCCGGCGGAGGATCTGGCCCTGTGGGGCGCTTTTGTCGAGCCGGCCGGGGGCATTCAAATCATCCTGGCCGGCGGCGGCTGGTTCGTGGCCGAGACGGCACGCATTGAAAAGGAACAAGTGCGCGCAGAGTCGCAAACGTTCGGCGATTTGAATCTGCCGATCGAGCGGATCGCCGGAATCGTGTATCAGCCGCCGCACGATCTTGCCAAACGCGATCGGCTGATCGCGCGCATGCTCGCGCCCGGCGGACAGAGCGATCACCTGCTGTTGGACAACGGAGATGAACTCAACGGCGCCATCACCGGCTCGAAAGAAGACAAAATACTGCTGCAAGCCGAAGCCGGTCAAATGGAAGTCAAAACCGACAAGCTCACGGCGGTCCTTTTCAAT
>JBGQKM010000265.1:0-8300 GCA_041499515.1 Planctomycetia bacterium | reverse complement strand
TGATTTGGACTTTGGCCAAAAAAGATTTGCGGTTGCTGCTGCGAGACCCCCGCGCCGTGGTCGTGCTGCTGGCCATGCCGCTGATATTCATCCTGGTGCTGGGCGTGTCGCTGGGCGAGGGCTTTGGCCAGAAGCCCGACGACCGGCTGCGAATTTCGATCGTCGACCTCGATCGCGCATACCGCGATCCGGATGGCAAGAGCGACGTGCCGACGCAATGGTCGAAGGTCGTGCAGGACGATCTGGCGCTGACGGCCGGCATCCGGGTCGAGGTCATCGACACTTACGAGCAGGCCGAGGCGCTGGTGGGCGACGGCAAGCGGGCGGCCGTGCTGGTGTTCGGGCCCAAGTTCAGCGAACAGGTGACCCGCAGTTCGTTTCTGCCGGGCGGAGTCAACCCGCTGTTTCGTGACGGGGTGGACATCGAAGCGTTGGATGCCCATCTGCTGCGCGATCCGACGCAACTCACCGCCGCGTCGATCATCCAGCAGGTCGGCCAGGTGACGATGCTGCGCGTGGTGTTGCCGTGGATGATTGGCCGGGCGTTCGAAAAAATCGGCGATCGGCTGGGCGGCGTCGTGCAAACGCTGCTGCAACAGATGTTTCCCAGCTACAACCTGACGGGCAAAACGTGGGGCGACCTGACGCGCTCCGAACCGCGTGCCGAAGCGGGCGCCGAGATCAGCGTTTATCAGTCCGAGGCCGGCTCGGGAATGCTCAACCGCGGGGCGCTGCGCTATCAGATCCTGGTGCCGTCGTATACCGTGATGTTCGCGTATTTTCTGGTACTGACCGTGGGTTGGCTGTTCGTGGCCGAGCGGCGTCAGGGAACGCTCAAGCGGCTGCGCGCCGCCCCGCTGTCGCGCAGCCAGATTCTGCTGGGCAAGCTGCTGCCCTGCTTTCTGCTCTCGCTGTCGCAAGGACTGTTCTTGCTCGGCGCCGGAAAACTGGTGTTCGCCATGAGCTGGGGGCCGGCGCCCTGGTGGCTGTTGCCGGTGGTGTTTACCACGTCGTTGTCCGCGATGGGCATGGCCCTGCTGGTTGCCGCGGTGGCGCGCAGCGAAGCCCAAGTGGCCATCTACGGCACATTGCTCGTGCTGGTGCTGGCCGGCATCAGCGGCTGTTTGATGGGCGACCGCGACTTGATGCCCGAGAACATGCAGCGGCTCAGTCTGATCACGCCCCACGCCTGGGCGCTGATCGCCTATAAGCAGTTGCTGGCCAACCCGGTCGCGCCGAATATATTTTTGGTGGGCCAGGCCTGCATCGTGCTGGCCGGTTTCGGCCTGGGATTCATTTTTCTCGCCTGGTGCTTCCTTCGGCTCGACGAGCAGACGTGAGCCTCAGCGCGAGACGGGCTGGGCATTCTGTCACATTGCGCCACGAACACGCGTCTCAGAAATAAATGGCCGCCGTGCCCGCGACACCGACGGCCAGAGCGATGATCCAGGCCCACAGCCAGCGGCTCGATAGTCCGATGGCCGCGACGCGCCGGCGCTGCATGGCCAGCATCAGCGAAAAACTGGCCAACACCGAAAGTCCGTCGAGCACGATCAGCGCCGGCCGCGGCAAGACGAGCGCCAGCAAACTGGCCGGGACCAGCACCAGCACACCGACAAACATCGTGGCCACCAGGTGCGCCACGTAGTCGATGCGTTGTTCACCGCGCAACAACACCAGCGCCGCCGCGACCAGCGCGACCCAGCCAGAGCCCGCGGCCACGCACATGAACACGGCGCCCGCAGGCGCATCGCCCAGTTGCCAGCCGAGAAACACGGCAGCCCCAAACAGGGCCGTCATCAGCACCGCCAACACCAGCGTCGGCACCACCAGCGTCAAACGGCGCGTCAAAGTCACCTCCGGCTCGCAGTCGCAGACGATCTGCCGGCGCGGCGGGCTGATGACGCGGCGATTGTACGAAATGGTCTGGTAGCCCCAACGCAACAGGTGCCGAATGCCCGGCAGGCTCAGCAGTCGAATGGCCAGGTGATTGCCAGTGTTCTCCCCCACAATCCACAAGATGCCATCGATGCCCGAGCGAGTTTCGCGGGATTGGGGATCGAGCACGACCAGTTGATTGCGGATGCCCGCGGCGCGGACGCTCTGCTGGTCGTCGCCGGAGAGATCATGGTTGCTCAGCGCTTGTTCGCTACGTAAGAGCTTCAAGCGCAGCAGCAATCCCACGGTGGCGTTGCACATCGGGCAATCGCCGTCGTAGATCAGGGTTTTTCCGGAAGTCGTCACGCCTGTTGTCATCGTTTGACCAGTCGCAACAGCGGCTTGAAAAAGCTGGATTGATCGATCTTGAGCACGAGGTCCAGCGCAGACATGCCCTGGCGGCCGACGCGGACGATGCCCTCGACAAGTTGTGTAAACGCGGCCGCCTCCTGCTTGTCCGCCTTCTTGTTGTCTTCGAGCTCCAGCAGCGCTTCGAGCGAACGGATCAACGGGTCGAGTTCGCGCTTGCGCCGCTGGGAGGCGATGATGCGGGCCATTTCCCAGGCGTTCTTTTCGGCGCGGAAATACTCCTTCCGCTCGCCGGGCCGGTTTTCTCGCACGATCAGGCCCCAGTCGACCAATGCCCGCAAGTTCATGTTGGCGTTGCCGCGTGAGATGGTCAATTCGGCCATGATCTGGTCGGTCGAGAGCGGTTCGTTGGAAGTCAGCAGCAGGGCATGGATTTGGGCCATGGTGCGGTTGATCCCCCATTCGGCGCCCAGCCGGCCCCAGGTTTCCACGAAGTGACGCTTGGCTTGTTCCAGATTCATGGTCGGTGACTCGTAGTTATCGAACTTTCAGTAAGTACTAAAAATATAAGCCACTCCCGTCGGATTGTCAAGCGGCAACGTTGGCTGCCGGGACCTGACCGCGGGGTGCGGCTGACGCGCCGCCGCCGGGACATTATGATGGGTCGCTGGATTGATGGGATGGCCACGAGGTGGAAATGTCGCTTACCAACGAAGTCGCCCGCCCCAAACCGCTGCGGACGCTGGCGGCTTATGGCCTGACGCTGGTGGCCGCCATCGCCTTGTTCCTGGCCATCCGCTCCTATGGCGAAACCCTGGTGGCGCCCGCCCCGGCGGCCAACGAGGCGGCACGCCACGACGCTCTTGTGCCGGCGGCTTCGCATCCCCTGCTCCATTTACTCTTGGCCCTGGCGGCCGTGATTGTCCTGGGGCGGATCCTGGCCAAGGGATTCGCCTACCTGCATCAGCCGCCGGTGATCGGCGAGGTGTTGGCGGGCATTTGCCTGGGGCCGTCGCTTTTGGGGCACGTCTGGCCCGAGTTGGCCGATTACGTGCTGCCCGCGTCGGTCGCGCCGTCGCTGTCGGTCGTGGCGCAACTGGGCGTGATTCTGTATATGTTCGTGGTGGGCCTGGAGCTGAACGCCGGCATTTTGCACAAGCAGGGTCACGTCACTCTGGCGATTTCGCAGGCCGGGATCGTTGTGCCCTTCTCGCTCGGCGCGGCGTTGGCCCTGGGACTCTATCCGATCCTCTCCCACGTTGGCGTGACGTTCACGGCCTTCGCGCTGTTTTTGAGCGTGTCGATGTCGATCACCGCGTTTCCGGTGCTGGCCCGCATTCTGACCGATCGGCAGATGCAGCGGACCGACTTGGGCGTGATGGCCCTGGCCTGCGCGGCCACCGACGACGTCAGCGCCTGGTGTTTGTTGGCGCTGGTGGTGGGCGTGGTGCAATCCCAGATCGACACCGCGGTGTTCGTCGCCCTGTTCACCGCATCCTACATCGGGCTGATGTTCCTGGTCGTCCGTCCGATCGTGGCCAAAGTCGTTCCGCGCTACGATCGCGCGGGCCTGACGCCCGGCGTGCTGGCCGCGGTGTTGGTGGGCGTGCTGCTTTCGGCCCTGGCGACCGAGGCGATCGGGGTGCACGCGATTTTCGGCGCGTTTTTGTTCGGCGCGGTCATCCCTCACGAGAGCCGCATCGCGCGGGAAATGATCGACAAGCTGGAAGGCTTTGTCACGACGCTGCTCTTGCCCGCGTTTTTCGCGTTCACCGGCCTGCGCACCGAAGTGGCCCTGCTGAGCGGTTGGGAGGCGTGGTTGATTTGCCTGGCGATCATCGCGGTGGCCACGCTGGGCAAGTTCGGCGGCACGCTTTGCGCGGCGCGGATCATGGGCCTGGGCTGGCGCGATGCGGCCAGCCTGGGCACTCTGATGAATACCAGGGGCTTGATGGAGTTGATCGTGCTCAACATCGGGCTCGACCTGGGCGTCATCTCGCCGACGTTGTTCGCCATGATGGTGCTGATGGCGATCGTGACCACGATGGCCACTTCGCCGATTCTATCGGTACTGATTCCCGCCGTCGCCGAATCGCGCAAAGCGATCGACGACGATACGCCGAGCGTGGCCCGCTCGCGCTAAGCGCGCATCGCTAGCTGGAGCCGGTTTGAAGCAGCGGAAACGGCCCCCTCTGGCGAATCTCGAGCCAGCGGGTCAATAGTTGCCGAGGATCTTGGAATCCGCCGAGCGGAAGCCCGCGCCCGAGGGCGTCGAACGGAAGACCGCGCGCGATCCGCCGACCGAGGGCTCGTAGGAAAAGCTGCGATTGGCCTGTGGGCTTTGCGCTTGCGCCGTGGCCGCCGCGGGGGCCGTGGGGGCCGGATTGCAGCAGCAGCCGCGCCTGGCCGCTTGGGCGGCGGGGGCCATCAGGATTCCCAAAACGGCGACGATCGAAAGTGACTTCACCATGGAGCACCGCCTTTCCAAACATCGAGAGAAATGAAGAATCACGGAGTGGCGCTGGTCTCTCGCATCCTTTCGCCGAGCCCCTCTTGCCTGGTCAGGGCCTTCCGCGCCGGCGCCCGCGCGAGCCTGGCCCTCTCTGTATAGGTGTACTAAAGATCGCCCGTAAGGTACAGGCGAAAAAGCCTCGCCTTACGGACTTGTAAGCGAGATGTAAGCGGCGCGGCTAGTTCGACTTGGATTTGATCGTGAATTCGATAGAGCCCTGGTCCATTTTTTGGCTGTTCTCATCCACGACGTACAAGTGCAACGTGTACTTGCCGCCATAGATTTGGGCCGGCAGCTTGACGAAGTAACGGACGAAAAAATCGCGCCGCGCGTTCTGGCAGTACTCCTCGGTCACGGGGAATTCCTGTTCCGTGACCCGGGCCCCCTTGGTATCGACGATTTCATAGCTGGCGCGCAAGGCCGTGTGATAGCCGCGTTCGCTGTGCACGCTCTTGAAGTTTTCGACTTCGGCGTACACCAGCAGATCCTGCGCGGCCGCGAAGTCGTAGTGGTCGAGTTTTTTGTAGATGCCGTAACTTTTGACCTCGGAGCAAAACGCGATATTGCGGACGCTCAGCGTGGCCAGCTCGCCCAGCTTGTTGGTCGCGTCGCGCAAGTGCACGGCGGCTTCAGCCGCTCGGCGGCCCGGGTTCGTATTGCGATCGGCATCCAGGTAGCTCGACAGGCCGTAAATCTGCTTGGACCAAAAATCTTGTTGCGCCGGGGGCGCGCCGGGGATCGGGCGCAACGCCATGTCGCGCTTGCCGTCGACCAAATACATCATCCGCAGCATGGCTTGCCGGCCGATGTCTTCTTGCGTTTCGGGGTTCGATCCCAACTCGCCGGCCAGCTCTTCCACCGCGGCATCCAGGTTCGCTTGCCAATCGCCCGACCCGATGGCTACTCGCGCCGCGGGCGTGTCCGGTTTCGCGTCAGCCGCCGCGACCCCGATCGCCTCATGGTCAACCGCTTGGGCGGCGCCGGTGTTACTTTCAGAAACGTGGGCCTCGTGAGCTGCGGCCGGCGGCATGACACGCTGTGCCGGGGCAGGCCGCTCGACGGAGTCGGCAGCGGGTTCCTGGAAAGCGGCTTGCTCGGCTGGCTGGCGCCGCGCCTTCTGGCGATCGCGACTGCGCGCCTCTCGGGCCAGCCGCTCATCGCGCGACTCCGGTGCGCTCTCGTCAGTATCCTCGGTGGCGTCGGCGTCGCGGTCTGCAACGCTTGCGGCCGGTTTTGTGTCGCGCGGCGGGGAATGGCGCTTGGCGAGCGATGTGCGCAGCAGTTGTGCCAATTGTCCGCGCAACGCCGGATCGGTCTTGGCCAAATCATCGGTCAACTGCTGCTCGGCCGCGCGATCGAGCGCTCCGGCGGCCACCAATTCGGCGACCGTCTCACGCAGGCTCTGGTCGTCATTCGTCCGTGAATTTGCCGACACATCTGCCGCCGGCGCTTTGCTGGCGCCCTTGGACGACGTGGAGGTCGATTCCTCCGACTTGCCGACCGTGGATGACGCTGTTTCGGACTCGGCTGTGGAGCGCGTCGAGTCGAGCGGAGGATGTCCGGCGGTCATCGCGTCTTCGTCGACCGGATCGAACGTGCGACAGCCCGTGCATGGCAGCAAAACGGCCAGCAGCAAAACGAGGATTGCGGATTCGCGCATAGAACGTTGCCGGCCTGCGCCGACACGAAAACTTGTCATACGGGGTCCACTTGAGAACCAAGGACCGAATAGGTTCGCGCCGGCGGCCGACGTATGACGTGATGGTTGCGGCCGATGCGCGTTTCGAGGGGCGAATAGTAGAAGACACCTCGGATAACCGCAAGTCGAATCGCGCAGCTAGCAGTCCCGGCAGGCCCGGCCGACTCAACGCAAGCGGCCGGCCGCCAGCGGCTGGCGCGGCGATGGAGTGCTGGGGGCCGAGATCCGTACGACCAGCGTTTCCAGCACCAAACGACCGCGGGCCGGCGAGGAACTGGTCCCTTTCAGAGCCAAATCGGCCTCCAATAGCCAGCGATAAAGCTGGCTGCCCCGCGCGCGGCCCAATTTGCGAAGCTGGCCTTCGGCTTTGCCCAACTGAAACGGCTTGACCCCTGCCTGCTCCAGGGCTTCGCGGAGCGTGACCGGGCGGCGATCGCGCTGGCTCTGCTCGACTCGCCGCGTTGCCGCCGCAAGTCGCCTCAGGCTGGCGCCGATCTGCGCCAAAAGCGCAATCGGCACTTCGCCGGCCAGCAGCAACCGATCCAACTGCACAAGCGCCGTGCGCGTGTCGCCGGCCAGGGCCGCGTCGAGCATGTCCCAGGCCGTCTTGGCGCGCCAGCCGCCGACCACCGCGTGCACCATGGCTGCCGTGATCGTGCCCCCATCGCCCGAGAGCGAGGCCAGCTTGGCCAACTCCTGATTCAACAGGCCCAACTCGGTCTCGACGTTTTCCATCAACAGCTCCGCGGCCGCCGGCTCGAGCCGCGCTCGATACTGCTTCTCGCTCCAACCGGTGAGCCACTTGAGCAATCGCGCGGGCGGCGGAAACCGACACTCGATCTGCAATCCCGATTCAGCCAGCGCCTTGTACAGTCGGGTCGTGCTGGGCCACAGCTTGACGTCCAGCAGCAAGAGCGAACCCGCCTTGGGCCGGGCCGCGTAGTCTTCCAGAGCCGGCCGGTTCTGGCTCACGAATTCGTCGGCTTCCTCCACGATGACCAGATGGCGGCCGCCCCCGAACAAGGCCCGCGTCGACAACGCGTCGAACACGTCGCGCAGCAGAATCTCACGGCCGGAAAACGCGGTGACCGAAAACTCGGCGTCCTGGCCCGAATGTACTTGCTCCTTAAGCTCGCCCAGCACCTGCCGCTTCAAGAACGACTCGTCGCCAAACAAGACGCACATGCCCTGGGCCGGGTGCTTGTCCGGATGGGCGAGATAGTCGAGGGCATCAACGGGCTTGGCCATAATTGACCAATGTACCCGAGGAGCGCGGCAAACCCCAGGAGCCGGCCGTGGGGTAGCGATACCCTTGGAAACTTTTTTCGATCTCCGTGTGAGCCGGAATGCCCCCGCCGGGCGGGCGCCGGCGTATCGCACGCAACCCCCTGCGGGCCGCCTGAGCCGGGGCATGGCGAGAATTCGACGCCACCGAGCCGTGCCGAAGTCCGGTACTTGTGCACCAGGATCCATATGCGCGCGCAAAAAATGTTTTGTCGTCGCAAGTCGCGGTAATGGTTCACGATCGGACGTCGCGCTTATCGAGCAGAAGTTTTGCAAATGATGCATAAGTCTGTCCAATTCGATTGACACGGAAGCCAGAGAGCCACCGAGAAGGCAGAGAGTTACGTGTCTTTGTAACTCCGTTTCTCTGTGTTCTCTGTGTCCGCTCGGCTGAGCGCTCGCGACGAAGCCTCGGTGGCAAATTCCTCCGAGCTCTCGCAGTTGAAATGCGGAAGGAAGGCGCGGCGGGCGCGCGGAAGTGCCCAGGCACAAAAAAGTTTGTGCGGCGCCGCGATCGCGGTCGAGACTGTTCTCGTCGGACCGGACAAAAAATGCCTC
>JBGQKM010000264.1:0-8305 GCA_041499515.1 Planctomycetia bacterium | reverse complement strand
ATACTTGTCGATGGTCCTGCGAGGTATTGCGTGTGGCGCCTCGCTGCTTTTGGGCATTGCAATTTCGCGCGGCTCTCGGTCACGGAAAGCCCATGAGACCGCTAGCCGTTTTCCCCTGACATCGCGGTCCTCGGGTAGAATCGAGAGTGGGGCCCAGAGAATTGTCCGGAACGGGATAGGAGAAGTGGCAATGGCAGACAAGAATGATGGGGATGACCCGGAAGAAGAACCACGCGAAATGTTTTGCCCAATGTGCGACGAAGTCCGAGAGCTCGATGAACACGGAAAGTGCCGGGGTTGCGGCGAACAGATTCTCAGAGATCCGAACATCTCGGATTAGGCTGGCTCTCTGCCCATCGACCCAACTTCTTGACGTCCTTGGGCCCTAAGAGTACCAAGAGCAGTTAGAGCGGCTGATGTCGCGCAGCTTATGTATTTGCTCGTCGATGTGACGGGCGGCGTCAACGATCGAAAAGGCAACAGGAGTGGGGAGGGGGCACGGACAAATCTCACGGATCCATTTTTAAAAAACAATTTCGAATCGGATTTTTCGCTGCTACGGTCCGCCCGTGTGCGGCGATGCACTCCGATCCATTGAGTAACGGGGGCTTGGTCGAGGCCTTCTCTTGCGCGCCCCGACCTTTCTGTTCCGTCATTGCGACACCATCGCACGATGCGTGTTGACGGTTCCGTTTCTTGACCCTGACTGAAGCAGCGTTGGTTTTCTGGGTTCCATTTTGTTTCCGCGCCTGCGGTGAGCGCTCTTGACGGTCCGAACCAGCACGTATCAAGGAATTTGCCATGTCCGAACAGTCGAGCGGATGGAATCGATTTGCCGGGATTTGCCGCCGCATTCTTCGATCGGCGTTTTCATGGGCGGTTTTCCCGCTCGCAGGCCTTCGATCTCAGCGAAATGGCCGGGACGCAAAAGCGCATCCACCCGACATTGGATTCACGAGGGGCCGCTCCTCGGCAGACGGAAGGAGTCGCTTGAGCTCATGGTCCGGATTCGTATCGGGTGGCTCAAAGTCTTCGTCGTCATCGCGCCGCGGGGGCCGACGTCAGGGTGTTGCGCGCCGTTCCTTCGAACGGCTCGCCCTGCGCAGCTCGCTTTTTGAGGCGCTGGAACAGCGGCAGTTGCTTACGGCCGTGAGCATCGACTCCTTCTCGGCAGATTCCACCACGAACAACCTGGTGGTGAACTATTCCATCAGCGGAGGAAGACTCGTCAGTCCGTTCGACGTTCAATTGTTGGGCAACCATGCGTCGACTCCGCTGATGACGCAGGCCGTAACGCCGCCCGAGGGAGGCCTCACCGGCTCCCATTCAATCACGTTCACCGGCGCCATATCGTCCGTTGAGTCGTTGCTGGACACCGCGCTTACGGTCACGACGAACTCGCCCGACGCAACGACGACGTCCCAAAGCTTTAGCGGTGCTTTTGAAGATTCCAACGGATTGATCGAGGTACAGGATACGTCGAATGGCGACACGATCACGACGTCCGTCAACGATACGAGTTTTACGGTGGGGCTGCAAAGCAGCGGCGCGACTTACACTTTTTCGAATACTATCACTGACAATCCATCCGGCATTCATGTTCGCGCGCAAGGAACCACAGCCACGGTCTCGCTCGATCCGGCTCTGCAGACGCCCCAGTGGCTTATCGGCGGAGACGGCAACGCCTCTCTGATTATCAATGGAACAACGAAGAAAAACGAAAACTTCAGCGCTGATATTACAAGTAGTGCAGTGACGCTCGACAATAACTCGAATGCACGAATCTCGTATTCAGGGGTCAAGTTGCTGAGCGCCGCCGATGGCGGCGAGGGGAATGACTCCTTCAGCGTCCATGAGCCGGACTCTGGCACGCTCCCGAACATTTCAATTTCCGGTCCTTCGTCCAATGGAAACTCAAATCCCAACAGCATCTTCAATCCGTACAGCGCGCTGACCATATATGGATCCTCAAAAAACGATTCGGCCATCGTCAGCAATAACGTCGTGACGTTTAACGGCAAGACGATCGCGTACTCGAACATCGATTCGCTCGCCGTCGATGGCGGAAGCGCAGGGAGCGATTTGCTTACCGTCGCCAGCAGCGCCACCGGATCGATCATCGACAATTTCAATGCGACGACGAACACGGCGGCCTTCGCGGTGGGTTCGTTGCGATTCAAGGCGACCGGCTTCTTGCGTTTCAATTTCACGACCAACACATTGTCGCTGACCAATATCTCGCTGAGTCAGACGTTCAACGTCACCGGCATCGCTCCGAGCGGAAATATCAGCGCGAACAACCCGGTGAAGAGTGACATCACGCTTGCAGGAGCGATAACGGTGCCGAGTGGCTTTACGCCGTTCAGCAATTCGCGCCTGCTAATCAGGAATTGGTCGTCAGCAACGCTGCACGGCGGCTTTACCAACGGCAACAGAAGCGGCACGCCCGCCACCCCGATCACGATCGCATCGACGGATTACTACGTGGACTATACCAACGACGTGTTGCTGGATAGCGAGTCCTATTCGGGCAGCGTCCAGGTCACGACGACGCAAATCCTGACGCCGGATGACGCCATACCACGGTTCGTGACCGGCTGGTCGGCCCAGGGCTCGTCGAACATCAATAAGAGTATCGCCAGCGGAGCCTGGTCAAATGCAGGCATATGGTCGCTCGGTCACGTGCCCGTGGACGGCGAATTGGTGAAGATTTCTGCCCGCACGTTCGTCAGTTACGGCAGCGTGGACAGTACCGACCATATCAAGGCATTGGAAATCGACGGGACTTTGGCGTTTGCGACGAATGTCAATACGCAGCTCATTGTCGGGACTACCGAGGTCCTGCCCGGTGGAGCACTATTGATCGGCACATCGTCAACGCCCGTTGCGTCCAACGTCACGGCGAGTTTTACCATTGCCAACCAGGCGCTCGATACGAGTGGCATCGATCCGAAGCAATACGGCACGGGTCTGATCGCCTATGGGACGGTGTCGATCCACGGTTCGCCCGTCGGCGCCTTCGATCCAACGAACCCGGCGTCGACCACCTGGCTGAACCTGGCACAAGAGGTAAGTGCCAGAGCCACTTCGCTCGTCTTGACATCGGCCGTTCCAAGCGGCTGGGCCGCCGGTGATCAAATCGTCGTACCCGACACACGTCAGGCCCTCTCAAGTTGGGATTGGCGATTGGTCCCAAACAGCCCCAATCCGGTAGCGAGCCAGACCGAGGTCCGCACGATTGACCATATTAGTTCGGACGGCAAAACCGTCTACTTGACCGTGGGCCTGACCTACGCGCATCTCGGCGGACACAATACCAGCGGCGGGCTCGAGACCTTGCCGCAAATAGCTTTGTTGGATCGCAACGTGACGATCGCGTCCGAGAGCCCCACGGGAACGCGAGGACACACCTTCTACGGCGGCCGCGCGAATGTCGATATCGAGTACACGAAGTTTCTGAACCTGGGACGTACCGACGCCATGGTCGCCCTGGACAATACCAACGGCGCCCACATTGGCACGAACCAGATTGGTCGCTACGCCGTCCACTTCCATCACCTGGAAGGCCCGATCAACCCGACCAACACCGGCTATCAGTTCGAGTTTGTCGGAAACACGGTCCAGGCGTCAAAGAAATGGGCGGTCGCCGTTCATAACTCCAGCTACGGCCTCCTGGGCGACAACGTCGTCTTCGACGCCCAGGGTGCTGGCTTTGTCACTGAGGATGGTTCGGAAATCGGCAACGCGTTTCTCAACAACATGACCGTCTACATGCACGGCACCTACCTTGACGGCAATGCAGGCATCGACAAGAAAGGGAACGCCGCAAACAACGACTTTGGTCGTGGCGGCGTGGGCTTCTGGTTCCGACGTAGCGGCAACGATGTCGAAGGCAATGTGTCTGCTGATGACACATACGCTGGCATGGTGATTACCAGTTACTACGATTTTCTCACGGCTCCATTGCCTGACTTCCGGGGAGCGGACGTCCACATTGCCGGCCAATACACGGACACATATCTCAACCCAGCCGGAACGTTTGCCAACGACACGATCTATGGCATGGGGCTCTTTGGCATTTGGGCAGCCTACATCACAGGTGATGATTTCCTGCCGAACCAACCCAACGTCGTGTTCGATCATTTCACCCTCTGGAATGCGGCCGAAAATGCGGTCCTGTACGCATATCACACGGATGCCCTGACCATTGATCATTCGCTGCTCCTTGGCGACAAGAGTGCGCTGGATCGCACTGATTGGGGAGCAGTCGGTGTCACCCTGGCCAAATACGAAAGCCTGAACACCGTGATTGACCATTCTCGCATTGAGGGGATGTACACGGGAATCGTGAGCCCGGCGCTCAGCGACAGCCCGCCTGGCGTTGTGCGTACGCCGACAATCATTCGCAATTCCACGCTTATCGACTACGTCGGCGTGGACGTCGTCCCCGCGACGACCGGCTTTGAAAATGGCAACGCCATGGAATTGGATAACGACCTGCTCACGACCTTCACGCTCGCCGGCCAATTGCATGATCCCTACACGATCAATATGGACTTTGCCGGCAGTGGAGACCCGCGCGACCTGACGAAGTACAGCCTGGTGAATGTGACAAGCTATAACCGGGTCTTGGGCGCCGATTTCCAAGTGTACTACAAGGAGCAGGCCGCGGGTGCCATCATGCTGCCAAGCGATCCTACCTACTTCTCGCGCGAGGTTGCCTCGCAGATCGGTGCACGCGTCGGCTCTTACATGACGAACCAGCAGGCGTGGGGCCTTTACGGGATAGCCACGGGAGGATTCATTGCGCCCTCGAATGCGAACTCCACGACTCACCCGGAAATCAATGGACTCACGTCAACAACCACGGTAGACCCCGCGACGATGACTCCTAAAGTCGTGCTAGTCACTCCTGGGAATGGCACGTCCTTTATCTCCCAAATCGACACGGATGGTCCTTACATACTTATCCGCTACAACGTGCAAGGACTTGTGGACGCGAGCGCGGGGCAACAGATTCAGTTTTCACTTTCCAATGGAACGTCGACAACGACGTACTCGATGGGACGCAGCGCGACGCTCGCGATGGAAGGTATTACTGACAGTCTGATTGAAAATTTCTACGAAAATGGCACCTGGCACTTTCTGGTGCCAGGTCACTACACATTGCGGGGCTACATTGTCGATTCCAGCAACAATGCAATTTCCGGGACGGCGACACAGGTGTCGTTCAACATCGTATCGCAACATGTGTCCAACGTATCGCTGACCCCTGTCCCGAAGAGTGCCACCGCCGGGTACGGGATCATGGTTGGCGCGCTATTGACTCAAGCTGGCGCGCAGGTCGATGACTGGCGGCTCAACGGCAAGGGATTGGCCATCACGTCGACCTCAACGACGTCAGGACAGGGGAACTGGCAGTATTTCGACTACCGTTCGCAACATTACGGCTGGTACGATATCCCCCCTATATCAACTACGGGTGCCTTCGTGTTGCCGCCGACTTCCCGATTGCGGTTCAAGGTTGGAGCCAATTACCAGAACGCCGGGTCCGACCCGAGCCCGACCCTCGTCTTTTATATGTACGACCGCTCGGATCCCGCGAAGGACTACACCGCTAACCTCGACGTCACCAGCAGCGGCGCTTACGTCAGCTCCGTGTCAATCACCGTGAGGCAACCGCTGCTGGCGTCGTGAGCGATTGCTAAGAAGTCTTTGGCCGACACGACGGCGAAGCCGACGCGCTGACCGTCGGTCAGTCGAGGCGTAGACGGTACAGGCCCACGACCCGAATGGCGTTCATCTTGGCTATGCGGCGCCTCTGGCTCCTCGACCTCGGCTGGGGTAATCTAGCTTGCCTGTGGATGGCTGGCTCGGGAGTGGTCTTCTCGAACCCGCTCGGATTTGAGGCACGATCCGCCGCACGATCCGCCGCGTCGATGGGCCGGCCGACGATCCGTGGCCGGGGCGGGGTGCGCAGCGACTGACTGGCGGCGGTGGGACCATACGACGGATTTTTGGAGATTAACCGTGAAACGGCTCGTGGGATTGGTCGGACTTTCTCTGGTGTCGTGGGGCGCCTTGTCGGAGTGGACCCCGGGCGCAGAGCCCGCGGCCCCCGCGGAGGCGGCGGTTGCTCGGCTGACCCCGCGGGCGTATGGCGAATGGCGCATCCGGGTCCGGCCCGACAAGATGCAGGAATATGCCGAGCTCATCGAGACCAAAGGCCTTCCGTTGTTTCGCGCCGCCGGCGGCCGCATGGTGGGGTGGTGGACGACGCTGGTCGGCGATCTCTACGAGCAGATTACCATCTGGGAATACGACGACATGACGGCGTTCGAGCAGGCCGTGCAGAAACTCGGAAAAGACAAAGCCTTCGCCGAATTCGTGGCACGGCGCGATCCGCTGCTGGCGGGCGAGCAGAGTCGCTTTCTGCACCTGGCGGATTTCGCCGTCGATCCGGCTCTGCCCGAACCGGCCAAGGTCGTGATCCACGAAGTTCACCGGGTGCCGCTGGGCCGCAGGGACGCCTATCTGAAATTCATGCAGAGCGAAGGCTTGAACCTGCTCAAGCGGCACGGCGTCCAGCCCGTCGGGCCGTGGATCGTCAGCGTGGGAAATTGGACGGAAGTCAGTTATCTTTTCCGCTTCGACAGTTTGCACGAGCGCGAAAGCCGGTTAGCGGCTTTTTCCGGTCACGCTGATGCACGGCTCTACAGTGGCAAAATCAATGAGTTCGCTGAAGAAGTGACCACGCGCATCCTCGTGCCGGCCGCGTTTTCCCAGCGCCCAGTGCCGAGCAAGCCGTGAGCGGTACTCGCGCGATTGCGTGTCCGCGTCGAACACTTTGCGGAGGTCCACGATGATGAGAGTTCCTGGCACATGGGTTCTGGCGGTGGCGGCCTGCGTCGTGACCGCGCCGCGTCTGGAGGCTGCATTTCCCCACGAACAACAGCTTGCGCCGGGAGTCCGCGCCGTCGGCTTTGCCGACCGATACGGATCGGCGAATTGCGGCTGGGCCCAGACGAAGGACTCCACGCTACTGATTGACTTGCCGCGCGGCATCGCGCCAGGCAAGTTCGTCGATGCCGTGGCGCAAATCACTGGCAAGCTCGTGACCGCGATCGCCTTGACGCACGCCGTGCCTGACGATGCTCCGTTGGTCGACGAGCTGCGCGCTCGGGGCGTGAAGCGCGTCTATCTTTCGCCGGCGACGGTCAAGACCCTGACGTCGGCCGGCGCAAGCGACGCACTGCCCGAGGGTTTTGTGGTCGTGGCGAAACGTTCGGCCGTCGGCGACTCGGCGAGCGCGATCGAGTTTCTGCCGCTGGATGAGTGTCGCACGACTGGCGCCGCGGCGGTCTACCTGGCAGGGCCCAAAATCCTCTTTGCCGGGCCGCTGGTGTTTCACGGTCCTCGGGCGCCGCTGGCAGAAACCGACACCGAAACTTGGATCGCGACGCTTACGCGGCTGGCGGAACTGCGCGCGGTCCAGGTGGTTCCGGGCTTTGGCACTTGGGGCAGCGCGGATTTGCTCGATCGGCAGCGGCGGTTTCTGCTGGAGATGCGGCGACAAGTCGGCTATTTCATCGCACAGGGGCGCCCGCACGAGGACCTGCAAGGCGAAATACGCCTTTCGTCCGACGTCCTTGTGTGGATGCCTTACGATACGCCGCTGGCCGAAGATGTTGAGTGGGTGTATCAGGAGTTGACGGTTCCGCAGGCTCCCTTCCATGGCCGGCCGCCGAAAATCGACGACGCGCCGCCGCATGCGCTGGTGCTGATCGGCGACCTGCCGCACGAGCCGGGACACGTCGAGCAAGGATTGCGCCCGGTGTTCGAGGCGACCGGCGTGGTGCCGCATTTTGTCGTCGACGTGCGCGCGCTGTCGGCCGAGAATCTTGCCCGCGTGCGTTTGCTGGTCATTCTCCGCGACGGGCTGCAACGTCCGAAACCCGGCGGCCAGGCGGACTATATGTGGATGACGCCCGAGCAGGAGCGCGCCGTGGTGGAATTTGTTCAGCGCGGCGGCGGCTTTCTGAATCTGCACAACTCGATGGGTCTCTATCCCGACAACGGACCGTATTTGAACCTGGTCGGCGGGCGGTACATCGGACATGGACCGCTGGAACGATTCCGCGTGGAAGTCGTCGATCGCGATCATCCGGTGACGCGCGGCGTCGAGGATTTCTCGGTCGCCGACGAGCAGCACACGCCGCCGTGCGACGAGCGGAAGGTGCACGTGCTGCTGCGCAATCGTTCGGACGAGGGCCAGACGGCGGCGGCCGGCTGGGTGTACGAGCCT
>JBGQKM010000263.1:0-8328 GCA_041499515.1 Planctomycetia bacterium | reverse complement strand
GCCCAAGGAACCGTCATCCCCGTCCCTGGCGCCAACTCCACGGGTCCTACCCGACTCCCGATCGACTTACGCTACGGTTGCACCAGGACGAGCGCTTCGTTCCTCGTGTTTCCGCAGTGAGCGGCTCGCCGGTGTAGTTTCGCGACTTACCAGGGACTTATTCACGACAGTTCGTGTGCCGCAGCGCTAACTTGGGGTCGTGCGACCAGGGCCAAGAACCAACCCGCGCTGTGCACGACCGTTGACACCTCAACCACCCCCCAGGCCGATCAGCTAGGGGGTATTATCCCAAAAGCAGTGGCTCATTTTCTAGTGGAAGTTTTGAGCCAAAGGGAAATTTTTCTTGGGGCGGTTTTTGATGAAGCAGGCAAACTCCGTGTGCCGTCGCTCAATCCTTCGCTGCCCTTGCAAGCCACGGCACACCGCAGTGTGCCTGCTACTCTTCTCTTCCGATGAGTCACCCGGTTTCCCCCATCCACAAGCCGCCATGCAAACCTCGACAATGGTTGACATGCAAACCGGTTTGTGATATAAACCACATACACGCCACCAAGGCGCTTGCCGGCAGGCTGGCCTCCTCCAAGTCCTCACCAGGAAAGGGTTACAGCGATGAACGAATCGTCCGAGAAACCTGAGCGGAGCGAGCTAGAGGACGCCCAGCAGATGCAGCGCTGGGTCCGTCGCTATGCGCAGAATCGCAGTCTGCCCGTCGTGGTCTTTCTCATCGTGTTTGCAATGTTGTCCCTCGCCATCGGCTTGCCGTCGTATTGGGGCGGGATGGCCTATCGCGAGGGCAACGCCACACTGTTGGTGGTCTGCATCGGGGTGCTGATGGTCGCGATGGCGGCGACGATTTATCTTTCCATGCCCTGGGGTGGCCGGCGCCTACAACAAATGGCCGAAAGGTTGTACGCGGGGGAAGGCCGCGTGACGATCGCCATCCCCCGCGGCAAGCGGCGGTGGCTGGGCGCAGCACTAGGAGCGGGATTCGCGATCTGTGTAATGGGCAGCGTAATACTCGGGCTGCTGGGTTACCTACCGAATGAAAAGTACATGCAGCCGATCTCGGCCATCTATGTCGTGCCGTTCTTGGTTGGGCTGAACTTTCTTTTGCGTCCGGCGACGGGGTACATCCCCTTGTTGTGGCCCTTGCTGTACGCTCTGCACGCGGCGCTGATCGTGGCCGGCGCTCCGATTGTATTCGTTGGCGTCTGGGAGCAGTTGAACATGCTCGTGCCGATGGTCGGCTACGGAATCCTGACCAGCTTCGTTGGCCATGCCTATAGTCGCTGGGCGTTGCATAGGGTGCGCTCGCTTGCCGCGCAACAACTTGCCGGCGCAAATCGCCCACCGGAGGGCGACCGCACGTGATGGAACTCGATCGCATCATCCATGAGCCGGTCCGCCTGCAAATCATGGCGACATTGGGGGGCGTCGATACGGCGGACTTCAAGTTCCTCGTGTCGACCTTGGGACTTAGCAAGGGCAACTTGTCGTCGCACGTCGATAAATTAGAGGTAGCCGGTTACGTCCAGGTCACTAAGAGTTTCAACGGCAAAATCACGTACACCCAATATGCGCTCACCCCAAAGGGGCGGAAAGCACTCGAGAAGCATTGGATGACGCTCGACAAGCTACGCGCGGCGAGCAACAGCAAACGGAAGTCGGAATAGGCCCCGATTTGATGGACTTGAAAATGGGTCAGAACTATTTACCGTACGTACCGTAAGTAATTCTGACGCTTTATTTTGCCGCCGCGCTGCCGGCGGCAAAGTCGCCCGCGTCGATGATCACAAGCCGCTTGGGATCGATGCGCTTTTTCAGGACATCCAGCACTTGTTGCGGCGTCAGCGCCGTGATCTTCTGTTCCAAGTCAGCGTAATACGCCATCGTCCGATCGACGAACAGCCCGTCGGCCAACACGATGGCCAGCGTGGTGTCGTTAGTGCGAGCGACTTGCTGCTGTTGCAGGTAGCCTTGCTTGGCTTTGTCGAGTTCGGCCTGGGTCACGCCACCCGTGAGCAAGCGGGCCAACTCCTCTTTGATCGCGGTATTCACTTTCTCGATATTCTTCGGGTTGCAAATCGCGTTGATCGTCAGGCTCGTGCGCGGATCGAGCGCGTCGGAGGAAATGAACGAGCCGATACCATAGGACAGGCCTTCTTTCTGCCGCACGCGATCGCCCAAACGCGAGGAAAGCGCCCCACCGCCGAACACGTAATTGCCGATCACGAGGGCCGGGTAGTCGGGGTCCGAATCCTTCATCGCAAACACCTCGCCCGCCACGTAGACGGCGTTAGCCTTGTCGGGCGTGTTGATCTGCTGCAAGCCGCCCGGCACGTCAAGGAAGGCGATTTTTGGAATCCGCGCAAAAGACTCCTTGGCGGTCCAGCCCGCGAAAGTCTCGCGCAGAATCTTGACATTCTCGGCCGGATCGAAGTCTCCGACGATCGCCACTTCGCCGGCCTGCGAGCCGAGAAAACCGTCGTAGAGCCGTTTGACCTGCTCCTGGGTCAGCGACGTGAGCCGCTCGATATCTTCGTCGATCGTGGGAACGTAGCGGACGTCGTTCTTGTCGTAGGGCGAGACGGTCCGCCGCACGCGCACGATCGCCAGGCTGGTCGGCTCGGTCAATTGTTCTTCCAGGTTCGAAAGCCGCTGGCGGCGCAGGACGGCAAATTCGTCAGGCGGCAGCGCGGGCTCGCGCAGGATCTGCTTGAGCAGGTTCAGCACGGCCGGCAGATGGGCCCGCTTGGTTTGCAACGAGAAGACCACTGTTCCGCTGTCGCCGTGCGCCGCGAGCGTCGCCCGGTTTTTGTCCAATTCATCTTGGATTTGCTGGCGCGTCAGGTGTTTCGTGCCGCGCAACATCAAGGTCGGCAGCACGTCGGCGGCCGCCTCGTATCCCACGAGCGTGTTCAATGTGCCATACCGCAGCACCAGCCGCAGACTCACCGTTTCGCCGCGCGTCTTCTTGGGCAACAGCACGACTTTGATACCCTCGGGCAGGGTCGTGCGTTGGCTGCGGGCGTCGATATTGGCCGGCGAGACGTCGAAAGCTTCGCCTGCGGCGATGTCCTGGTGGCCCTTGTATCCCTCGAACAGCTTGGCCAGATCGGGCGTGGGCGGGACTTCGGACTTGTCCGGCTTGTCGGTCGGGATGAACGTGCCCAACGTCCGGTTCTCGCGTCGCAGATAGTGCCGGGCGACGTCTTGCACCTCTTGGGGCGTGACTTTTTCGATGCGGTCGCGGTGCAGGAAATAGAGCCGCCAATCGCCTTGCGAGGCCCAATCGCTCAGTTGCACCGCGATGCGGCTGGTGTCGGCCGCGGCCAGTTCGCGGGCCTTGAGCAACTGCCGCTTGGCCCGTTCGACCTCCGCTTCGGAAAACGTGGTCTCGCCGGACTTCTCGGTCACGTCCAGCAGAATGTCGCGGGCCGCATCGAGCGAGTCGCCCTTGCGCACCTCGGCATCGACTTCGAACACGCCGGGATCGTGCCAGTTCGAGGCGCTGGCCGAAACGTCGGTCGCCTTCTTGGTTTCGACCAGGGCTTTGTACAGCCGGCCCGAGGGGGGCGTGCTGAGAACACTGGCCAGCACGTCCAAGGCCGCGATGTCGGGATGTCCGCCGGCCGGCACGTGATAGGCGGCGGCCACCATGCCCAGTTCGCCCACGCGCCGCAGCGTCACTGAGCGCTCGCCGTCTTGCGGCGGCTCCTCGGTGTAGGTCTTGTCGAGTTTGCGGGTCGGCTTGGGCAGTTTTCCGAAATATTTTTCCACCAACTGCATGGCCTTGGCTTCGTCGAATTTTCCGGCGATCACCAGCAGACAGTTATCGGGCTGGTAGAATTTCTTGTAGAAGGCCTGCAAGCTTTTGATGGGCACGCGTTCGATGTCACTGCGGTTGCCGATGGTCGACTTGCCATAGTTGTGCCAGTCGTAAGCGGCGGCCATGAGGCGTTGATTGAGCAGAATGGCCGGCGAGTTTTCGCCCCGCTCGAACTCATTGCGCACGACCGTCATTTCCGAAAACAGATCTTCTTGTTTGATGTAACTGTTGACCAGCCGATCGGCTTCCAAGTCCAGCGCGAAGTTCAGGTTGTCTTCGGTGGCCGGCAAAGTCTCGAAATAGTTGGTCCGATCGACCCAGGTGCTGCCGTTGAACCGGGCGCCACGTTCTTGCAGCGCCGCGGGGATTTTCAGATGCTCCGGGGTTCCCTTGAAAACCATGTGTTCCAACAAGTGGGCCATGCCGGTTTCGCCGTAACCTTCGTGACGCGATCCGACCAAAACGGTCAGATTGACCGTCACGGTCGGCTTGGACACGTCGGGATAGAGCAGCACCATCAAACCATTGTCAAGGCGGTAGTCCGTGATCCCCTCGATGGTCTGAACCTTGGTAACGGCGCCCTGGGCAGAGCCGACCGGCCGGATCCAGCTTGCAAAACCGGCCAGCGCGACCAGCACGAGAACCATCCAACGAAAGAGGCGAGCATGTGCCATGATCGTATGTTTCCTGGTGAGTAAAGAGCTTCCTGAACGATCGAGCCATCGAACGGCCGGGAGCCGAATGTCCGATTATACGCCTGGGGCCCAAAGTGGGAACCGGGCCTTCGTCCACGCGCCCAGATTTCTCCGCCCGGACAAACCGCGCGCGCCGCGCGGCCGCGTCGCTGGAACAAGACGACACCACTGCCGGCACGGTCCGTCGCCGGCGACCATAACCGGCCCGACGACCTTAGGCCGAATCGAGCAGCTTCAAGTTCGGGGCGATCTCGGCAATTTGGGCTGCCATGAAACGTTGGACTCCGGAGGTCGTTTTGATCTCCAGTGCGCGCCGCAAGATCCGCTCCGCCCGCTTGCGCGTCAGGTGTTTGGCCAGGTCCTTGATCATCGGGATGAATGCCGGACTCATGCTGAAGCTGCGCAGTCCCATGCCGTACAGCAGCACGAAGGCCCGCGGCGCCCCGGCCATTTCGCCGCACAACGTCACCGGCGTGTCGGCCGCGCGGCAGGCGGCGATGATGTTGGTCAACACGCGTAGCACCGGGGGGCTGAGCGGCTGGCAGAGGTGGCTGACTTTCGGATTGTCGCGATCGGCGGCCATCAGATACTGCACCAGGTCGTTCGAACCGATCGACACGAAATCGACCTCTTCCAAAAGCGCGTCGATCGAGATCGCGGCGGCCGGCACTTCCAACATGAACCCGATCCGCACGACGCCGTACGGCTTGCCCTCGGCCTCCAACTGTCGCCGGGCTTTGCGCACCATGGTTCGCACGCGGCGAATTTCTTCCAGCGTCGTGATCATCGGAAAGAGCATCCGCACGCGCCTGACACAGCCCGGCTCATGAGCCGCCGCCCGCAAGATGGCCCGAATCTGCTTGGCAAAGAACTCCGGATGTTCGAACGACAACCGAATCGATCGCCATCCTAAAAACGGATTGGCCTCTCGCTCGTGTCCCAAATAGGGAATGGTTTTGTCGCCGCCCAAGTCGAGCGTGCGGATCGTCACCTCATGATTGGGGCTAGCCTCGATGATCTCGCGATAGGCCTCGAGTTGCTGTTCCTCGTCGGGCACGTCGGGATGCGTCAAGAAAATGTATTCGGTCCGAAACAATCCCACGCCCGAGGCGCCCATCGCCACGGCGGCCCGCGCGTCCGAAACACTATTGATATTGGCCAACAGTCGCAGCTTATGGCCATCGGCGGTGACGGCGGGGTGATCGCGGTTTTCGGCCAGCGCGTCTTTCAGGTCGAAGAACTCGCGCTGGAGTTTCAAATAGGCGCTGGTCGTCTCCGCATCGGGGTTGACCAACACCAGACCTTCGCGGCCATCGACCACCAGCGTGTCGCCGGTCTTGACGCGCCGCTGGATGCCTTTCACGCCCGAAACCGCCGGCACGCCACGACTGCGCGCCAGAATGGCCGCGTGGCTGGTTTGGCCGCCGGTCTCGGTGACGATCCCGGCCACCTCGCGATTGCCCAACGTCACCACTTGCGAGGGCAGCAGCTCGTGGGCCACCAGGATCAGCGGACCGCGCAGCGCGCCCAACTGCGGCTGCAGCACGTCGCTCAGGTGACCGCTCAAGCGAATCACCACGTCGCGCACGTCGGCCAAACGCTCCTTGATGTAGTTGTCCTTCGTGCTGGTGAACAGCGCCGTGTATTCCTCCAGCAGCCGATGGAGCGCACCGGGCGCACTCTGGCCTTCGTCCACGATCCACCCGCGAATCTTGGCCGTGAAGGCCGGGTCGTGCAGAATCGACTCGTGGGTCCGAAAGATAGCCGCCTCGTCGGGCCCCACCTGGCTGGCGACCTTTTGATACAACGCGTGAAGGTCGGCCGCGGTCTTGTCGCGGGCCAGATCGTAGCGATCCAGCTCCGCCAGAGCTTCGTCTTGCCCCAACCGCTTGGAATCGGGATTTACGTAAATCTCGTGAATGCAGTACGCCGTCCCAACTGTGACACCCGGTGAGACACCAATCCCCTTATGCATTCCCAAATCGTAGCAGCGTGGCCATCCAGAGACAACAAACGAGCGCCGCGGGTGGGCGGTCGCGATGCCGGAATCGGCGGCGGCACCGGTGGACGTTCGAAAGGGGCGCCCGCACGGTTTTTGGCGAGGCAAGCCGGCACGTCGCACGCGACTTTATCGGTTGTAGCCGAGGGGCCAGGCCGATATACTATGTCGTTTCCATGATCCCCCTCGAATTCGGGTCGGCCTCGGAAAAACATGCACTTTACGTTCGTCGATCGCGTGCTGGAGTTGCAGCCGGGTGTGAAAATCACGACCGTCAAATGCCTCTCGCTGGCCGAAGAGTACCTAGCCGATCACTTTCCGCGGTTTCCGGTCATGCCCGGCGTGCTGATGCTACAGGCAATGACCGAAGCCAGTGCCTGGCTGATTCAGGCCACGGAAGATTTTGCCCACAGCATCGTGACCCTCAAAGACGCGCGCAACGTCCGCTTTGCCGACTTTGTCCAACCGGGGTGGGTGCTCACCGTCACCGCGGAAATGGTTCGGGTCGGTCCGCGCGAGGTCCAGTTCAAGACTCAAGGCACCTTGTCCGGCCGAGTGGCCGTCGTCGGGCGACTCGTTTTGGAGCGCTACAATCTGGCGGATTCCAAACCCGATTTGGCGCCCACCGATGCCTATCTCAAGCGCCACCTCAAGGCACAACTGGCCCTCGTTTATCGGCCGCCGGTCGAGACGACAGCCGCCGCCAGTTCGGCTTTGGTTGCTCCCGCGAACCCTACTCCCGAGCCCAGTCGGGGCAAGGTCTGAGCAATGCGTTTACAGGGTAAAACAGCGTTGGTCACTGGCGGCAGTCGCGGCATCGGCCGCGCCTGCGTCGAGCGGCTCTCGGCCGAGGGGGCCCGCGTGGCTTTTCTCTACCACCAGAACCAGGCCGCCGCCGACTCTCTGGTCGGCCAACTGCAGGCTCAGGGCGGCGAAGTCCGCGCGATACAGGCCGACGTCGTCGACTCTCAGCGCGCCGAACCAATCGTGACCGACCTGTTGGCGGCCTGGCAACAAATCGACATCCTGGTCAACTCCGCCGGCATCATTCGCGACGGACTGTTCGCCACCATGAGCACGCAACAATGGCGCGACGTGATCGAGACCAATCTCACCGGTACGTATAACTACTGCCGCGCCGTGGCGCAGCCCATGCTCTCGCGCCGGCAAGGAAGCATCATCAATATTTCCAGCGTCGCCGCCGAGTTCGGATCGCGCGGCCAGGTCAACTATGCCGCCAGCAAAGGCGGCATCGACGCCCTGACACGCTGCCTGGCCAAGGAACTCGCCAGCCGCAAAGTCCGCGTCAATGGCGTCGCGCCGGGCATGATCGAAACCGACATGAGCCAGGCCGTGCGCAATTTGGCCGGCGATCGCATCAAGGAGGTCATTCCGTTACGACGCGTCGGCCAGCCGCAAGAAATTGCCGGTGTCGTTGCCTTTCTGGCCAGTGATGACGCCAGCTACATGACTGGCCAGGTGCTGCGCGTCGACGGAGGACTCAGTCTCGGCGGCGCTTGAGCAAGTTTAATGCATTGACGGGGCTTGCAACTCGACCCCGATATATCTGAAATGTGGAACTCAGATCAATACTCGTAAGAAGACGCCGCGGCACCGCCCGCGGCGACATCAAGAAATAAACCAAGGTCTACGACTATCCCGGAGGTGGCAAGCGATGGCGACGCAAGCGGAGGTGTTTTCGAAGGTGCAGTTGGCGTTGGTGGATGCGTTGGGAGTGGACGACCAGGAGGTGACGCCGCAGGCGCGTCTGGTGGGCGATCTGGGGGCCGAGTCGATCGACTTTT
>JBGQKM010000262.1:0-8374 GCA_041499515.1 Planctomycetia bacterium | reverse complement strand
ATGCTGGGGTCCCTAGGGGGCATTCGCCGCCGCTTCTAGGATGGACCGGCGGCGTCTCGTCAACCCACCGGGAAGGGCCAGCTCTTGGCCAAGCGAAAACCACGTCAGCCGGGCCCGAGTGACACGACCGAGCGCCGCACCGCCGACGCGGCCACCGTGGCCTGGATGTTCTCGGCGATGACGACCCTGTTGTGCGCCGGCGTGGCTGCGATCGTGTGGCTCTTTGCTGGCCAGGGCGGCGCAGGAGACCCTGTGATGCTGCTGGCGCGGTTGTTGCACTTTGGTTCGCTGGTGACTGCCGTGGTTTCGTTGGCGCTGACGGTCGTGGTTTTGAGGATTCGTCGCGCGCCGCCGCCGAGAAGTATCACGATTCTAGCCGTGATCGTAGCCGTCCTGCCGATTCTGGCGGCCTTTCTCTAAGTGGGCCGACGCATCAGGCCGCGTCGCTCGATTTGTTTTCCGTCTCTCGGGCATCGGCACCGGGCGGATGCGGTCGCTGTACGACGCGCAGATCGGCGTGGGGTTTTGGCGGCCCCAGGTGCACGTGGGCCGGTGTCTCGGGCAGTGCCGTGGTTCCCCAGCCGAGTTTGCGAAGGTTGGGCCACAAAACCGGCGCGGCGGCCAGCAACCAGCGCGAGCGAAAATAGTAACTTGTGAAACACATGGCGTGCAGTTCGGCCACGCGCTGGCTCGTCAAGTTTCGATACTTGAGCACCGGCGTGTAAACCGTGTATTGCGAGGGATCGAACGTCGCAATTTGCGATTTGATTATCTGGAAAAACTCGGTGCCAGGGTAGGGCGTGACGATGTTGAAGTTCGCGAATGTCGGGTTCAGGGCTTTCGCATAACGCAACACGCCGTGGATGGATTCTTCGGTGTCCTCCGGAAATCCGACCATGAACCCAGCCACGGTTCGGATGCCCAACGAGCGGCACAGCAGCACGAAGTCTCGCTGCCGGTCATCGCGAATCGGTGCCCGATGATATCGCCGCAGCGTTTCCTCCGACGGCGTTTCGATGCCCACGGTAATGCTTGTCAGGCCCACCTCGCGCATGGCCCGCAGCAGGTCGGGCCGCAACAGGTCGAGGCGGCTTTCGATCGAGAATTGGATTTTGCGGGGTAATTTCCCGATGAGCTCCAGCAGGCGAAACACTCGCTGGCGGTCGACGCCGAACAGCGGATCGCGAAACTTGAAGGAGCGAAAGCCGTGGGCCTTGATGCCGGCACGCATTTCGGCCGCCACGCTGTCGGGCGACCGCAGTCGCGTGCCGTTTTCCAGGATGATATACGGGCAATAGTTGCACTTCAGCGTGCAGCCGCGGCTCTGTTGAATGAGCGCCGTGGGAAAGCGCGAAAAATCGTACCCGACGCGAAACGTCCGGGGCGAAAAGGGCGACCAATCGGGGAAAGGCAGCGCATCAAGGTCCTGCACCTTGCCCAAGTCAAACGTGCGGTCCTTGGAGGCCAGCGCTTCGTCGAGCTTCCAGCAGAGCTGCTCCGCTTCGCCTTTCAAAATGGTGACGTCCAGTCCCTGGAACGTGTCGGGCAAGGAATGCGCGACCGCCCCCACGACAAACACGCGGCAACCCGGCGTGGACGCCAACGCTTGCTGAATGGCCCGGCGTTCTAGCGCCACGGTAATCAACGAGGGGTTGAAGACGTACAGATCGGCGCCCGCCGGCACACGGTCCAAAACATATTCGACCCGGTGGCCGAGCTTGCCAAAGATGGCGGCCAGATAGGCGAAGACCAGGGCTGCCGGGCGCCGATCGCGTTTGAAAAAGTGCCGCACGATCCGGCCGCCGAGGCCGCCGCGCCCCGGAAACTGACCCACGCCGAACCCACCGGCAAAATCCTTGGCCACGTCGAGTTTTCGAGTGTCCCACAGAACGACGCGCATTGCCGGACTCCTTTTGGCTGTTGTGAGGCAGTGTTTTCTTCAAGCGACCCTTTGATAGGACAGTCCCTCGACCTCCTCGGGACTGACACGCTGTGGCGCGAAGGAAATTCGGCGGATTTTTCCTCCCCATCGCATTTCGTAGGTAATCCCCTTCCACGAGATTCGCCGGCCAAAAGCAGAACCCACCAGCCCCAAACAGCAGGCCAATCCAGCCAGAGGGCCGAGCCAGATATCGAACTGACGGGCCGCCGTCAATTCCTCCTGGCGATTGGGCAGGTAGTGTCGCGAAGCCTGCTGCCGCAGCCAGGCACGCACGATGTGCAGTGCATACAGCAGGCCCACCACGCTGGCCGGCGCCCAGGTCCATTCGGCGGCCGTGCACGAGCCCCAAACCATCGCGGCCAAACTGCTCCAAAAAACGGCTTGCGAAAGGCAATTCATGACCAGAACCGAGCCCCACAGCACGGGCGTATAGCAGCGGCCAATCGTGAATTGTCGTCGCACGAAGGTCAACATGCCGGACAGGTCGACATCCAGCGGCGAGGGAAGAATGCACGATGGCTCCAGGGCCACGCGCTGCCGCGTGCGAGCCAGAACGCTGGCCGCAACCAGGTCGTCGCTCAGGGTGCCGCGCCACGCGTCGCGCAGTCGGCCGGTGTCGAAAACGTCGCGACGAATCGCCCACGAACCGCCCCAAACTTTATGATGCAGGCCGGGAAACATGATCGGCACCACGGCGCTATCCATGCTCGAGAGCATGCAGTTGGCCAGGGTCGCCCGCTTGGGAACGAACCAGCGATATCCGGTCGCCGCGCCATATCCGTCCAAGCGCTGCGTGAGCATGCGAAGCCAATCGCGCGGCGGCCGTACGTCGGCATCGACAAACGCCAGGATGTCGACGGCCGAGGAAAGATGCTCGGTGGCGACCAGTAGATTGTGTACTTTTTGTCCGCTGACGGTCGAAATGCCGGCGTCGATCAGTTTGGCATGATGGCCCGGATATTGCGCAATCAGGCGGTGAATCGTGTGGCAAGCGGCATCGTTAAGACTTTCCACGGCGAAAATCAATTCATAATTGCCGTGATCCTGCTCGAACAGGGGGCGCAAGTTGCTTTCCAGGTCGACGTCGGCGCCCTTGCAGGGCACGAAAAGCGCGATCCGCCCTCGCGGCGGTCGGCGGTTGGGGTGCTTTGACCGGCTGCGCGCGAATCGCCGATGTTCCCAAGTCTGTAACGTGAGCAGGGCCGCGAAACCCACAGCCAGAATCGTCAAGACCGCGTAGAGCGTCACCAACCACTGCATGGTCCGGCACCTTCCATGGCACAAGATCGAGCTCTACGTGGCCAAGCCACTGCGCGCAGAGCACTTAGCGCGCGTGAGAATATCGCCGAGGGGCAAGTTGAGTCAATGCAATCAGGGCGGGATTGAGCGGTCCGGGCAGCTATCGCGCCGAAAAGGGCTGCCGCGCGACTGCTAGCGGCGGTCCGGCCTAGCCGAGACTGCCCAGAGCCCGGCCGCGAGCCGAAACCTGATGGCGTACGACGAACGTGCCGCGAAACGAACGCACTTGGCCGTGGGAATTATTTTTTGGCCGCCGGAAAACCGGCCGCGCGCAGGTCATCGAAACCGGCAGCCAAGGGGCGAAAATCGTAGCCGAGTTTTTCCAGAATGGCCGCCGCCGTCAAGACGCGAACCCCGCTACCGCAATGTCCGTAGACGATCCGCTCCTTGGGAAGCATCTTTTCCAGCTTCTGACCGATCGCCGGATCGGTCGCGGCTCTTTTCAATTCGCTCAGCGGAAGGAGTTGGGCATCCTGCAGATGTCCTTTGTCCCATTCTTTGAGTTCGCGGACGTCGATCAAGATCGCTTTCTTGTCCGCCAGGTTCTCTTTGACTTTGTCGAGCGAATCCTTGGTGTGCTCGGCCGCCCCGCCCCATTGGGCAACCAACAAAACCCCCAGCAACGCGCAGAGGCGAAGTTTCATGTTCGAACCCTTCGGGTGGTTGGCCGGAATCGCGTCGATGCTAATACGGAAAAACATAACGTGGCCGGCCGCGATAAACGCCCATGGCACGGCGCTGGGCATTGTACGCTTTACGCTGGGCATCGGTCGCGGCGTGCAGTTCCCGCCAGGTCTCGTCGGCCTGTTCCACGAACGCATGAACAAAAAACGTGAATTCCGCCTGGCTGACCTTGTTGCTTCGGGCCAGTTTATCGGCCGACGCAGTCACCGAAGCCGCCGTGTGCGTGCCCTTGTCCTTGTCTTTGTCGGGACGATTTTTTCTGGGCTTCCCGATCACGCCGCTACGCCCCAACTCGTCCACCTGGGTTTCGAGCAGCGTGTAGGCATTGCGGAATTCGGTTTTGTTCAGAACGTGGTTATGGTTGTGATCGGCCTCGTTGAACACTTGCTGGGCCAACTGGTCGATCGCGGCAAACGGGTCGCCGGCTGGCGGAGCCTGAGCTTCCTTCGCCCCTGCCGCCATCCAGGCAACGCCGAAACTCAAAACAAAAACCAGCCAAATCGCGCTGGACGCTCGCATATCGCACCTTTTCTCATCCGCAAGAGATCACCGGGCCCGGGCCTAACCTGAGCCTAATGCGCCGGCATCCGGCGCGTCAAGGAATCGCCTAAGAAGTCGGCAAGGGGCCGACGCCAGCACGACTCTCGATGCGAGCTCGGCAAACGGCTCGTAGCGAGCACGATTCCCGCGGTTTCTCGGCCTGAGATTGAAACCCCTTAGGCGGCGCGGAGTTTCGGGCTGACCACGCGTGAAATCGCGTTTTCGGGGCGTTTAAGGACCACCGCGGCCAGCGCGCCCCCGAAAGCGACCGAAAGCTTCAGCGCGCAGACAAACGAGTTTTGGCGGCCCACTAACGGAATACAATCCAGATCGCATTGGGGATCGGGGCGCGTCAGATTGATCGTCGGGGGCACGAAACCATCGCGCATCGCCAACGCCGTGATGGCCAATTCGACGCTGCCGGCGGCATTGACCAAGTGTCCCAGGATCGATTTCGTAGCGCTCACGCAGAGCAAGTCGGCGGCGCTGCCCATAGCACGGCGGATCGCTCGGGTCTCGGCCACGTCGTTTTGCTGCGTGCCCGTGCCGTGGGCGTTGATATAGCCGATCTCGTCGGGCGCCACCCGCGCGGCCCGTAATGTTTCGGAAATCAAGTGAGTCAGGGCGTCGCTTTCCAGATCAACGCTGGTCATGTGATGGGCCGTGGCCAGCAGCTTGCTGGCGGCGATTTCTGCATAAATATGAGCCCCGCGCGCTTGGGCATCGCTGAGCCGTTCGAGCACGAACATCGCCGCCCCCTCGCCCATCACGAATCCCTGGCGATCCAAATCGAACGGCCGGCATGCCTGGCACGGGTCGTCGTGATACGCCAAAACGCGCATTTGGTGAAATCCGGCGGCAAACAGCGGGCTGAAGGCCTCCGCGCTGCCGGCCAGCGCCAGATCGCACTGGTCGTCTTGAATCGCCCGCATGGCTGAGAATACTTCGATCAATCCGCTGGCGCAGGCGGTCGAATGGCACAGCCGCGGACCGTGCAGGCCATAACGGTTGGCGATTCGCACGCAGGCGGTGTTGGGCAGCCACTGCTCCCACCAGGGAGTCGGTCCCTGTACGTTCAAGTGGCCCAAACCAAGCTGTTGGGCCTTCCAGCGGGTGTCACCCATATGTGCGCTGATCGAACACCCGAAGCGGTCGGAGCGAACCAGGCACTCGTCGATTGCCGCGTCGTAAAGGGCCTCGGCGGCGACGCGGTCGCACAGGGCCAGTACTTTCAGCTCATCCGGGGCCGAAGGCCGGACGTCGACCGGTGCCCCAATCAGCATTCCGTCCGGAATGCCCGCCAGGCCGCTCAAACGCCTCATTGCGGTGCGGCCTTCGCGCACGGCATCCCACACGCTCTCGCGATCGTCTCCCACCGAGGCCGTCAGGCCGATACCGGTGATGACAACCCTTTCGGATGGTGAACGACGGCGCGACACGCATACCTCGGCAGAATGATCCACGAAAAAACGGTTAAGCATCCAACGGGTACACACGATTGCGTCGGAGCCAGGCAGCGTCGTGGGCCACGTTCGTTGGGGCGGGAACTGTACCGCATTTGGGCCGCGCGATCCAACCGCAAGTTCAGCCGGGATTGCTCCTGCTGCTCGCGGGCCAAGCTAGCGGGCTCAAGACCTTGCGGCGTCAGGGGGTGCGCGGTGGCCAGCCGGCCTGATCGAGAGTGCCTGAGAAAAAATTTTGCCGCCTGGTTGCAAACTCGCGCAATGTTGATAAACTCCTCATTCGTGGGAAACATGCCCAAGGATGGCAATAAAAAGATAAGATCATGGGAAACCTGCCCACGCTAACCAGCGTAGATCCGGTCGCCGCGGCCCCGCACGAACGGCCAACGGAAACGACGAGAACTCGACGGCACCATGTCTGCACCGCAGGAATTCATCCTCGGCGAGTTTTCCAGAACGCTCGACGAACGGCACCGGCTCTCGATTCCGGGCGAGTTGCTCGACCTGCTGATGCGCGGGCGGGCCGATTGCATCCTGGCCAAGGAGCAGCCCGGTTGCTTGAGTCTATGGAACGCCGCCGCCTGGCAGGCCAAGCTCGACGCCGGAGTCGCGCTGGTCAAGAGCAAGATGCGGGCGGGCAAGCTCGAGGGCCGGTTGGAGGAGGTGCAGTTGCTCAGCCGCCTGCTCTCCACGCGTCACAAGGCGGTGCAGTTGGCCGGTCGCGGCAGGCTGTCGATTCCCGATGGATTTCGTGAATTCTTACAAGTCGAACCTGGGGGGGAAGTCATCGTGGTCGGCGCCGGCGTGGCGGTGGAAATCTGGAATCCCCGCGCGTGGCTGGCCTATCTCGAAACACACATGCCAGAATTTCGACAGACTTTCGATAAGCTGTCCAGTTGAGCAACCAGCGTCCATGCCCGGCAGGTAGGTAAACTCTGTTTATTACCCTGCCCGTGTTACCCGGTTTGGGAATGCAAGTCGCCAGGGAGCGGGCTCCATTGGCACGGAAGCCAAAAACAACCTCCTGCCGGGCATGGCGTTTTTTTGAATGGTCGTTTTCGGAGGCTGCGCCGCGTCTTACGTAGCCCGCCTTGCGTACGATTACTCTATTGCGCTACTTTTCGAGTAGTTTCGCCAGTCGTTCCCGCCCCTCGGCGGTACGCGTCTCACACTTTCCCACGACTTTTCCGTTTCGGTCGATCAGGACTTGCGTCGGATAGATCATGATGCCGAAATCGGCGGAGGCCTGGCAGCCAACCTTGCCAGAAACACGAGGTCCATAGGGCACCTGGTGGAACTTCGTGAGCGCGACGGGAAATGGAATATCACGGCCGTGCCATAGTTCCTTGCGAACCTCCTCTAGTTTCTTATTCAGCTTGTCGGCCGTATCCACGGCGCCGGCGCCCGGTTTCTCGAGAATATCGACATGCACTCCAACGACGACCAACCCCTGCTCCTTGTGTTGGTCGTAAAACTCCATTAATTCCGGCATGGAGGCCACACAGGGCCCGCACCAATAGCCCCAGAACTCAAGCAGCACAAATTTGCCACGCAGATCCGACAACTCCACGCCGGGACCGTTTTTCCAGGCCACAACTTCGCGCAGAGGAGGCACACTTTCACCTTCCAAGAGCGCCAGCCGAGTTGCCGGGAGATCCATCGGATCGAGCCGCAGTTCGTCTTGCCCTGGCTTGATCGCGATTGTGGGTTTCAGAAAGTGCAAATGTGAACCGTAAGACTTAAGTTGGTACTCGCCCGGGGGGAGGAGCAACTCAAATTCCGACTCTCCACTCGGATTGTCCCGCGAGTATGCAAGCAGATTCTTGTTGTCGTGATCGACATAAATGTTGGTCCATCCTAACGGCTTGCCTCGCTTCGCAAGATCGGTGCTAATCAACTTGCCGCTTACCTTGCAACCCCGATGCATCACTACCTTGGGCACGGGATCCCACGGACCCTTTGGCTGAAGACTTGCGATGCCTACCAGATTTCGCGGCAGATCAAACGCGCCCACGCACGAGTAATCAAGATTCGCGCTGCCGCTGGTGAAGCGGGCCAGTCCATCGGCATCGGATTCGATATCGGGAAAAAATTTCCAGACTGAATCCTTCTCGTCAAAACTGGAGTAGGTTGTGACCCTCGCCCCTTTCACGGGCTGATCCTGCTCGTTAACGACTCGCACCACAAACCCGGGCCCGTCGCCGTCATCCTCGGTTGCTTTCGGGTCGTCGGCTCGCAGAATCCCGGCCACGACAACAAGACTTACAATCGCCAGGCAGCACGCGAAACGCTGGATCATGGCAACCCCCAGGGCTGGCGCGCACTTTAGGGGCTTTGGGCTGGCGCGGTTGACGTAGTTTTGATACACCTGATTTCTTGAGAGAGCGGCAGCGAGGGGGTCGCTGTCGCGTCGAAATCATGGAGGTGTAATCATGTCGTTTCGAGT
>JBGQKM010000261.1:0-8488 GCA_041499515.1 Planctomycetia bacterium | reverse complement strand
GTTTTAGGCCAAGGGGAAGTTTTTCGGGGGAGCTTTTTTTGCCACAGAGAACGCCGAGGGGACAGAGTGAAAAAGTATCAGCCCAGCAGGTCGCGCACTCCGTGCGTGACGATAGGTGTTGGCGTGCGGGAATCGCGCGGTTTATGATGGGCGGATGTCTGACTATCGGCGGTATTTTGTGCCGGGCGCGACGTATTGCTTCGCGGTCGCCCACCCATCGGCGCGCGCGGGCGTTTGCCGACGAAGCTTTGTCACGCACGGAGTGCGTGACCTACTTGCCTGAGAGCGGATATTCCCGAATTTGGCGAATTCCTGCAGGGGGCCGTGAAATCGCTTGACTTCACTCGGTGACCTCGCCAGACTCATGGTCGTTGCAGCCCGGACTCTTGGGCCCGCTTGGGCGGGACTCGGCCGGGATATCCAAACGGAAAATGTCGAGCGGACATTGACCTCAGGCGTGGAAGGTCGCTGCTGAATCCATTCTCTTAAGAACCTATCCGAAAACCACCCCTCACCCTGCCCTCTCCGGCTCGACTGAGCTCGCCGAAGTCCGCAAGGGGAGAGGATTCTCGGATAGTCTTGTAGTTCCAGCGCAACGCAATAACCGACTCCGGCAGCCTGGCCCGCGGCTGTGGACGAATCTTTGCGTGCTCCCGCGCCGGACGCCTCTTTTCGCAAGAGCCAGCGGACAAAACGTTTCGCAGAGGGGGACAGTCCCCGGCGGTTTTGTCCGCTGGCTCAAAGCCATCTCGACGGCCATCGCGCGCTTTGGCGGCGTCTGTCGAGAAAACGCCGACAACTTTGTTTTCAATCCATCGATCTCCAGATCAAGGAGTCAACTCATGCACACCATCCGTTTCGTCGCATTCCTGGCCGTGGTCATGGCGGCAGCCGTGGCGGCATCGACCGCGCGCGCCGGCCTGTTCTCGTTCGATGCGGTCCTCAGCGGCCCGGCCGAGTCACCGACAAATGCTTCGCCCGGGACTGGGTTTGCCGCGGTCGATTTCGACAGCACGGCGGAAACGATGCACGTGCAGATCACGTTTAGCGGTCTTACGGGAATCACGACCGCATCGCACATCCACAGCGCCACAGCGGTCCCCGGCGCCGGAACCGCTGGCGTCGCCACGACCGTGCCGACGTTTGTCGGATTTCCGATTGGCGTCACCAGCGGCACGTATGACCAAACGTACGATATGACCCTGGCAGCGAGTTACAACCCTGCTTTCGTCACCCTGATCGGCGGAACGATCGCCGACGCGGAAGCGGCTCTGCTGGCGGGCATGATCGCGGGAGAAAGTTACCTGAACATCCACACGACGCAATTCCCGGGCGGCGAGATTCGCGGTTTTCTGACTCCGGTGCCCGAGCCGTCCACGTTGACGCTTTTGGCATTCGGCGCCTTGAGCATCGGATTGCTCGCCCGTCGTCGCGGAGCGTAGGCGTCAGCAGACAAGACCTTTCGGAGAGGGGGACAGTCCCATTTTGCTCCGAGGACTCCCCAAAATCGGGACAGTCCCCTGCGGTCTTGTCTGCTGGCTCTAAGTCAGCCCGGCTACGACCGGCGGTGGGAGATGGCTGGCACCGGGTGGCTCTCGTAGGTCCGCGAGAGGCTGCCGGAGGCGGCGTTTTGCAGGGCGATCTGATACAGGTCCTGGCCGGCTTTGGACGGATACTGGCCGGTGATGCAGGCCTGGCATAATTGATCGCTGTCGAAGCCGATGGCCCGCGCGATCGACTCGATCGGCAGATAGCGCAGCGAGTCGGCGCCCAGCGAGGCGGCCATTTCGGCCTGGGCGGCTTCGGTCAGCGGGGCGCCTTTGAGAAATCGCGGGGCGAACAGCTCGCCGATGGTCGACATGTCGATGCCATAAAAACAAGGCGCGACGATCGGCGGGCAGGCCACGCGCACGTGAATTTCGCGGGCGTGCCCCAGCTCGCGAATCCGCTTGAGCAGCACTTTCATCGTGGTGGAACGGACGATCGAATCCTCGACCAGCAGAATCCGTTTGCCCTCGAGCACCTCGCGCAGCGGCGTGTACTTGGTTTCGGCCTTGCGTTTGCGGCTGGTGCTGCCTTCAATAAAGGTGCGGCCGGTGTAGCGGTTGCGAATCAGCCCTTCGAGCGAGGGGATTTTGAGCTTGAACGCCATGGCGTCGGCGGCCGCTTTGCTGGTGTCGGGCACGGGCACGACGATCGTGTCTTCGTCGATCGGCACCGTTTCGAGCCGGGCCAACTCCTCGCCCAGTGCCTTGCGCGACAGATAGACGCTGCGGCCGTCCATCGTGCTGGCCACGTTGGCGAAATAAATCCACTCGAAAAAACAGTGGGCCTGCCGCGGACTGGCGGCAAAACGCTGAATCTCCAACTGCCCGTCGCTGATGGTCACTGCCTGGCCCGGCAGCAGGTTTTTGATATTCTCAGGCGCGAAGCCCAAGTTCAACAGGGCCACGCTTTCGCTGGCCGCGGCAAACAGCGGCCCTTCCAAGGCATAGCAGAGCGGCCGCAGGCCCAGCGGGTCGCGGGCCACCAGCATGTCGCCGATGGCGTTGAGCAGCACCAGGCAGTAGGCCCCGTCGAAGCGCTGGCTGATGCTGCGCATCACCTCGATCAACGGCGGCCGGCGATCGCCCGAGAGCTCGCGGCCGATTTCGTGCATGATGATTTCGGTGTCGGTGTCGCGGGCCAGGTGGTTGTCGCTGTCGGCCAGCAGGTTTTGTCGCAGTTCCTGGTAATTGGCCAACTGGCCGTTGAAGGCGAAGCTGAACCACTTGTGTTTTTGCACGTGCTGCCGCTCGAACGGCTGGGCATAGCTGCGGTCCTCGGATCCGCAGGTGGCATAGCGGACCTGTCCGATGGCGGCCCGACCGGCGTATTTGCGCATCAGGCTCTCGTACTTGCCGCGATGGTTGAGGCGGAAGACTTCGCTCACCCCGCCCAGCTCCTTGTAGGTGTCGATCAGTTGGTTGCGGTGCGGGTTGTACGAAGTCATGCCGGCCGAGAGCTGACCGCGATTCTGGATATCCAGCAGCATGCGGGGAATGAGGCGCGAGACCTCGTCGGGACCCTGCTCGGGGCACAACGGGCTACGGCCCCGGCCGGTGAGGTGATAAACCGCGGCAACGCCACATTCGTGCAGAAGTTCGCTCATGGAGGTCCGAGGCCCAACTTGTTGGTGTCACAACCACACACAGCCGCACGCCCAAAGACCGCGGCTCGCGACGCGTCGATCCCCTTTTCAGGAAGCCCGAGGGGCCGGCCGGCGAGAAAGCAACCGTTCCAATTTCGTCTCGACTACTTATTGTAGGAGCCGGCGCGATGTTTCACAACTGCGCGCGTTTTGCGGCACTTTGTGTCCCGGCGCGCGGAATCGCTCGGCCAAGTCAGGGTTTTTGCCGCGACGCGCAAGCGGTATGATTCAAGTGGTCCATGACTTTTGTCCGGAGGCGTGTCGGCACTGCTTGACAAGCAAGCAGTGGCACCCGAACCACAAAAACAAAGGTCCGTGACCCCTAGCACAGCCAGTTTGGGAAGTTTTGTTTCCGTTTTTCGGGTGACTCACGCGATGACCGACTTGTTGCGGCAGGAAATTGCCACGGCGGCCCACACGATCGTCGTCAAGGTCGGCACTCGCGTGTTGACCGGCGCCGAGGGGCTGATCGATCAGCAACGCATCGCGGCGCTGGCCGAAGAACTGCACCAACTAATGGTCACCGGCCGCAAAGTGGCGCTGGTCACCTCGGGGGCGGTCGGCGCGGGGCTGGGGCAATTGCAATTGGCCAAACGCCCGACGAACCTGGCTCAATTGCAGGCCGTGGCCGCGGTCGGTCAAAGCCATTTGATCGAGGCCTATGACCGCGGCCTGCGGGCCCACGGCCGCCACGCGGCCCAACTGCTGCTGACGGCCCACGACCTGGACGACCGCACGGGATATCTCAATGTTCGCAACACGATTCGGGCTCTGTTCGAGTTTGGCGCGGTGCCGATCATCAACGAAAACGACACGGTGAGCGTCGACGAGCTGATGACCTCGTTTGGCGACAACGACCGGCTGGCCGCGATGGTCACCAACCTGATTCGCGCCCCGCTGTTGGTGCTGCTCTCGGACGTCGACGGCCTGTACGACGGCGACCCGCGCGAGGCAAACTCGAAAGTGATCTCGACAGTGACCCGGCTGGACGCGTCGATCTTGAACCTGGTGCGCGACAGCGTCACCGGGTTGAGCAAGGGGGGCATGGCCAGCAAGCTCGAGGCGGCCCGCATCGCCACGGCGGCCGGCGAGAACGTGATCATCGCCAACGGCCGCGTGCCGGGCAACCTGGCTCGAATCGCCGCAGGCGAGCTGGTCGGCACGCTGTTCGTGGCTCAGGGCCAGTCGATTCCGGCGTTCAAGCGCTGGATCGGGTTTACGGCCCAACCGCGCGGCACGTTGACGCTCGACGCCGGCGCCCGCGCGGCGGTGGAAAAAAAAGGAAAGAGCCTGCTGGCCATCGGCGTGGTGCAGGCGGCCGGCAGTTTCAAAAAAGGGGACGTTGTGTCGCTGCAGGACGCCGCCGGCGTCGAATTTGCCCGCGGGTTGACGAACTATTCGAGCGACGACCTGCAGCGCATCAAGGGTCTCAAGTCGGAACAAATCGCCGCGGCCTTGGGTCACTGCCCGTATGAAGAAGTGATCCATCGCGACAACATGGCGTTAACGGGCGACGGGGGATAAAGCGAGGAGGCGGGAGGAACCTGACGTTTGGGTTCGACACGTTTTCTCGCGCGGATGGCCTTAAACTGCGGTGGAAAACTGGGGCGAAATCGGACATACTGACGGGTTCTTGGCTTCGTGTATCTTCCCGCCCCTACTGCGCGTCCATGACCACCAATCCCGCCGTTGGCCCGTTGGCCGGAACTGCCCTGCCCTGCTACGTATTCGATTCGCACCAGGAATTGGACCGGTACGTGGCCCAGATGATCGCCGGCGTGATCCGCGAACGGGCGGCGCAGGGGCAAAAGGCCGTGCTCGGGCTGCCGACCGGCAGCACGCCGGTGGGCATCTATCGCGAATTGATCCGGCTGCACCAGGAGCAAGGACTCGACTTCTCGAACGTCGTCACGTTCAATCTCGACGAATATCTGGGCCTGGGAAAAGATCGGCTGCAAAGTTATCGCCGCTGGATGCACGAACACTTTTTCAAGTTCGTCAACGTCCCGCCGGAAAACATCTTCATCCCCGACGGCCTCACGCCCTCGGATCAACTCGACGAGTACTGCCGCTGGTACGAAACGGCCATCCAAAACGCCGGGGGCATCGACCTGCAACTGCTGGGCATCGGCCGCAACGGGCACATCGGCTTCAACGAGCCCTTCAGCGCTCCCAACTGCCGCACGCGCGTGGCCACGCTCGATCCTTTGACGCGCCGCGACGCGGCCAGCGATTTCTTCAGCGAAGAGAACGTGCCACTGCAGGCCATCACGATGGGCCTGGGCACGATCTTCGAAGCCCGCAAGATCGTGCTGTTGGCCCTCGGCGAGCACAAGGCCCTGATCATTCGCGAAACGGCCGAAGGCGAGAGCACGCCCCGCGTGCCGGCCTGCTATTTGCGACAACATCCCGATGCCACGCTGCTGGTGGATGCGGCCGCCGCCGGCAAACTCACGGCCATGGTCACTCCCTGGCTGTTGGGCAAGGTCGAATGGACCGATGCGCTGATCAAGCGGGCCGTGCTCTGGCTGAGCGAAAAGACCGGCAAGGCGCTGTTGAAACTCGACGACGACGATTTTCGCCTGCACGGCCTGCACCAACTGTTGCGCCATCACGGCCCGGCCCAAAGCATGGCCCATCGGGTGTTCCGCTGGATGATGGACACGATCGAATACCACCCGGCCGGCCGCGAACCAAAAAAGGTCATCTGCTTCAGCCCGCACCCGGATGACGACGTGATCTCGATGGGTGGCACGCTGATTCGGCTGGTCGAAGACCATCACGAAGTCCACGTGGCCTACATGACCAGCGGCAACATCGCCGTGTTCGACCACGACGCCCGGCAGATCGCCGACCTGGTGACCGAGTTCAACCGGCTGTTTTCGATCGACGAGGCGAAGTCCAAGCAGCTCGAACAGCGGGTCGCCCAGTCGCTGGCCAGGAAAGCGCCCGGCGAGAGCGACAGCCAGGACGTGCTGCTGATCAAGTCGCTGATCCGCTGGAGCGAAGCCAAGGCCGGCGCGATCGTGGCCGGCGTGAGCGAAGAGCACCTGCACTTTCTCGATCTGCCGTTTTATCGCACCGGCACGATCGCCAAAAAACCGCTCACCGACGAAGACTTGAGCATCATTCGGCAATTGATCGACACGCTGCGGCCGGCGCAAATCTACGTGGCCGGCGACCTTTCGGACCCGCACGGCACGCATCGGGTGTGCGCCGAGGCGATTTTTCGCACGGTGCAAGCCCTGGCGCGTGACACCGGCAGCCGGCCGGAAGTGCTGCTCTATCGCGGGGCCTGGCAGGAGTGGGCGCCCTATGAAATCGAAATCGCCGTGCCGCTGAGCCCGCGCGACTTGCAACTCAAGCGGGCCGCGATTTTCCGGCACGAGTCGCAAAAAGACTCGGCCCTGTTTCCCGGCCCCGACGATCCGCGCGAGTTTTGGCAGCGGGCCGAAGACCGCAACCGCCACACGGCGGCCGTCTATAACCAGTTCGGCCTGCCCGAGTATTTTGCCATCGAAGGCTTCGTCCGCTGGGACGGCGTGCCGCTGTAATGTGCTGGGGTGGATCAGCCGATGGCGCCGAACTATCTGGGCAAGGTACGACCCATGCCCGCCCGCCGCGAGGCGGACCAAGGATCGTTGTCCGACCGCACTAGTCAGGATGTCGCTTGAGGAGTTCGTCGACCTTGATCAGGGCTTCCTTCCAATCTCCAAGGTGGGCGACTCGACCTTCGCGGTCGATCACAGCAGCTTGCGGAATCGCTCGGACCCCGAAGGCGGCAAACGTTGCGCCGTAAAAACCTGACGGGCCGGCGCTGTCGATCGCCAATGGATAGGTAAGGCCCTGCTTGCGAGCAAAGCCGGCTACCGCCTCGACGGTCTCGCTGCTTTCATGCAGGCCAATGACAAGCACACCTCGGTCGGCGTAACGTTCGGCCGCCGCTTGGACCTCAGGGAGCTGGGTCACGCACGCCCCACAACCAATCCCCCAGAAGTCGACGAGCAGGATTTTTCCGCTCAGATCGCGAGCTGTTGTTTGACCGTCTTGGCTCAGCCAAAGCGCCGGCCTTACCGCCGGCGCAACATCTCCCGCCTTGACAACTTCGGCCAGCGCGCGGCGCTCCGTCGGAATGGTGTTGCCAAAGGTCACCAGGTCAGTGATAGGCTCGTATGCGACTGCGCTCTTTGAATTGCGTACGTCTCCACCGCGGTGGTCGACTACATTCGTGCCTGCCGGCGCAGGAACTACGAAGGCATCCAGCGGAAACTGGACACCGAGTTCCAGCCTTTGGACGCGATAGACGATCATTCGGGTGACTCGACCGTCGCGATAAGTAAATTCAACCTTTAGGCCGGGCACGATCGCGCCATTCGCAAACTTCTGTGGAGCAAATTGCCAGATCTGTTCGCCATCGGCAACTCCTTCAAAGGATGAAAAGTAAACGAACCCGGTTTGCTCGTCAGCAATGATCCGCTTGGTCGTTTTGTTTTGCTGAGTATCGGGTTGGAGGCCGAGTTTGATCCGGCCGTTGAGCCGTTCGATAGCTACACCGGGAGGCTCCTCTCCCTCTTTTTTTCCGAGCCGTGTGGAAATCCGCGGCCATAGGCACAGATCGCGGAGCGATACAGTGCCGCTGCGGAACTCGCGGAGACTAAAGACATCGGCCTGGGCATTGAAGGCACTTCGCTCAACCGCTTCTTTGCCATTGATGGCGATTACGCCGCTATCCCGCCGCTCTCCCGACTCAACGTAGCTACTGGCCTGTCGGTGTTTGAGCCCGTCACACAGAATGTCCATCTCCCCAAACGCGAAGTCTTTGTCGGGATATTCTCTTCGCACCGCGTCTGCCAGATCCGGAACCTTGTCGGAGTCAAACGACCCGAGGATGGCTTCTAATCGGTCCTTCTCGATCCAGGAATCCGGGCGGCGGTGAATGCTGATCATGGCGCGGCCGTTATCCAGCAAGTCGCTTTGCTGCCGCCACTTCTCGGCCAGCGCAGGTGGGATGGGACTTTCAACCGCGGGCGAGGTAGGCAAGGAGTCGATTCGACGGAACTCGAAACGTACGTTTTCCACCTTGCCAACAATCAACTCGCACGGATCGCTTGTCTTGCGAACCGCTTCGTAGCCAGGCGGAACGGTATTAACTACGAACTGATAAGTCCCTGCGGCGAGAATCGCCCGAAGCTGGCCTTTTTCGTCGGTCGTCGGATTGTCGACGAATACCGTCTGGCTCTGCAGCGTGCTCCGCTCCGGGCTGTGATCGCTGCCGACGAGGAAGTCGACTCCTGCAAT
>JBGQKM010000260.1:0-8545 GCA_041499515.1 Planctomycetia bacterium | reverse complement strand
GAACCCGCTGGTGGTCAAGGAACTGTTCGAGGGCCGGCAGCGGCGGGGCTGGGCCGTCGAGGGGAGCCCGGCCGACTGCGTCAAGATTGGCATTTTCGAATTTTGTCCGCGGCTGCCCGACCTGGTCGTCAGCGGAATGAATAGTGGGCTGAACGCCGGCATCAACGTCCTGTACTCCGGGACGGTGGCGGCGGCGATCGAAGGAGCTTTTTACGGGATCATGAGCGTGGCATGCTCGCTGGAATTCAGCGATGATGCGCCGTTCGATCGGGCGGCCGCCTTGGCGCGGCGGGTGATCGAGCAGATTTTGGAAAAAAAGTCGACTGCGGCCCAACTTTATAACCTGAACATCCCCACCGCCGCGCTGGCGGCCTCGCGGCCTGGCGTGCAGGTGGTGCCGATGGGGCTCAACCGGAGTGGAGAACAATACGAAAAGCGCATCGATCCGCGGGGCCGCAGCTATTTTTGGGCTCTTTCGGATCCCGTGGCGCACGCCAGCGCGTACGAGACCGACGTCTCGGCGCTGCGTAAGGGTTTGGTGACGCTGACGCCGTTGGATTTCGACTTGACCAAACGCTCGGCGCTGGCGGAAATGGAGCGCTGGGAATTCGATCTGTCGAACATCGAGGTATCGTAAACGGGCCCGCGCGGGGCACACGGGGCAACGGACTGGAGAAGATCATGAAAATCGCACTGAACTTGATCGTCGTCGCGGCCTTGGTCGCCGTGTGGGGCTGTGAAGCCAGCGTGCCAAGCACTCCGATGGCGGCCGACGGCTCCTCGGCGCCGCCTCCGCCCGTTCCGGCGCCGCCGGCCGCCAGCGGAGCGACGGAAGAAGCAGCCCAGCCGGCCGCCGCAGCGCCCGATGCCGCAGCGCCCGCCGCCGCGGCGCCCGATGCGGCAGCACCCCCCGCGGCAGCAAAACAAGCACCCGCCGCCGCGCCGGCCGCTCCCGGCGGTGCAGCCAGTGGCCCGGGCAACGACGAAAAAGCGCAAGCCGGCGTCGGCGCCAAGGGCCGCGACTATGGCGGACCAGGCTTTGTCACCACGCCCATCGAAACGTTGTTTCGGGTGGAAGACCGGATCGCCTTCGAGGTGCAGATTCCCAAGGCGATGAGTCTCTACAAGGCTGGGCACGACAACAAAGGGCCCAAGGACCAGGAAGAATTCATGGACGTGATCATCAAGGAAAACGGCGTGCAGCTTCCCGATTTACCGGCTGGCGACGTGTATTGGTATGACGCCGAGAAAGAAGAACTGATGGTCAGGCATCCGGTAGGCAAATAACGAACCGCAATCATCCCTGGAGTTTGATGAGCTTTGGCAGTTTGAGCGTCGGCCGTCGGGCCGTCGCGATGGACCATTTTACGACGGACCGCACCCCTTCGAGTTTCGAGACGCCGCGTCCCCACTTCCCATCTCCCGCGCGCGTCTTGAGTCAGGTGAGGATCTCTCCCCATGAAGCGACATCTTTTGACAATGATCTTGGCCCTGTTCGTTTGCACGACGACGGCTCGGGCCGAAAGCTGGGTCTTCCAGCGTTCGTACTACAGCCACGATCCGGTGACGCACGTGCGCATCGGCCGCCAATTCACGCCGGGTCCGGTCTACACGCGACCCCAAGGCCAGTACGTCAAATCAGGTTTCCGCTACAACCGCAGCACGATCAACGTCGGAGGCCAGGTCTACGACAACACGAACATGTTCGAAGGCTGGTACCAGGTCGGCGCGCAGTTTTAGCAGCGCAGGTTCGACCAGCGGGTGCAACTCGATCGCAGGCGGCTTATCGCTGGCCGTCGGCCGGCCCACGCAGGGTCGCGTCGGGGCGTTGCGCGTCGATGTTCCCCCACCAATAGCCCAAGCCCAGGGCGACCAGCGCGACGAGCAGCATGAGCAGGGCCTGCCAATAAATCGAAGCTCGGGCGATCGACACCCGGCCGCTGAGTTGCGCGGTTGACAAGCCCGACGATTCGGCGTCCAAGTCCGGCGCCGCGCCGGCGCGCGTCGCCGGCGCCAGTCGAACAACAGGCGCCGGGGGCACAAGGTCGGGCAGGTTGTCCAGTTCGATCCAATCCAAGGCGCTGGGTTGCTCGGGTTCGGCCGAGCGTCGGGTTGGCTGATCGGCCAGGGCAACGATCTCCTGGCCGGCCGGGACCTCGATCGAGGCGGCACACTTGGGGCAAGTCACCAGAGAGCCGATCTTGCGCCGAGTCACGCTCAACGTGCGATGGCATTGGGGACAGACAAATTGAATGGGCATCGACGGACCCGACAACGGGGGATCGCAACAAATCAGCCAGTGACGCAACGCAATGGGGTCAGCTCTTTCATCTTACGCGGCACGAACCTGTTGCGCGTTAATGGCGCGCGAGAAATGCCGACTAAGCTTCGGCGTCGGGCGGTCCCGGGGTTTTTTCCAGCGCGTTGATTCCCTGGGCCAACAGCAGACACACCAGGTTGATCGCCCAGGTGATGCCGATCGCCAGGGCAACGCGGTCCAGCACGGCCGCGGCCTCGGCGTCTTGCATCGCCGCCAGCAGCCGACCCACGGCCAGTATGACCACGATCGCAATCGGAAGCACGCAGGCCGCCGTGACTAGAATCGTCAATACGCGTCGAGAAATCACGTTGTTCCCTGCCGGAGGCCATGCTCCTGATTTTTCCAGTTATGCGAGTTATGGCCGGCAGTGTCAACCCCGCGCTGGCGCGCCCGCGCAGCGGCGCGATTGACTCTGCTGGCTCGTTGAGCACAATAATACGTAGAGAAGTTGGTCGGGCTCTCGCTACGCGAACGCGCCAGCGCGAAGGGGGGCGTGAGACCGGCGCAGTCGCGCCACAGTGGCAACGGAACACCTCAGGGAGCATGTCATGAGCCGAGCGAGTCGGACATGGCTAAGATCGTCGCTGTGGTTGGTCTGGCTGGTTGCCGGCGCGTGGCTCGGTGGGGCCGCCTGGGCGCCGGCTTCGACCATCGTGCTCAAAGACGGCCGCCGGCTGCACGGCAGCATCGGCAAAGTCTCGGGCCTGGCCGATAACCCGCTGTCGAGCAAGGCGGCCGGTGATCCGGCTACGATCACGTTTGTCGACGACGAGCTGAAGCGGGTTTTCGTCCCCACCTTTCAAATTCTGCGGAAAGAAGAGGCGGACGTCGGCGAAGTTCCGGAAAAAATCGGCATCAAGCAGCACGTGGCCAAATCCGGATCGAAGATCAATCGCGTGGGTCCGATCGTCAAAGTCGGGCAGTTCGACAAATGGGGGCGCCGCACGTTTACCATGATGACCGACAAGGGACCGTTGGACGTCGTGCAGGGGATCACGCAGATCACGCCGGACTGGACCAAGGTCGAAGGCCTGGTACCTCAAAAGAGCACTCCGCTGATTTGGGACATGCGGATCGACACGAAGTCGATTCCGCGCGAGACGCTGCACAAGATCCTCAGCCAGGTCGATCCGAAGAAACTGGAGCAGCGGCTGAGGATCGTGCGGCTGTTCCTGCAGCAGGAACGTTATCTCGACGCGCAGGAGGAACTGGAAGGCGTGGTGGCCGACTTTCCCGATCGGCGGGAATTGGCCGAGCAAGTCCAGGCCCTGCGGCAACTGCACGCGCGCAGCATCGTCAAAGAGATCGACAGCCGCCGCAAGGCCGGCCAGCACTTCCTGGCCTCCGCGCTCTTGGAGAAATTTCCAGCGCAGGACGTGGCCGGAGAAACCCTGCAGCAGGTGCGCGAGATGCTCGAAGACTACCGCGACATGCAAAGCAAGCTGCAGCAAGCGTATGCTGAATTGACCACGCACGTCGCAACGATCGCCGACCCCGGCCGGCGGCAAGACTGCGAGGCGATGCTCAAGGAGATGAGCCAGGAAGCGAGCGTCAACACGCTCCCGCGCCTGGCCGCCTACCTGCGGCTGAGCGATGACGAGAGCCTGGGACCGGAGCAAAAAATCGCGCTGGCGTTGAGCGGCTGGCTGATGGGCAGCGACCAGGCCGACACGAACCTGGTCGTGGCGCTGTCGCTGGCCAAGATCCGCGCGATCGTCCACCGCTATCTGAACGAGCCGGTCAAGCTCGAGCGCGAACAACTGGTCCATCAATTGCACGGCCAGGAAGGGGCCTCGCCGGCGCGCGTCGCCCAGTTGATCGCGCACATGAAACCGCCGCTATCCAGCCCCGATCCTTCGGTGGGCGCGCCGGGCTTCTATAAGTTCCAAGTCCCCGTGGGGATCGACAAGGAACCCGACGCGACCTATTGTGTCCAGCTTCCGCCGGAATACGATCCTTACGTCCGCTATCCCACGATCCTCACGCTCAACGGCGCCGGCACTTCGCCGGAAATACAAATCGACTGGTGGGCCGGCGGCGAGCGCGATCCCAGAGGCATCCGCAAGGGCCAGGCCTCGCGGCTGGGCTACATCGTGATCGCGGTGGATTGGCTCAAGGAGGGCCAGAAAGAATATGAATTTTCCGCCCGCGAACACGCCGCCGTGCTGGTCAGTCTGCGCGACGCCTGCCGGCGATTCGCCGTGGACACCGACCGCGTGTTCCTCACCGGCCATTCGATCGGCGGCAACGCGGCCTGGGACTTGGGTCTGGCGCACCCCGACCTGTGGGCCGGCGTGATTCCGATCGTGGCCCAGTCACAAAAATATTGCTCCCACTATTGGGAAAACGCCAACCTGGTGCCGTTCTACGTGCTGTCGGGCGAATTCGACGGCGACAAAACGGTCAAGAACGCGCCGGATTTGAATCGGTACATGACCCGGCGCTTCGACGTCACGGTGGTCGAGTATCGGGGCCGGGGGCACGAGGACTTTTACGAAGACATCCAGAATATTTTCGATTGGATGGGCCGCCGCGAACCGCGCAATTTCTTTCCCAAGCAATTTACCGTCGCGACGATGCGCACCTGGGACAACTATTTTTGGTGGCTGGAAGCGGGCAAGCTGCCGGATCGCGGCGTCGTCGAGCCCGCCGATTGGCCGCCGCCGCGCGGAGTGCGGCCGGTGCAAATCAAGGCCAACGTGCTGGCCACCAACGGCCTGGCGATCACCAGCGGTGGCAGCAATTTCACGGTCTGGCTGGCGCCGGAAGTGGTCGACTTCAATCGCCAGATTCGCGTCACGCTCAACGGCAGTTCGATCTCGAAGAACACGCGCATCGACGCCGACTTGAGCGTGCTGCTGGAAGACGTGCGGACGCGGGCCGATCGGCTGCACCCGTTTTGGGCCAAAGTCGAACCGTAGCGCGCCCCGAACGCCGGGCGGAGACGCCCCAGGCCGCCAGGCGATCGGCCGCGCCCTACTGCGCCGCGGGAGCCGTTTCGAGGGTCGCCTTTAGCGGCGCCTCTTTGGTCAGCAAGAAGCCGGTCAGGAACCAACCGTTGGCCTCGGTGGTCATGGTCGTGCCGGCCGGGCCCAGGTAGCGCCGCACCAGGTCGTATTCCGGCAGCTTGCTGCCGTCGATGCGTTGCGTGCGGAGCACGCCTTCCTTGCCCTCGCCCATCAGCGCGTTGAGCAGTTTGCCGACCATCGATTCGGCTTCCGGCATCCTGCCAGTGCGAAGCAGCTCATAGACTCCGCGGAACGCATCGTCGGTCCGCGTGAACGTCTGGGCGAACTGCTGGGGCTGTGCCAGGCGGGCCATCTCGGCCTGCACGCGGGCGTAGTCGGCGCTGTAGTCGAGCTTTTCGCGGTTGCCGGCTTCGGTCAACACTTTGGTCAGAATGTCAATATGCGTGGCCACGAACAGTTGACCAAAGGCGACCGTCACGGCCGAGTTGGGCAACAGCGGCTTCTCCGCCGGTTCTTCGTCCGCGCCGCCACCGCCGACGCTCAGCGGGCTGTTTTCGATCGTGACCATCGGCAGTTCGGCTTTTTCGTCGACGATCTCCCACACGACGTGGCCGTTGATCTCGCGGCGTTTGGTGTCGGGATCGGTTTCCATCCAGTTCTTGATCACCTCGGCCAGATGTTTTTCGTTCGTGGTCTCGACCGCCACCAGCAGCCGCTCGCTCTTGGGCGTGATCGGCAGTTGCAAGTCGGAAATGATCGTGATGCGGTTGCCCAGTAGCGCGATCACGTCGCGTCGAATGTCGATTTTCGGGCCGTTTTCGTCGGTGCGAATCGATTCCAGCACGTCCTCGAACACTTCGTCGCCGACGATTTCGTTGACCAGTGTCTTCGAGCTCTCGAACGCGTTCTTGACGTTCAGGTTGAGCGAGGCATAGCTGGCCACGTCGCGCGGCACCCAGTTGGGCGGAGCAAAATTTTCGCCGTTGGGAAACTCGAGCATGCGGGCCGCCAGCGTGAACCGCTCGCCGCCGGCCGTATTGCCCGGGGCGAACACGAGCGTGCGGTGCAGGACTTCGTATGGATCGGCGGAAAAGTTAATGAAGCCGCCGATGCCCTGGATCGCGGTAAAACCCTCGCCGCGGAGAATCTTGAGCATGTCGGTGCCCTTGCGGCGCGGTTGTTCGCTGGCCAGGCGAACCGCGTCGGCATAGCCAAACGGCTCGACGAACCAGCGGGCGTGCGGAGCAAGCGCTCCGGCGGCCGTGCTGCAACGTTTCGTAATCGCTTCGAACGCAGGCAGCGTTGCCAGGCTGTCGGTATTGACTTGCGCTTGCCGGGCCAGAATGCCCTCGATCACTTTCAAGTTATCCGAGGCGGCCAGCAAATCGTCTTTGACGAAGTACACCACTTGCCTGGCCGGGATGTCCTCGCGCTGGGGGATGTCGAACACGTTGACCGTCGCGCCTTGGACGTTGCGCGTCGTTTGCACGGCTTTCTTGCCGATCATGTTCTTGTTGATTTTCTCCAGCAAGGCGCTGGCCTGCTCCTGATGGCCGGTCACGTCAACCGTAATGGCAAATGCGACTTCCGTCGCGCTGGGCAAAATCATCGCCACGGCGATCTCGCCGGCCGGCACCCCGTCCAGGTCGTCCCAGGTGATGCCGAGCTTCTGATGGGTCTGCGTCCACTTCTGCTGGATTTGGAGGCGGAAATCCTCGATGAACGGCTTCATCGTCGGATCGGCCATGAGCTGGCCCAGTTGCGTCTTGTTCCAACTGTCGCGCAACTGGTCGACCGAGGCCACCGAGAGAAAACCTTTGGTCGTGCTGGGCAGAAGGTTTTCGGCCGCCGGAACCGCGCCGTAACTTTCGGCTTGACTCAACAGGACAAGAAGCGCAACGACCAGCCCCCGCCAACTCGAAAGTCGCGACACGATAAATCTCCTTGGCTACACAAACCGGGCAAAGGCCGGCGGTCGGCTGAGCCCGGCTAAGTTTATGCTCCAGCGCCTGGTGATACTAGATCGGTATCGGATGCAAGCAATAATCAGCATGTCCGCTCTGCGCGATACTGCTTACCGAGCACGTACTTCCAGCAGAAGCCTCACTGCCGCCGGGCGTGCGTGCTACCTTGTCGGGTTGCACAAAATGTGATCCACTCAGGGAGTGAATCTAGCGAAACTGCGACAGGTTTTCAGCATGGAAAACTGGGGTGGACGTTTCGGATGGGGGCAGATGCGCGCGGCGGTCGCTCGGCGTGCAATCGGGCGATAGAATGAACATGCCCTGCGGGCAAACCCCACCTCGAATGCCGGACATGGGCCCCGGCCGGGCGAGGGCTCACCAGGTGTTTTTCCCACTGCGGCCGACGTGGGCCGGTGATAGCTCTCAGTAACGCAGGCAGGATCCGCGGGATGCGAGACTTTCAAAGCGAAAACCTCAGCCATGACGCCGTGCATGGCTATATCCCGTTCGTGTCGGGGGCGGGCCTGGCCGGCGATGAGGCCTCGGAACGCCAGATCATCGACCATCCCTGGGTCCAGCGGCTGCGGCAAATCCACCAATTGCAAACCGCCTGGTGGGTCTTTCCCACCGCCGAACACACGCGATTCCAGCATGTCGTCGGCGTGATGCACTTGGGCAGCCGCGCCGTGGCCGCGCTGTACGAAAGCCTGCGCGAAGTCTGCCCCGACGTGCCCAGCCGGGGGTATGTCGAGTCGCTGGTGCGGATGGGCGGGCTGCTGCACGACGTGGGCCACGGGCCGTTCGGCCACTTCTTCGACGACCACTTTCTCTCCGGCTATGCACTGAGCCACGAGACGCTCGGCGGCACGATCATCCGCGACGTCTTGGGCGATCTGCTGCGCCGCATTCGCCGCAATCCCCACGGCCGACTCGAGCCGGGCGAGCAATTGGATCCGACCCAGATCGCGTTTCTCATCACGCGGCCCAAGTCGAACGAAAACGCCACGGCGGCGCCGCGCTGGTTGCAGTTGCTGCGCAGTTTGTTCAGCGGAATCTACACCATCGACAACATGGACTTCGTGTTGCGCGACGCCTACATGTCGGGCTACAACGCGCGGGCATTCGATCTGGACCGGCTGCTGCACTACAGCGTTTTCACGCCGCAGGGATTGACCATCCACGCCCGGGGCATGGCGGCACTGGTCCAGTTCATGAGCGTGCGGGCCGATTTGTTCCGCACGATTTATTTTCATCGCACGGTCCGGGCGATCGACTTGACGCTGGCCGACCTG
>JBGQKM010000259.1:0-8569 GCA_041499515.1 Planctomycetia bacterium | reverse complement strand
CGGAAATGGTGATCACCGGTGGCTCGCCGGCGGAAACGTATATCGAAGGCGCGTTCTATCGCGACTCGCACTTTAGTGCCAAGAACTTCACGGACGGCCTCTCGAAGACGGTTTTTATCGGAGAGCATAGTTCGATCTTGAGCGATAAAACGTGGGTCGGAGTGCCGCCGTTTGGCGTCAGTTGTCCCAAGTACCCGTTTGCATCCGATTGCAACAGCGGCGGCGATTTGGTCGGTGTCCACAGTGGACCGGACGCGCACGATCGACCCCAGGTGATCATTCACGCCCCGAATAATCCCGTGGGCCACACCGATCAAATGTGGTCCGAACATGGGGATGGGTGCAATGTGTTGTTCGGCGACGGCTCGGCGCGATTCATCGACGAGGCGATCGACTTGTATCTGTGGGTTGCGCTGACAACTCGCGCCGGCAACGAAGTGGTGTCGGACGAAGTGACCGAATAGAGGCGGAGGGAGCATGAACTCGTACCGGGTTGCCGTCAGTATCTTGTTGCTTAGTGCCTGGATGGCCGCGGGTTGCCAGCGGACGCCGCAATTGGGCGGCCAAAAAGAATGTTTGACGGCGGCCGACGCGCTATGGACGGCGGTGAACGTCAAGCAGTCGGACCTCTTGGAACGCAGTGCGGCTGAAATCGAACGGCTGTACGCGGCCGGCGAGATGCCCGCGGACGCCTACGAATGCCTGGCGAGAATTATTGCCACCGCTCGCGTCGGCCAGTGGTCCGATGCACGTGTGGAATTGAAGAGGTTTTTGCGCGACCAGCGTCCCGCGGCGCGAAGCTAGGACGCGCGAATCGCCAGCCGCGGTCGAACGTGATTTGAATGCAAACCGCGTTGAATTCTGCGTTGCCCATTACTAAAAACGCGGTTTTCCTCACGAAATTCGCAGATTGTGCGGTTTTCCGTGCGGTGACGATGTTGCTGTGCGCCGTAACGCACGAAATTGCAAGCTCAAGCAGCCACCCTTCTGGCAAAAGCCTCCCGTCCGTTACCAACGGCCCGACTGCCGGCTAAGGTTTCGCCATTTGATTCTGCAGGGGTGACTCGCCCGTCAATTCACACCTAGACTTGGCCAGAGAGCAGGTCATCTGTCTCGTTGCTTCCCTTGTCCTTCGTCAAAAAAATGGGGACTTATCATGTGGGCTAAAGGTCGATTTAGCACGGCTGTCACAATGGCCTTTCTGCTGCCGGCTGCATTGGCACTTGGCGCCAATGTAGATACCAGACACAAGAGTGGTGGAGGTGGTGGCGGCGCTGGGGCCCACGGTGGCGGAGGCCACGCGGGCGGCAATCGTGCGGGCGGCGCGGCAGGTGGAAATCGCGGCGCGGTCGGCGGCGGCGGTGGAAATCGCGCAGTCCTCGGTGGCGGGAATCATGCGGGCGGCGCTGGAGGCGGAAATCGCGGCGCGGTCGGCGGCGGGAATCACACGGTTATTGGCGGCGGGAATCGTGCCGGTGGCAATCTCGGCGCCATTCACGGCGGTGGAAATCATGCCGGAGGCGGCGGAGGGCATCATGCCGGTGGCGCGGGGGGAAATCGCGGCGCGGTCGCTGGCGGCGGCAATCGTGCCGGCGGCGGGGCAGGCGGCCATCTTGGCGCCATTCACGGCGGCGGCAATCGTGTCGGCGGCGCGGCAGGCGGAAATCTCGGCGCCATTCAAGGCGGCGGGAATATCGGCGGCTGGAATAACGGCGGTGGGAACCGCGGCGGCTGGAATAACGGCCCTTGGAACCGAGGCGGCTGGAACAATTTCAATCCTTGGTGGGGAGTGGCCGGGTTAGGTGGGTTCGGGCTGGGACTCGGCGCTGGATACGGATGGGGCGCCAACTATGGAATGCCGCTGTATGGATATGACAACTACTTTGGGGACGAGGCTGTCGTCGATGGGGCCATCGGATATGCGCCCTCTGGCGGCACCTTTCTGACCTCTGAGAACAACTACTTTCCGGCGGCGGAACCCGGTTATGGCGCGGCGGCGACCGCCGTGGTGCCGGCGCCCGCGACGCCTGCTCCGCCGGGCGGCATGTCTCCGCGGCCGCCGGTTGGTGGCGTGGATGCGGCCGCCTCCGGCGAGTTCCTCGATCAGGGCGACGTCGATTTCAAGGCCGGTAAATACCAAGCCGCCGCGCGCGATTGGCGCCACGCCCTCACGGACGACCCACAAAACGGCGGCGCGGTGCTGCTGATGGCTCAAACGCTGTTCGCGTTGGGGCAATACGAACAAGCGGCCGCCGCTACGCAGTCTGCCATGCAAATGCTGCCACAGGACAAGTGGGGCATCGTGATGGCCAACTATAAGGACGTCTACGGCAATATCGAGGACTACACTCATCAGCTCAAGGCACTGGAGAAAGCCCGCGATGCGAAGCCCGACTCGCCCGCATTGCACTTTTTACTGGGCTTTCACTTCGGCTACCTGGGCTATGAAAAGCAGGCGGTGCGCGAACTCGACAAGGCGCTGACGCTCGCGCCCAAGGATCGGGGATCACGGAAATTGCGGGAAGTCTTTGCGGCCAACTGGCCTGAAGCTCCCCCATTGCCCGCCGCGACCACCATTCAAGGACCGATGCCGGAGGGCGGCCCCTAACGCCGCAGCCTGGTTCGCTGGCCGAAGCCGTTGAAATAGTCCGTCCAGTCCTGCACGACGTGCCAGGCCGAGAGCCGTAAGAGGTTGCAGGAAAGACGCGGCCGGCCGCCATAGGCGGCCGGCGTGATCCGGACCTCGATTGTCTGATGTCCGCGAGAAACCGCCAGCACGTGGATGCTGGCGGTTCCTTGCGTCCTTGTTGGTCCTTTGGGAAAGACGCGGTGACTGTGACGGTTTTAAGGGATTGTCTGAATCTGCGGATAATGACGGCCGACATTAAGGAGGTGGGTTGCAAGAGATTCTTCCTGCATCAAACGATGGTCCTCATCACGCCTGGGCCGGGGAACGATGATGTCACGGGTCGCGCCGACAAGTATTGTGCTGATGCTGACGCTCGCTTGCTTTTCCGCGGCCCGAGCCCAGGATGACGCGTGCTGTTCATGCCCGACGAACAGGCCCGGCGTTTGGTACACACCGGACTTGATTTCTCCGGCGGGCCTTTGCGAAAAGCCATTCTTGTTTCAATCGCCGCTGGAAACGACTTATTTTACGGCCGACACGGTTGCATTCCGGCGTGACTGGCAGGCCAAGCAAACCTTCGCCACGCTCAACGATCCGACGACCGCGGCGTTGGGGACCCACAATCTGGACTTTGGGCATCAGCCAGGATTGAAGGTGCTGGCCGGGCGGAGGCTCAACGATTCTCTGGCCGTCGAGGCCAGCTTCCTGGGGCTAATGCAGTGGGACGAAGCGCGCAGCGTGCAGGACGCGACGCTGAACTCGCAAGGGACTTTGGGGAACCTGTTCTCGCCGTTGACGAGTTTTGGCAGTCCGGCACAACTGGGGCTCGACTACAACTCGTTTGTCTCGATCCACACTGTCTCGCAATTCAACAACGCCGAGCTGAATCTGCGCCATCGTCTGGATACCGTGCCTTCCGGAATGCAGTTTACTTTTATTGCCGGCCTTCGCTACATGAACGTCCATGAGCGTTTTGAGTACCGGGCGCGGTCGTTTTCGCCCACGCCCGTCGGAACCGCCAATGCCGTGGACGTGGTGACCAAGAACGGGATGTTCGGGCCTCAAATCGGTGGCATGGCGGAATTTCAAATCGAGCCGCGGTGCTGGATCAGCTTTGAGGCCAAGGCCGTGATGCTTGCCAACGACGCCGGCCAGCAAACGCAGTACACCGTCGGTCCGTTGGTCGGGCCAGGCACGACTACAAATGGCGCGCGCACTCAGGAACGCGCGACGTTTGCCGGCGATATGGCGGCCACGGCCGTGTGGAAGTTTTCGCCGGCCATCGTGGGGCGGGTGGGCTATCAAGGCATTTTCATCGACGGACTCGCGCTGGGCTCGGACAACTTCCTGCTGAATGCCGCCAACATGGCCACAGGGCCGAACGATCTTGCCCGCGGCGGCCACCTTGCTTTCCACGGCCCCTTCGCCGGCGTGACGGTGACCTGGTAGGCGGAAGCGCAGCGAATTCCGCGCGTCAGCGCGATCCAACGGCGCATGTCGAAGCACGCCGCACTACGCAACTTTTTCCGGCGCCAGCTTTTTTGGTGAAGCATCGCCGGCGGAATCGGTCGCCGGGCGTCGAGTGGCCGTGACGGCCCAAAAACCGATGCGGCTGACCTTCAAGGGTCGGAAGCGGCGGACGCTCTGCAGCGCCAGGCCGGCGTCGTCGAAATAGGCCGGGTAATCGTACACGGCGTGCCATGCCGAGAGGCGCAGCAAGTAGTAGAAAAGATTCGTCACGCCCCAGTACGTGGCCTGCGACGCCCGCGACAACGCGTTGCCCTCGGGCGGCATGAAATCGGAGATCAACACCTTGCCGCCGACTTTGGCCAGAGTGGACAGATGACAGAGCATCTGCTGCATGGCCGTCTCGGAAAAGACATTCAAAAAGAAATTCACGATCACGACGTCGTAGTACTCCGGCCTGTCGTGTTCCAGCACGTCGCCGCGCACGAATTCAGCGGCCAATCCCTCCCGCGTCATACGCCCCTGGGCCTGCTGCAACATCCCGGTGGAAATGTCGATGCAGGTCACTCGCGCCCCCCACCGCGCAGCCAGAATCGCGTCCTCGCCCGGCCCAACCCCGACGTACAACACGCGATCGTTCGGCCGCAGCTCGGCGATTTGCGATGCCTTGGCGTCGTAGATCTGATGCCCGGAATAAATGTATCCCAGCGCCTCATAAACCCTGGCGACCCGGTTGTAGTTCAGACTGACCATCGTTTTTTCCGTTGGTGATTGAGGTCTCCGGCAGAACTCAGGCTCGGCAATGTAATGAAACCAGGCGGCCGGAGTCTACCGCAGTTTGTCGCGGTCCTGAGGGCCGCGCGCCGCAGCGCGTCTGTCGGGCCGCAGGCGGCGTGGCTAGAATAGAGGCAAAACGTGGGAGAAGTTCATGCCCTTTCACAGCACGATTCGCGGTGAGCGGTTCACCTTCGCGACGCTCGGCGAGCTGTTGGCCAAAGCCAACGAGGAAAAGTCCGGCGACTCTCTGGCCGGCATCGCCGCCGAGAGCCAGCGCCAACGGGTGGCCGCCAAGCGGGCGCTGGCGGAGGTTCGACTGAGCGACATCGTCGAGCAACCGCTCTTGGATCCCGACCGCGACGAGGTCAGCCGGCTGATCCTGGAGACCCACGACCAGGAGGCCTTTGGCGCGATTCGCAGTCTGACTGTGGGCGAGTTTCGTGAGTATCTGCTCGATGACGCGACCGACGAGCCGGCCCTGAAGGCGCTCCACTGGGCGATCGTGCCGGAAATCGCCGCGGCCGTGGCCAAGCTGATGAGCAACAAGGACCTGGTGCTCGTGGCCAGCAAATTCCGCAACGTCACCCGCTGCCGCAACACGCTGGGCCAGCGGGGCGTGCTGGGCATGCGCCTGCAGCCGAACCATCCGGCCGACGACTTGGGCGGCATTTTGCTGGCGGCCGTCGAGGGGCTGTTGTTCGGCTGCGGCGACGCGGTGATCGGCGTCAATCCGGCCATCGAATCGGTCGACACGGTGGCCGCGATCTTGCGCGGCCTCGATCGACTGATCGCTATCTCGGGCGCCCCGACGCAGCATTGCTGCCTGGCCCACATCACGACGCAATTGGCGGCGATGGATCGGGGCGCTCCGATCGACTTGCTGTTTCAATCGGTTGCCGGCACTCAGGATGCCAACGCCAGTTTCGGCATCAGCCTGGCGCTATTGAGCGAAGGGCGCCAACGCGTGTTGGAACATCATCAGACGCGCGACGTGGCCTGGGTCGGAAGCGACGTGATGTATTTTGAGACCGGGCAGGGCAGCGCGCTGTCGGCCGAAGCGCACCACGGCATCGACCAACTCACCCTCGAAGCCCGCGCGTATGGCGTGGCCCGCGCGTTCGATCCCTTTTTGGTCAACACGGTGGTCGGGTTCATCGGGCCGGAATATCTGTACGACGAACGGCAGATCACCCGCGCGGGGCTCGAGGACCATTTCATGGGCAAGCTGCTCGGGCTGCCGATGGGTTGCGACGTGTGCTATACGAATCACGCGGCGGCGGACCAGAATTCGGCCGATAACCTGATGCTGCTGTTGACCGCGGCGGGCTGCAACTATTTCATGGGTGTGCCGTGCGCCGACGACGTGATGCTGAGCTATCAATCGACCAGTTTTCACGACGGCGCCGCGATGCGCAAACTTTTTAATTTGCGGCCGGCCCCCGAGTTTCTGACCTGGCTCGAAGAGCGGGACATTTTCGAGAACGGACAACTGACGCTGGCCCAGGCGGCCGGCCATCCGCTGTTGGCGCAATTGGAAACGGTGCTCAAAGATTCGGCGCCCACGCACTAAAACGAAATTGCCATGTCGAGAGATGACGGCAAAACGTCCGAGAAACAAAGCGCCGAGCTGTCGCGGCAGGCTCTGGCGCTTGCGGCGCTGCGCGCCCGGACTCCGGCCCGGCTGGTGGTCGGCCGCGTGGGAGCGGCGTATCGCACGGCGACGCAACTCGACTTGCGCGAAGATCATGCCGTGGCGGTCGACGCGGTGCAGGCCGAGTTGGATCTTGTGCGCGATTTCGGCCCGGAGTTTTTGCAGCGCACCGGATTGTTTGAGGTGGGGACGCTGGCCGGCGATAAGGCGCGTTTCTTGCAACAGCCCGAGTTGGGCCGCAAGCTAAGCCCCGAGGCCCGCGCGCTGGTCGGCCAGAAGTGTCCCGCGGGCGTCGACCTGCAGGTGGCCGTGGGCGACGGACTGTCGGCGGCGGCCGTGGCGGTGCAGGTGCCGGAATTGTTGCCGCTGTTGGTGGCCGGGGCGGCGTCGCGCGGCTGGACGTTCGGCCAGCCGTTTGCCATTCGCTATTGCCGCGTGGGCGTGTTGAACGACATTGGCGCGCTGTTGGATCCGCAAGTCGTGGTGCTGTTGATCGGCGAGCGGCCGGGCCTGGCAAATGCCGTGAGCCTGTCGGCCTATCTGGCTTTTCGCCCGCGGCCGGGCCATACCGACGCCCAGCGCAACCTGATCTCAAATATCCACGCCCGCGGCGTCGACCTGCCGACCGCCGCCGAGCGCATTTTGGCGCTGGCCGAGCAGATGCGCCACCATCAAACCAGCGGCGTGGCGATCAAGGAACAACTGCCCGGGGCCAGGTTGCCGCCGAAGGCCGCGGCCAGGTTGCCGCAGTCATAACGCGGGCGTGAGTCGGCCGAAGCGATCATTGGCGGCTGCCCACTCGCGCGCGTCAGTTGACTACGTTGCGCAGCGGCAGGCCGAGTAGGGCGCGGCGGCAGGCTTCGCTGCCTTTGACGCGCATGTCGAGCAGGCCCTCTTCGCTGTAAAACGCGGTGTGGGGATTGACGATCAGGCGGTGGTGGGCCGGGTGGCGTGGATCGCGCCAGGCGACCAGCAGCGGATGATCGTCGGTCGGCGGCTCGACTTCCAAGACGTCGATGCCCGCGCCGGCCAATTGGCCCGAGGCGATCGCCGCCGGAATGGCCGTCGTGTCGACCACCCCGCCCCGCGCGGTGTTGATCAGAAACGTGCCACGCTTCATTTTGGCGAGCGTCTGGGCGTTGATCATGTGAAAAGTCTCGGTCGTCAACGGGCAGTGCATGCTGACGACGTGCGCCTCGGCCAGCAGTTCGTCGAGCGTCTCGACGCGCCGCACGCCCAGCGATTTGTCGCGTCCGTCGGGCGCATAGGGATCGTAAAACGCGACGTCCATGCCCAGCGATTTGGCGCGCAGAGCCGCGGCGCCGCCGATCCGTCCCAGGCCGACGATGCCGAACACGCGGCCGCGTAATCGCCAGATCGGCTGGGCCTGCGTGTAGAGCCATTCGCCCGGACCCTGGCGCAAAAGCGAGTTGTAGACCGCGATGCCGCGCGTCAGGGCCAGCGTCAGCCCGATGGCCGAATCGGCGACTTCCTCGGTCCCATAGTCGGGCACGTTGGCCACGACGATATTGTGCTTCCGCGCCAGTTTCCAGTCGACGTTGTCATAGCCCACGCCGCAGCGCACGATCAGTTTGCAGTGTTTGAGCCGCCGGATGGTCTTTTCGGTGATCGACACGGTGTGGAACATCATGATGGCGTCGGCGTCCTCGATTTTTCCCACCAGCTCGTCTTCGCTCGACGCATCGAGAGCCACCAGGTCGGCGAGCTCGCCCAGGATGCGACGCTCGGTTTCCAAGGCGCCGACAATAAAATCGGTTATCACGACGCGGGGACGCTCACTCATCGACGCTGGTCCTGTCTTGCTGGGCGGTCCCAAGAACGCCGCGACATTGACTGCCGTCGGCGTGAAAACTTGTGGTGGGAAACGAAGGAGCGAGTTTAGCGGACTACGACCCCCGGGCACAAGAATAAATGGCCCGCCGCAGTTGACGGGAAACACGGGCCTGGTCGCTCGGAAGAGTTCGCGGTGGTCCGTGTTGGGCACAAAACTCCTTGCAACGGGCCCTCTGGCGGACCATAATTAT
>JBGQKM010000258.1:0-8591 GCA_041499515.1 Planctomycetia bacterium | reverse complement strand
CTCGCCGGTGTAGTTTCGCGACTTACCACGTCCTTACCCGCTGCGCTAACTTGGGGCTTTGCCATCCGGGCCAAGAACCAACCCACGCGATGCAAAACCGTTGACACCTCAACCACCCCTCAGGCCGATCAGCTAGGGGCCATTATCCCAAAACGGCTGGCCTAGTTTCTAGTGGCGTTTGTGAGCCAATTTGGGAATTTTTCGGAGGAGCGTTTTCGCCACCAACTAACCCGAAGCGCCAGCGAGGGAGGTGCGGAGACGAGCCTCGAAGCACGCATAGAGAAATACCACGAAGATCCCTCGCTCGCGCGTCGGGTTAGTAGTACGAGGGCTCCTGCCTGATAGAATGCTCTTGGCGATCAGGATCTTCGGGGCTTCCCCAATATCTGATGTCCTTTTTTCTGCCAGCGATGCCAGGCGCTCGTCGCCGCCGGCTACGGAGTTTTGATCGCGATCCAGCGCTCACTACCGGACCGACAAAAAACTTGACTGCCGAATCCAGCCCGAGTAGGGTGTCCGGTGCCGGCCTGCTCGTCCGAGCCTCCGGCAAAGGCTGGTTGCCGCAATGATCCATTTTAAGTGCCCGTCGTGCTCCAAGTCGCTCGCCGTCAACGACGCTTTGGCCGGTAAGACTGGCAAGTGCTCTGGGTGCGGAAAGCCTTGCACAGTTCCGCCGGCAGCCCAAGCCACGCCACCAGAGGCGCCACCTATTGTGACGCCGCCGGCCGCTCCTTCGATTTCCCTCCCCGCCATTCGGACCGAGCCGCCTGCGACGGGCGATGCCGTGCTCGATGCATTACCGGCCGTGAAAAAAGGACTGACGACGGCTGTCGCCGCAACCGGCAAGGCGACCGTAGTAACAGTCAGAGGCACGGGCAAGGCAATTGCAGGCATCTTCTCGGCTACCGGCAAAGTCATATCGACGGCATCCGAAAATGCAAAGGCGCGACGCATCGAGGCGGAAGTCGAGCGAGAGATCGCCAAACGACAATTGCAGCCGCCAAGTCAGGCGTTCCTACAGCAGCCACAGTTCTATCCGCAATCACAACCGCCTCAGCAACCACAGCAGCCGCAACAAATCATAATTCAAAACACCGTCACTCAAATAGTGGGCGATCAGCGAAGGCGCAAGAGCGTATTCTTGGCTTTCTTGCTGGCACTACTGTTCGGACCGCTTGGAATGCTTTATAGCACGGTGGCCGGAGCGGTCATTTTATTTTTGGTGAATGTCGTTTTTGCGATTCCAACGGCGGGACTTATTCTCTTAGTGACTTGGCCGCTGGGCTGCCTTTGGGCTGCGGCGGCGGCCAGCAGTTCTTGAATCCCGTTCGCCCAGGCTGTTACTCCTAGCGCAAAGTCACCCCCCCGGAACACGTAGTCGCAAATGAACAAGCCAACGCACCATATTTTGAAGATTGCCGAAACTCCAACGGATGACGACGTTCCTGCGGCCGCTGGCACCACTCCGGCGGTGCCGAAAAAGTCAGGCGGCACTTCACGAACGCAGCGCAAACGGCGTGGCCGGCTGGGGAGTGTGCAACGACTCACTCCGGAAGCGATGGCCGAGGAAATCGATCGCGTGCATCATCTCAACGGCAGACCGACGCTTGCCAGAGGTACCGATCCGGCGGATTGACGGGTGAGGGAGAAAATTGGGCCGGCTCGTCACTGCAGGAGTTGAATCATGGCCAAGAAGATCCTTGTCGCGCTGGCTTTGCTGTGCCTCGGACTCATCGTCGGCTTGTTGCTCGTCATCAGCTTGCAGCCGAGTACTTTTGGGGTCGAGCGGTCGGCGACGATGGCGGCGGCGCCGGAGGCGGTGTTTGCCCGGGTCAATGACCTCAAGGCGTGGGACGACTGGTCGCCCTGGAGCAAACTCGACCCCAACGCGAAGACGACCCTTTCGATTCCCTCGGCGGGCAAGGGCGCCACGTTCGCCTGGGCGGGCAACGACAAGATCGGCGAGGGGAATTTGACCGTGCTGGCGAGCAAACCGGATGAGCTGGTCGAGGTGGAACAGGTCTTTGTCAAGCCGTACGCGGGCAAGTGCCGGATGACCTTCAGGCTGGTGCCGGAGGCGGGCGGGACGAAGGTGACCTGGAAGATGGATGGCACCAACGACTTTTTTGGCAAGGCCTTCTGCCTGTTCATGGACATGGACGCCATGCTGGGCCAGTCGTTCGAGCAGGGCCTGGCCAACCTGAAGGAAGTGGTTGAGACAAGCGGCGCCACGCCGGCCACGCCCTGACGGCGGAAAAAAGGGGTCGGGAGTCTTTTTTTCAGGCACCCATCCCCGGAAAAGACTCCCGACCCCTTTTTGTGACGATCAGGGTTGTTCGGCGGGGACGATCGGCAGCAGGATGTGCGAGGGATGCTCGGCGTCGTGGTAGATCGTGTTGGTGGCCACGGCGAGCCCGCGGTTGTCGTTCAACGGCTCGCCGGTGTTGGGGTTGATGTCGAACCTGGGGAAATTGCTGCTGGAAATGTCGACGCGGATGCGGTGGCCCCGCTTGAATATATTGGAGGTCGGATAGAGCTTGATCGTCAGCGGACAGATCGTGCCCGGCTGCATGAGCACTTCTTTCTTGAGCGATTCGCGGAAGCGGGCCCGCAGAATGCCGTCGCCGATGTTCAGGTCGAAGCCGCCGGCGTAGTCGGCACTGGCCGGATAGACGTCGATCAGCTTGGCCGTGAAGTCGGTGTCGAGGGCCGACGACGAGGCCCACAGTTTCACAAGAATGTCGCCGGTGACTTCCATGTCGTCGGCCAGCGGCTCGGACTGGAACACGAGGACGTCATTGCGGGCTGAAAGCGGGATCGGGGCGGGTGCATTCCACACGTGCGGACCGCCGCGCTGGTCCCAGGCGCCTTGCAGCAGGATTCCATCGCCCGAGGAGATATTTCCGCCGATGGTGGGCACCGGTTTGGCCGGATCGAAGCGAAAGCTGGTCGAGCCATCCGCGGCCGAGGGCATCGTCGAGGCCAGACGGCCGCCGCTTGCGAAATAAAACGGCGTCGCGCGGGCTCGTTTCAGCGGCCACTCTTGCTCGTCGCGCCAAGCGCCGCCATGGTTAAGCAGGCCGTCGGGTGTTTTGCGGCCATCGCCCGAGCCCATCACGAAGATCCGCACCGGCGTGGCGAACGGCGGGCGCCGGCCGACGTCGTTGGCGATTCCCTTGAGCCAATGGTCGTACCACTCGAGCCGCCAGGCTGGCGGATCGGCGATCGCCGCCGCCTGGCCGAAGCTGACCTGGCCGTGGCTGGACGCGCCTTGCTGGCCGTGAATCCAGGGGCCCATGATCAAGTACACCGGGCCTTTGATCTTGTTGCTCAATGCCACGAAATTCGCGGCCGTGTTGCCGGCCCACGAATCGTACCAGCCGCCGACAAGATAGACGGGGATGTCCTTGTACGCGTCGGTGTCATCGAGGATGTTGTTCTGCTTCCAGAAATCGTCGTTGACGCCGTGGCCCAGGGCTTCGACCAGCCAGTCTTCGTACTCGGGAATGAGTTTCAGTGGCGTGGTGCCGCGCCGCAGCGGCAGGTTCACAAGATACTCGCGGCGGTGCTCCTTCATGTCGGCCAGCATGGCCGCCGTGGCCGGATCGCGCGATTGGCGGCTGCCCTCGGGTCCGGTGTTCGCAAAAATCCAATTCCAGAATCGCAGCTCGAACGCTCCGCCGTTGCGCATGCTGGCATAGCCCATGTTCGACATGGCGTCAACCGGAATGACGGTCGCCAATTGCGGCGGCCGTTCCATGGCCAGGGCATGCTGGGTGCCGCCAACGTACGAAGTGCCAATCGTCCCGACCTTGCCGTCGGACCACGGCTGCTTGCCGATCCAATCGCACGTATCGAATCCGTCGCGACCGTCGTCGGTGAGCATGTGCCAGACGCCTTCGGAACGGAACCGCCCGCGGGTGTCCTGGATGACCACGGCATAGCCATGCGCGGCAAAATAGTCGCCATCGGCCTTGGCTCTTCCAAGGGATTTGTTGTACGGCAGCCGCATCAGGATGACTGGCCATTTCTGTTCGACGGCCTTGCCGTCGCGCGCCGGCAGATAAACGTCGGTCGCCAGCGAAACGCGATCGCGCATCGGCACCATCACGTCGGTTTGCACCGCCACGCCATACAGGGCCTCGTCCGCGCGGCCGAGATTCGCCATCAACAAAGCGACAAAGATCGCCGACAAGGCCCAACGATTCGCAGTCAACCTGGTTCTCACGACGGTCTCCTAAAAAGGGGTCGGGAGTCTTTTTCGGGGATGGGAGGCCAGGCAAAAAGACTCCCGACCCCTTTTTTGTTTTTTGGATCAGGCAAAAAGACTCCCGACCCCTTTTTTGGATCACTTCGCCGGCGGCTTCGCACGCACGGCGTCGTATTCCAGCAGCTTGAAATCTTCGGCGCGGGGGACGTCGTGCAACTGGTCGGTCATCTTGTACAACGTGATCAGCCCTTCGTCGGTCAAACGCTCGCCGGCTCCGGGCTCGACGTACGTGGCGGTTTTGCCGCCATAGCCGCCGGCCGCGGCGTCGCGAATCGTGGGAAAGTAACCGTAGAAACCGTTCGTGTAACCGACCAGGAAACTATTGGCGACGGGCGAATGCTGTTTGATCGCCGTCTGAAACTGCACGAACATCTCGCCTGGCATGCCGACCAAGGCCAGGTCGCCGTCGATCAAGAGCGTCGTAAGCGTGCATTGCAGCGTGTTGTCTTTGATCGTCTTGGACAGGTAATTGTCGAAGCGCGGGCCGTAGGCCTTGCTCAATACGGAGCGGACTTGCGGATCCTGAAGGTCCCAGCGGACGCGGATGGGAACCTGGCGGGCCGAAAACTTTAGCGAGGGATGGGCCGGCTGCTGGGTGCTCGTTTCGCGGGCCGTTTTGGCCAGCAACTGGCCCAGGCCACGGCCCATCTTTTGCATTTCCGCGATGCCCCCTTGATCGAGCGGGGTTTTATCCATGTAGGGGTTGATGTTGCCGCAGCCCCCCTGCAAGAACAGGCATTTGGTTTTCAATTGCTCTTCGACCGTCGCACAGGCCGCTCCCACATAGTCGGCGCTGTACTGGTAATTGTCGGGGCCCATCACGACCGGATGACAAGCGTAGTTGAACAGCACGGCCAGCACGCTGCCGTCGGCCCGATCCAGACGAATCGTGGCATACTCGCGATCGACCGGCTCGGTCGGTTCGCGTTCGGCGTTGCGCCATTGCATGGCCACGCGACCGTCGGGCAGAAATTTGCGCCGATTGTGGGCGAAGTCGGCCGTGCCGCGTCCCACGCCGACGCGCACCGGCGTCAGATCGGCGGCGGCCGTGCAAACGATCTCGGCGATTTGCTGGCCGACCTTCTCGCCAAACGGATTGGGATTGTCGGGCGAGGCTTCCAGGGCCGGAGCATGATGCGTGTGGCTGGCCGAAATGAACAGATTCGAGATGCCGCAGCGGGCCGAGGTCGTCTCGCGCACTTTGGCCAGCACCGATTCCTCGGGCGGGCGCCCCAGGTCGAGCGTGACGATGGCCACCGACTGGTCGCCCGAGCGCAGTACGACCGCCTTGGCCATCAGCGGGTCGAGCGTGCCGGTCGCGCCGTGCGTTCGATTGCTATAGCCCCAGAGCGTTTTGCCGGGCTCGGGCGTGATGTCGACCGTGGCCACGCCGGCCATCAGCGGTCCGTCGGCGGCCCATGCCGCCGCAGCATCCAAAAACAAAACGGCAAACGATAATCCACCAAGGATGGCCAGGGCGCGGTTCATGGGATACTCCGTGAAAAATACGCGAGGCGTTCGATCGCGGCCGGGGCGGAACTCTCGGGAAGTGGCGCCGCGGCTCTCCGATCCAACAGTGTGAGCCAGTTGGCGCGAGATTGCAACGTTTTTTTGCGCCCCCGGTCGGCGCAAACAAAAACCGAAGCGGTCGGGGTGGGACCGCCTCGGTGAGAGGTTATTGCAAGTTTCCAGACGATGCGGCTATTTGGCCGCGGCCTGGGCGTTGTCCTTGTCCTTCGGAGCGGTGAGGATTTGGGACACGCCGGTCAGCAGAGCCTGGGCCGGCGGCGTGAACGCATCGGGATCGGTGCTCCAGAAGTTGATGGTGACGCGCGCCCCCTTGATCTCCGCGGGCACGTGCATGCTCGACTTGGCGCCGCGCTTGATCATGGCCTCGACCATTTTGCCCTTGGCCTTGCTCAGGTCGCCGTTGACGACCACCTTCGTGCCGGCGGCATACTCGGCCAGGCTTTCGCCTTGGGCATCGACCGTCGGCAGCGGGCTGAACATGTTCTCGGGCATCTCCGAACCCTTCGCGGCGTCCTTTTTCGCCGTTTCGATCAGCTTCTTGACCTCCTCCTCGCCTTTCTGTTCGCGACGGTGCATGCGTCCCGACATCGGGCCCAGCAGTTCCTTCAGCTTGCCGTCTTCGACGGTGGTGATGCAGACCCGGTCGACCTGCGGCACCATCGTGCGCAGAATGAACCCGAACTGGCTGAAGATTTGCGGATCGGAGAGGGCCATGTAGGCGCCGAACTTGACGTTGTCATCCGGCTCGCCCTTGGTGGCGGCCATGATCACGTTGAATTCGTCCAAGCGCGACGGCCGCTTGGCCGCGAGTTCTGGATGTTGACGGTCCTCGTGCACCGGCGCCGACTCGAAGAACCCGATCATCATCTCCTCGAACGTCTGGTCGCCGAAGCGAACCGGCACTTTCGGGTCGGGATTGTTCAGGTTGGCTTCCGAGTTGTCGAAATGCGCCAGGCAATCCAGCCGCGTTCCGCGGGGCATCGTCTTCGGCTCGGCGAGTCGATAATTCGTCTGCCAGCCGAAGTCGTAGCGCGGAACGTCGAGCAGCACTTCCTGCTTGCCGTCGGGATACGTGGCCACATAACGAAACGCCTTGCCGCGCAGATGCATGTGCGGCATCAGCGTGAGCAACAGCAGGTCGTCGCGGAAAATGTAGCGTGCATTGACGGCGAAGTCGTCTTCGCCCGGCGGAATCTGGAACACGAAATTGACCGCGCTGCTCACGCGGACTTCCTTATGCACCGTTTTCGGATCGGCAAACACGAAGCCGCAAAAGCTGCGATCTTTTTGCGCCGAACCGTTGGGCGTGTAGTGCAATTGGAAAACCAGCTTCGAGCCGGCCTGCACGAATCGGGCCAGGCCCGTGGGCAATGGCTCGGGACGCAGTCCGGGTGCATACGCCCCCAGAAAATCGTTGCCGCTGCCGATGCCGCCATTCACGTTGCCGTCCGGCGGAATGACAAACAGCAGAATATGGTGGACGACCGCCGGATTGCCCGGCCGCGGTTCGATGGCCGTCAGCCACTTGTCCTCTTTCCAGCCCGGATCGACCACGAACATTTGATACTCGACCACGCCGGTGCTCGGCACGTCGACCGGTTCGTCCTTCATGTACAGGATCTGATCGGGCTTGGGAATCATCCAGCCCTCGGCGAATTGCGGGGGCGCTGGCAAATCTTTCGAATCGCCTTCCGGGGCACCGTTGGCCACCCATTTGGCGATCGTGGCTTTGTCGGCGGCGCTCAGCCGAGCGTCATTCTTGAAATGGCCGAAGCGCTCATCGGCGTGCCAAGGGGGCATGCGCTGCGACTGCACGACCTCGTCGATCATGCCGGCCCAGCCAGCCACTTCCTCGTAGCTGGTCAGCGTAAACGGCGCGATCTGGCCTGCCCGGTGACAGAACACGCAGTTCGCGTTCATGATCCGGGCGATTTGATTGCTGTAGGTCACGTCGCTCGAGGCCACCGGCTTGAGATCGCGACCGATCAAGCAGCCGATCGGATGTGTCTCGGGCTTGCTGACCGTTTTGCCGGCCAGCAGCGCGTCCAGCGCGTCGGCCAGGTTGCGCTCGGTCGGAGCGGCTTTTTGATAGTTTTTGTTCGATTCGAATCCGTATTGATCGTCGACGCGGCCGCGGTAGCAAACGGAATGCTTGGCGTCGAGCACGACGATTTCCGGAGTGCGCGTGACGCCCACTCGATCGGCGACAACCTGGTTCAGATCCTTGAGGATCGGAAAACTGATGTCGTGCACTCGCGCGTACGAATTGATTTCGGTCACCGAGTCCTGCCGATTCGCGTCCAGGCCCAGGAAGACCACGCCCTGCGGCTCATACTGCTTGGCCAGCTCGACCAGCCGAGGGGCATACAGCCGGGCCAATGGGCATTCCACGCCCAAAAACGCTAGGACGACGATTTTGTTTTGGCCCGCGGTGTCCAACGAATGGGACTGGCCGCGATAATCTTTCAGCGTGAAATTGTCGATTTTTTGTCCCAGAAACGATTTGGTCTCTGCGGCCGTGGCTTGCAGGGAGCACAGCGTCGCAAGAGCCACCAGCGCGATGGATCGGATTCGCATACCATAAACCTCTCGGTTAGCGGGAAAATAAGGATTCGTGGCCTCACCGTCGACTCGTTCAGCCACACGCTGGGGGGAGTTGCAGCGGTCAGTCTAGTCGAAAAACCGGCCCTGTTCCAGTTCGCTCACGCAATTCTAAAACAAGCCAGCCGCGCGGCACTAAACAGGGATTCGCCGGCGGAAGTCAAATCTTGACTGCCGAGGGGCGCAATTT
>JBGQKM010000257.1:0-8649 GCA_041499515.1 Planctomycetia bacterium | reverse complement strand
CGGCGTGCTCTTGACCGTGACCGTTTCGAAGCCCGCCATGCTGGCGCTGGCCGGATTCGTGCCATGAGCGCTGTCGGGCGTGAGCACTTTGGCGCGGCGCTGTCCGCGGGCCCGAAAATGCGCCGCGGCGACCAGCAGGGCCGTCAACTCGCCATGCGCGCCGGCGGCCGGCTGTAGCGAGACGGCGGGCAAGCCGGATATCTCGGCCAGAATCTGTTGCAACCCAAAGAGCAATTCCAGCAAGCCCTGCAGGGTCGACTCGGGCTGGTAGGGGTGCACATCCACCAGCCCCGGCAGGCCGGCCAGCCGTTCATTGCGCTTGGGATTGTATTTCATCGTGCACGAACCGAGCGGATAGAAATGGGTGTCGACCGACATGTTTTGGGTCGAGAGATTCGTAAAGTGCCGCACCAGTTCCGGCTCGGTCAATTCCGGAAGCGGCGGCGGCGCGGCGGCCAGCGCCTCGCCGGGCAAAAGATCCGCCAGCGGAAGCTCCGGCACGTCGGCCCGCGGCAGGCGCGCGGCCCGCCGACCCGGCTTGGACAGTTCGAATAGCAGTTGGGTGGCTCGAGTATTACGCATGAGTGCAGCGTGCTAACAATTTCCAAGACAAGCGGCCAGGCCATCGATCTCGTCGCGCGTCCGCCGTTCGGTGACGGTCACCAGAAAGCTATCCGCAAGTTCGGGATACCAGCGGGCCAGCGGCACTCCGGCCAAATAGCCCCGCTCGCAGGCCCGCGCCAGCATCGCTTCAACGTTACCGCCCTTTGCCCGCACCACGAATTCCTTGAACGTTGGCCGTCGGAAGGCCAGGCTCAGCGACGATTCGGCGGCCAGGCGCTCTGAGGCGTAGCGCGCTTTGCGCAGACAGAGTTCGGCCGTTTCGCGCAAGCCTTGCGGCCCCAGGGCCGACAAGTAGACCGTGGCTCGCAACGCGAACAGTCCCTGGTTGGTGCAGATGTTGCTGGTGGCCTTTTCGCGGCGAATGTGTTGTTCGCGGGTCTGCAGCGTGAGCACGAAGCATCGTTTGCCGCGCCGATCGACCGTTTCGCCCGCAATCCGGCCCGGCATGCGGCGCACGAACTGCTCGCGGCAGGCCATGATGCCCAGATAGGGCCCGCCGAACGACATCGGGCTGCCCAGGCTCTGCCCTTCGGCCACGACGATGTCGGCCCCATAATCGCCCGGCCGTTTGAGCAACCCCAAGCTGATCGGATCGACCGACACGACAAACAAGGCCCCGGCCGCATGGGCCACTTCGGCCAGCGAATCCACCGGCTCCAGACAACCGAAAAAATTCGGGTGCTGCACCAACACGCAGGCCGTTTCCCGATCCACCGCCGCGGCCAATTCGTCTCGCGAAATCGTGCCCTCGGGCGTCCCGACGGTCACGAGTTCCACGCCCAAGTGGGTCAGGTACGTGGCCAGGATCTCGCGATACTCCGGATGCACGCTGCGCGCGGTGACCACGCGGCCACGGCGGCCCGTGGCGCTGGCGGCCATCAACACCGCTTCGGCCACGGCGCTGCCGCCGTCGTACAGGCTGGCATTGGATACGTCCATGCCCGTCAACTGGGTAATCAGCGTTTGATACTCGAAAAACACCTGCAGATTGCCCTGGCTGGCCTCGGGCTGGTAGGGCGTGTACGAGGTGTAGAATTCGCCGCGTGAGGCGACGCAATCGACCACCGCCGGAATGAAATGGTCATAGCTGCCGCCGCCCAGTAAACAGACCTTATCGCCGGCGGGGCTGTTTTTTTTTGCCAACCCGGCGAGGTGATCGCTCAATTCCATTTCCGAAAGGGCCGGGGGCATGTCGAGCGGCCGGTTCAAACGCAACTCGGCCGGTATCGACGCAAACAGTTCTTCCAGCGTGCCGAGCCCGATCGACTCGAGCATGGCTCGTTGGTCTTCCGGAGTGTTGGCGACGTACGGCATGGATTGAAACTAGGGGGTGCAAAAAGGTTTAGCCGGATGGCGTGCCAGCGGAGCCTGGACCCGGCGTGCGGAAACCGGCCGATCAATGCCCTTCCTCGGCGCACTGTTGTTGATAGTCCTTGTGCGACAGAAGTTTCGCCAGGTCCGATTCGTCGCTAAGTTTGATCTTCACGATCCAGCCCGCCCCATAGGGGTCGTCGTGCAACACGTCGAGTTTGCCCGACAGACTGCCGTTCACCTCCACGATCTCGCCGGTCACGGGGCTGTACAGATCGCTGACCGCTTTGACCGATTCGATCTCGCCGAACGACTCGCCGGCCTTGACGCGCCGGCCCACCTCGGGCAGTTCGATGTAGACCAGGTCCGTCAGCGCTTCGACGGCAAAATGAGAAATGCCGACGGTGGCGATTTTTTGGCCCGCGCCAGCGCGATCGACGTGGACCCATTCGTGTGTCTTGGCGTAGAGCAATTCTTGCGGCTGCACGATCGATGTTCCTTACGGGGTTCGACGATAAAAGGGAAGTTGCGCGGCGCGGGCCGGTTCCTGCTGGCCGCGAATGTCGATCATCACTTCGGTGCCCGGGACGGCAAGATCGGGGCGGACATAGCCCATCGCGATCGGCCGCTGGAGCGTCGGCGAAAAGGTGCCGCTGGTGACGTGGCCGACTTGCTCTCCGCCGGCCACCACGGCGTAGCCTTCGCGCGGCACGCGTTTTCCGGCCAGGATCCAGCCCGCACGGCGCGGCAGCCGTTGCTCGTCGCGGCACTTCACCAGCGCGTCGCGGCCGGGGAAGGCGCGATTTTCCAGATCGACCGCATAGCCCAAGCCGGCCTGAAAGGGGTTAATGTCTTCGTTCAACTCGTGGCCATACAGGGGCATGCCGGCCTCCAGCCGCAGCGTGTCGCGACAGCCGAGCCCCGCGGCCATGCCCCCCAGCGGCCGCGCGGCCGCGAAAAGTTGTTCCCAAATTTCCAGAGCCGCGTCGACCGGCACGATGATTTCGCAGCCGTCCTCGCCCGTGTATCCGGTCCGACTGATCAGGCCCCCCACACCCGATATTTCGGTCTCGCCGCCGGTGTAGTAGCGCAGCGAGACCGGATCGAGCGTCGAGAGCGACCGCACGATCTGTAGTGCCCGCGGGCCTTGCACGGCGATCATCCCCGTGTCGAGCGTGTCATCGGAAATGTCGACGTCCGAGGAGCCGCGGTGCGTCTCCAGCCAATCCACGATCTTGCGGCGATTGCTGGCGTTGACGACCATCTCGTGATAAACCCGCGCACGCAAATCGCGCAGACAATAAACCAGCACGTCGTCGAGAATGCCGCCGGACTCGTTGGTGACCAGGGCATAGCGAATCTGCCCGGGCCGCATGCCGGCAATTTTTCGGGAAACAATGCGGTCCAAAAAGTCTTCGCCGTCCAGTCCATCGAAGCGGATGCGTCCCATGTGCGAAACGTCGAACAGCCCCACGGCCGTGCGCGTCGCGTTGTGTTCCGCGACGATCGACGAATATTGCACGGGCATCGACCAGCCGGCAAAGTCGACCATGCGCCCGCCGTGCGAGGCGTGCCAGGAGTACAACGGCGTTTGCGCAAGCATGCTGGTCATCCGGGAAGTTCCCAGAAGCAAAAATGGGACCACTCGCCCCTTAAGGATCGGCGGATCCAATCGGCGTTCGAGAGCCCGTAAGATGCCAAGGAAGCGTACGAAGCAACGCCGATATTGTAGCGACCCGGCGGCCGATCAGCCAGCGGGCCGGCTATTTGCGTCGGCGCGTTTTTCCCTTCCCCTTGGCGCGGGACTTTTCGGCCAGTTTCGCCTTCTTCGCGTGGCGATCCTTCTTCGAGCCGATGCGCGGCGCGCGGGGCGTCGATTTGCCACGGGCTACGATCCGCAAATCCAATTCGCGGCGGTCGACGTCGACCCGGGCCACGGCCACGTGCACGAAATCGCCCAACCGATAGCGGTTGCCCGAGCGGTAGCCACTCAGGGTGTGCGAGCCGCGATCGAAGCGATAAAAATCGTCTTGCAGCGAACTGATGTGCACCAGGCCTTCGGCCGGCAGTTCGAGTCCTTGCACGAACAGCCCGAATTCTTCCACGCCCGTGACGACCGCTTCGAGCGTGGTGCCGATGCGCGTGCTCAAATAATCGAGCAGTTTGACCTTGGTCAATTCGCGCTCGGCCGCTTCGCTGCGTCGCTCGCGGTCGGAGCAATGCTCGCCCAGCACGGCCATTTCGCCGAAATCGTTACGCGGCTTCTTGCCCGACATCAGGGCTTCCAGCAGGCGATGCACGGTCAAGTCGGGATAGCGGCGAATCGGCGAGGTGAAGTGGCAATAGCACTCGCTGGCCAGGGCATAATGGCCTTCTTCTTCGGGGCTGTAGATGGCCCGCTGCAGGCTGCGCAGCAGAGAATAGTTGACCGCCCGCTGCTCGGGTTTGCCGGCCACGTCGGCCAACAGCTTTTGCAATTCAAAACGGCTCTCCAGGCTTTCGATCTGGAAGCCGAGCCCGGCGACGAATTCGGTCAGAGCCTTGAGCTTGCGCGGGTCGGGGGCCTGGTGCACGCGGCGAAGGAAGTGAAGCTCGGCCTTATCCAGCAACTCGGCCACCGCCTCGTTGGCCGAGAGCATGAAATCCTCGACGATCCGATGGCTCTCGGTATTCTCCACAAGGTGCGCGCCGGCGACGCGGCCCTGGGCGTCCAGATCGATTTTCACCTCGGGCATGGAGAGCTCCAGCGCCCCGCGGCGAAAGCGCCGCGCGCGCAGCGTGCCGGCCAGCTCTCGCATGTGGCCCAACAGCGCGTGGACCGCGGGATCGAGCTTCGTGCGCCAGGCCGCCGGATCGTCAATGTACGCGTCGACTTCTTCATAGGTGAACCGCCGGGCGCTCTTGATCGCCGCCGACATCGGCTCGGTGTCCAGCGGAATCCCGTCGGGCGTGAATTCGATGAACACGGACTTCGTATACCGAACCCGGTCGGGCTGCAGGCTGGCCAGGCCATTGGAAATGATTTCCGGCAGCATCGGAATCACGCGGTCGGGCAAGTAGGTGCTCGTGCCGCGCGAGTAGGCCTCGCGGTCTAGCGCCGTGCGGGGCTGCACGAAGTGCGATACGTCGGCGATGTGCACGCCCAGCCGCCAGTGGCCCTGGGCTGTCTTTTCCAGCGAGATGGCGTCGTCGAAATCGCGGGCATCGACCGGATCGATCGTGATCGTGACCAATTGGGTCAAGTCGGTGCGGCCCGTGGGAATACCCTCGTCAAACGCCTCGGCCTGAAGTCGCGATTCTTCCACGGCATCGGCGGCGAATTCCTCGGGCAGATCGAACTCGCGAATGATCGACAGCGTGTCGACGCCGGGGGCTCCGCGCGGGCCCAGGACTTCGGTAATCACCCCTTCGCCCTCGTGGCCGTGCGTCGGAAAGCGGACCATCTCGATAACGACTTTGTCGTCCGCGCGGGCGTTTTTGGCGCCGGGGTCGCCCAACAGGATCGGCTGCGAAAACGGCATGCCGTCGATGTGGACGTAGGCACTGCCCTCCTGTTCGAAATACGTGCCGACGAATTGGTGGGTGTCGCGCTCGATGATCTCGATGATTTCGCCTTCGGGATTCGGGCGGCGCGTCTCGGCCTTCTTTTTCATGCGCACCAGCACCGTGTCGCCGGTGGCGGCGTCGGCGGCATCCTTGGCCGCGATGAAAATATCGTGCGTGCGATCGGCGCCCGGCGCGCTGCCGGCGGGTCGCACGAAACCGAACCCCGCGTCGGCCCGGCGAAACACGCCGGTCACGCGATATCCGCCTCCGGCCGCGGTCGGCGGTCCGACCAGGTGATTGGCCCCGTAGCTGAGCTGGCCGATCTTGACCAGCTTCTTGACCGCGCGCTTCAGATCGGGCCCTTCTTCCTGCGAGAGATTGAGCTGCCGGGCGATCACGCGCGGCTTGCTCGGCTTGTAGCCGGGCTGTTGGACCAGGTGGAGCAACAGTTTTTCCAATTCATCGCTGCGCATCAACCCAACCTTTTTTCGAAATCAATGACCCTGGGCCGATGGCAACACCGCAGGGGACTGTCCCCTTTTTGCGGAGTCTTCGGAGCTAAAAGGGGACTGTCCCCCTCTCCGATGAAACGATGCCGGTGTTTCCTAATGTGGCGGATTCGGCCGTTGCGGCGGCGCGGGCTCTCCCTTGTACAGCTTGCGCCCCAGGCCGTGATGAAAAATCGTCCAGCCGCTCTCCACGTTCGGATCGTCACGCATCAATTGATCGAACGAATGAATCTTGGCGTCCAGATTGTCCAAATGATGCAGGGCCACCGCCTCCAGCGTCATCGGCAGCTTCGGGCTGCCGTATTCGTATTGGCCGTGATGACTGACGATCATATGTTTCAGCCGCAACACGAGCTCCTCCGGAATGACTTCGCCCGAGAGCCGTTCGGCCTCCTTGAGTTTGCGTTCGAGAATGCCCACGGCCATCACCACGTGCCCGATCAGTTGGCCTTCGTCGGTATAGGCCAGGTCGCGTTCGTAGGTCAATTCGTCGATTTTTCCGATGTCGTGCAAAAACGCGCCCATCAGCAGCACGTCGGCATGGATCGAAGGATAGATCGGGGCAATGCGATTGATCAGATCCATCAGGCTCACGATGTGTTCGATCAGGCCGCCCAGATAGGCGTGATGGTTCTTCACGCCGGCCGGCGCGCGGCTGAGCTTGCGCATGAATTCTTCATCGACCAGGAAACATTCGGCCAGGTTGAGCAGGTGCGGATCGCGCAGCTTGCGCAAGAAGCCGCTCAAGCGCAACACGAGCTGGTCGACTTCCTTCGAGCCCAGAGTCATGAAGTCGTCGGGGTTGACTTCGTTGGCCGATGCCTTGCGAATGCTGCTGGCGATGAGTTGGATCGTGCCCTGGAAAAGTTGCGTCGAGCCTTCGACGCGCACGTAATCGCCGTTTTCGAAGTTGCGATAGTCCTGCTCGCTGGCGTTCCACATCCGCGCGGCGATGGCCCCGCTGCGATCGGACAGTTCGAGCTGCAAATACAAGTTGCCGTTGCGATTCGGCCGCAACTGCTTATCGGAAGCCAGGAAAATCTGATCGATGGCTTCCTGATGAGCTAATTGGCTGACGTACCGCCGAGACATGGGGAACTTTCTAAGACGCCGCGCAATTGCGACGTCGTTGAGGGCATGAGGCGCCGGAAACCGTCAATTCTAGGGCCCGCCAGAGGATGCCACAAGGCCCGCGCGTGTCCCATTGTTGCGCTTCTAGGCTGTCGCATAGAATAAGCGGCCTTCCGTATCCGCGACACGAACATTCGACCGAGGCAACCGCATGGCCAAGGCTCCGCAGAACGCGATTACTCCGACTCGCGCCGAAGATTATCCCGAGTGGTACCAGCAGGTGGTCCGCGCCGCCGACCTGGCCGAACCCTCGGCGGTGCGCGGATGCATGGTCATCAAGCCTTGGGGATATGCGTTGTGGGAGAACATTCAGCGGGCGCTGGACGGAATGTTCAAGGACACCGGCCACGTGAACGCTTATTTTCCGCTGTTCATCCCGCTGAGCTATTTGGAAAAAGAGGCCGAGCACGTCGAGGGATTCGCCAAGGAATGCGCCGTCGTGACGCACCACCGGCTCGAAGCCGGGCCCGACGGCCACCTGGTACCCACCGGCAAACTGGAAGAGCCGCTGGTGGTGCGCCCTACCAGCGAGACGATCATCGGAGCGACTTACGCCAAGTGGGTCAAATCGTATCGCGACCTGCCGATTCTTATCAACCAGTGGGCCAACGTGGTCCGCTGGGAGCTGCGCACGCGGATGTTTTTGCGTACCACGGAATTCTTATGGCAGGAAGGACACACGGCCCACGCCACGCGCGAGGAAGCCGAAGAAGAAACCCTCAAAATGCTCGGCGTGTATGCCACCTTCGCCGAGGACTACATGGCGATGCCGGTCATTCGCGGTGAGAAGACCGCTGGCGAGCGTTTTCCCGGCGCGGTGAACACCTACAGCATCGAAGCCATGATGCAAGACCGCAAGGCGCTGCAGGCCGGCACGTCGCACTTTCTGGGGCAGAATTTTTCCAAGGCCCAGGAGATCAAATTTCTGTCGGCTCAAGGGCGCGAAGAATTTGCCTGGACGACTTCCTGGGGCGTTTCGACGCGGCTGATCGGCGCGCTGCTGATGACGCATAGCGACGACGACGGCCTGGTGCTGCCGCCGCGGCTGGCGCCGCAGCACGTCGTCATCCTGCCGATCTATCGCAACGACGAAGAGAGCGGGCCGGTGATCGAGTATTGCAACCGGCTGCGCGCGGAACTGACGGCCCAACGATACGACGAGGCCCCGGTCCGCGCGCAAGTGGACAACCGCGATTTGCCGCGGGCCGACAAAAAATGGCAGCACGTGAAACGGGGCGTGCCGATTCTGGTTGAGGTCGGCCCGCGCGATATCGCGGGCGACACGCTGATGCCCAAGCGGCGCGACGAAGCCGGGGGCGAGAAAAAGCCGGCCATCGCGCGCGGCGAATTCGTGGCCCGCGTTGCCGGAGAATTGGCCGCCATGCAAAAAAATCTCTTCGACCGCGCGCTGGCCCATCGCGCGGCCAACACGCGCGCCATCACCAGGCTCGACGAGTTCGAGGCCTACTTCACGCCTCAAAACGCCGAGAAGCCCGAGATGCACGGCGGCTTTGCCATCTGCCACGCG